>NZ_LT964739.1:1303359-1611947 GCF_900240265.1 Galactobacillus timonensis
ACCTTCCTTCTTCCAAGCGGCACTACATCAGCCGGCTACAAGGCAGTCTTTGCAGATGACGGCATCGTCACCGGATATCTGAATTCCATCAAGTACACCGTCATCGGAACGATCTTCTCCGTAGCCATGGTTTTCCTGACAGCCTACCCGTTAAGCTGCCATGACCTGCCGGGAAGAAAATGGATCTCCATCTTCCTGGTCATCACCATGTACTTCGGAGGCGGTCTGATCCCGACATACCTGGTTGTCAAGAAAACAGGGCTGATCAACTCCATCTGGGCATTGTTCCTTCCGGGCGGCGTTGCAGTGGGCAATGCAATCTTGGTCCGCAACTTCTTTGAGACTTCCATCCCGAAGGAAATGAAGGAAGCAGCTGAGATCGACGGTGCATCCAAATGGACAACATTCTATAGGATCATCCTGCCGCTATCCACATCCATGATTGCGGTTATGTCCATCTTCTCGATGGTCGCCTACTGGAACGACTGGTTCACCGCTATGATCTACCTGCCTGATGAAAAGTATGCACCGCTGCCTCTTGTACTGAGAAAAGTCCTCATTAAGTCCAGCGCAACAGCATCCCAGGCAAGCACCATATCCGGCGGCTATGCTGAACTGAATAAACTGACAGAATCCATCAAGTTCGCTTCCATCGTTGTGGCAGCCGCTCCGATGCTGATCATCTATCCGTTCATCCAGGGCTATTTCGAAAAGGGCATGATGGCTGGTGCTGTCAAAGGCTGATCCTTTCATTCAACAAAACAATTACTTCCGAAAAAATTAAGAGAGGAAAGAATAATGAATTACAAGAAATTATCAATCGCATTGCTTTCTGGCATTATGGCAGTTTCCATGGCTGGCTGCGGAGGCGGCGGTGATGCTGCAGACGATGAGCCGAAGACAGGTACAGACCAGACTGAATTTGAAGTCATGTCTGCAATCGGTGCACTGTCTTCCCCGTATGACCAGAAGGAAATCCTGAAGGAACTCCAGGATCAGGCAGGCATTAAGATCAACTGGACGACAAAGTCCGATGACCTTTCTGAGCAGGTTAACATCCGTATCGCCGGCGATGATCTGCCGGATGCTTTCCAGGGTGTCGGTTTCTCCAACTATGATCTGACAAATTATGGTGAAGATGGTACATTCATTGACCTGACACCGTACATCACGGAAGAATATATGCCGAACCTGACCAAGATCCTGGCTGATCATCCGGATATCCGCAAGGCTATCACAATGGATGATGGCAAGATCTATGGTCTGCCTTCTGCAGAGAAGATGGGCACTGCAGCAATCGGTGCTGATCAGGATTACTCAATTTTCACAATCCCGCAGTTCTCCATGATCAACAAGAGATGGCTGGATGAACTGGGACTGGAGATGCCTGAGACACTGGATGAACTCCATGATGTCCTGAAGGCATTCAAGGACAACAACATGGCGCAGAAGGATTACGGTGCTGATACTACAATCCCGATGTCCTTCGGTATGGACCAGTGGTGCTGGGGCCAGAACATCTTCTATGCAGGCTTCGGCTTCACCAACTGGCCGAATGATATCTGCAATGATCTGGAAGTCCAGAAGGACGGCAAGGTCAACTTCGTTTCTGATGATGACAATTACCGTGCAGCCATCACATACTTCCATGACTGGGTTGAGGAAGGCCTGATCGATCAGGAAGCACTTTCCGATCAGTCAGATACCACATACATTTCAAAGTGCCAGCAGGGTGAAGTCGGTGTTGCTACATGGTGGTACATCGAAGAACTCATGGGCGACTATGCCGAGGACTATGTCTTCCTTCCTGTTCTCAAGGGACCTGATGGTGATTATAATGTCACTGTCCGTACCGGTGGCGTTACCAATTCCGGTCAGCTTTCAATCACTTCCAAGTGCGAATCTCCGATCAATCTGCTGAAGTTCTACGATCTCTGGTATGAACCGGAAAACGTAATGCAGCTGCAGTATGGTCCGAAGGATGTCTTCTTCACCGGTCAGGATGCAAACGGTGTATGGCAGTCCATCTCTGACGAGGAAGCAAGGGAGAAGTTCGGCAAGTCTGCTGGAGAAGTCAAGTCTGAATATGAAGTTGCAGGACCGAAGCTGATCCTCTCCGACTACTACAAGAGCACATTCGCTCTTGAACCAAGAGCGGTTGAAAGACTGAACGACCTCAACGATTTCTGGATGCAGTTCGTCAAGGATCCGACAACCTATCCGATTGATGCTGTCTATACTGCGGATGAGCTTGACATCATCGACCAGTACAAGGAAGACTTCCAGAACACAGTCTCTGAAAATGAAGCTATATGGCTCAAGAATGGTGCACCTACCGATGATGAGTGGGAAGCATACAAGGAAAAGCTGAGCGATGACTGCGGCATGGATGAACTTCTCAAGGTTTACCAGGATGTCTACGACAGATATCAGAAGAGCTGAGTGAACTGCTGAACAACAAAGAAGCTGGCAGGGAAACCTGCCGGCTTTCTTCAGAACATAGAAAGGGCCCGTATGAGCTATATCCTACGTGATGCAAGAAAATATGAAGAGATCAACAGCCGGCTGATTGCACAGCGACCTGGATTCCATCTGAGTGCAAGGGTCGGATGGATGAATGATCCCAATGGTTTTTCCTGGTACAAGGGGAGATACCACATGTTCTATCAGTATTACCCCTATCAGACAGAATGGGGTCCCTGCTACTGGGGACATGCTGTCTCGGATGACCTTCTGCATTGGGAATACCTGCCTGCAGCGCTGGCACCGGATCAGCTGTATGACCGCACCGGTGCATTCTCGGGCTGTGCCGTCACCATGGAAGATGGCAGGCAGGCTCTGATCTATACCGGAAATGTCGATGTCGAAATGCCGGATGGTTCATGCCTTCGTGAACAGACGCAGAACATTGCATTCGGTGATGGCATTGACTATGTGAAGTATGAAGGAAATCCGATCATGGACAAGGCCCTGCTTCCAAAGAAGGCTTCCACGATGGATTTCCGAGATCCCAAGGTTTTCCGCCATAACGGTCACTGGTACTGTGTAACAGGCTCACAGAAGTCCTGTGACCACGATGGGCAGCTGCTTCTGTTCCGCAGCGAAGATCTGATCAACTGGCAGTTCGATCATATTCTTGTTGAGAACAAGGGTCGGTTTGGCTTGATGTGGGAGTGTCCGGACTTCTTTGAACTGGATGGAAAGTATGTCGCCATCACATCTCCACAGGACATGCTGCCAAGAGGATTTGAATATCACAATGGCGACGGAACACTTTGCCTGATCGGAAGTGCAGATGAGAATCTGAACTTCACGGAGGAACATGACCAGGCCATTGACTACGGTATTGATTTCTATGCGCCACAGACCATTCTGACACCGGATGGCAGAAGGGTCATGATCGGATGGATGCAGAACTGGGATACCTCCAGGGCAGTCGACCGCAGGATGGACCGCTGGATCGGACAGATGACGCTGCCACGTGAACTGCATTTGATCAACAACCGTCTGTATGAGACTCCGGTCCGCGAACTTGAAAACCTCAGAAGAAACAAGGTTGAGCATCACGGCATCCTTATAGACGACGAAATTGAGCTCCCGGATATCTCCGGAAGAAGGGTGGACTTGACTGTCAGAGTCCGTCCGGTGGAAGCTGAAAATCTGTACAGAAAGTTTGCCATTCACTTTGCAGAAGATGCAGATTTCCATACTACGCTCAGTTTCCATCTGGAGGAAGAAATAACCAAGATCGACCGGAAGCACAGCGGAAGCCGCCGTGCCATCATTCATCAGCGCAGAGCCCTCACACCGTGCGCAAAACCGGGTGAGTGGTCGGTACGCCTGATCCTGGATGACAACAGCGCAGAGGCATTCATCAACAATGGCGAATATGTCATGACCGTATTGATTTATACAAGAATCAGTGCAGATCAGATCTCATTTGTGTGCCAGGGCAAGGCAATCATGGATGTGGAGAAATACGATCTGCAGTAACACATTCGCTTACAGATTCAAGGCCAGAAAGCTTCGCAGCTGGACAGCACTGTATGACAGACTTCCCGTCAACGAGAAAACGGAAGACACTCTGGACTGAAAAACGTCCCACGGGAAGGGTCAGCACCTGCAGAGGCTGACACGCGGAAGCTTCAGAATTCTTCAGAAAGGAAGAGGCAGATATCTTATGGCAACCGTATCACTGAAACACATTGAAAAGGTTTATCCCAACGCCGGTGACGGCAAGAAGAAGCACAATCTCAAGGTAACAGAAGAGGGCGTACTTGCCGTACAGGACTTCAATCTGGACATTGCAGACCAGGAATTCATCGTACTGGTCGGACCTTCCGGATGCGGCAAATCCACAACACTGAGAATGGTGGCCGGACTGGAAGAAATCACCCGCGGCGATCTGCTCATTGACGGAAAGAAGGTCAATGATGTCGCACCGAAGGACAGGGATATCGCAATGGTATTCCAGAACTATGCACTCTATCCGCACATGACGGTCAGACAGAACCTTGAGTTCCCGCTGAAGCTCAGAAAGGTACCGAAGGAAGAGATCGACCGCAAGGTCAACCAGGCAGCCGAGATCCTTGGCATCACACAGTATCTCGACCGTAAGCCGAAGGCTCTTTCGGGTGGACAGAGACAGCGTGTTGCCATCGGCCGTGCCATCGTGCGTGAGCCGAAGGTCCTCCTGATGGATGAGCCGCTGTCCAACCTGGACGCAAAGCTCAGAAACCAGATGAGAGCAGAGATCATCAAGCTGAGACAGAGAATCAAGACAACATTCATCTACGTCACCCATGACCAGACAGAAGCCATGACACTGGGCGACAGAATCGTCATCATGAAGGACGGCGTGATCCAGCAGGTAGGCACACCGCAGGAAGTCTATGACAACCCGGTCAACATCTTCGTAGCAGGATTCATCGGAGTACCGCAGATGAACTTCTATGATGGCAAGCTGATCAAGAACGGTGACAAGTATGCCGTACAGGTTGAGAATGCAGTGATTGAACTCAGTGATGAGAAGAATGCACACCTGAAGGCACACAATGTTGAGGGCAGAGATGTCACAGTCGGTGTCAGACCGGAGCACATCAGCCTGCAGGGACCTGCTGACAAGATGATCCAGGGCACAGTGGATGTCTCTGAACTGATGGGCGCATCCGTGCATCTGCATATCAATGCAATGGGCAAGGATGGCATCATCATTGTTCCGACACTGGATCTTCAGGGCAACAAGACATTCGCCATCGGTTCCACAGTGAACTTCACATTCGGCGGAAATGTCGTCCATGTCTTCGACAAGGAAACAGGAAAGAACCTAGAGTACACGGACTGATTCCTCCATCCTGATACCACAGGATGTCATGATTGATGCCGCAGCTGGTTGGCAGATCCGGTAAACGGCAGGAAAGGCTGCAGAAGGCTGGATTCAACCAGCTTATGCAGTCTTTTCTTATGCTCAGTGACTGAAAGTACAGGCAGGAAAACAAAAATTTGATAACTTAAATCAAGCCTTTTTTCGGAGATTTCTTCGATAAATTCATAAGCTTCAGAATTTTTCTGATCGGCCACCACGAAAAGAGGAGACAGGCTCCCCGGTTTTGAAAATTCGTTCTATAATCTGCTTAGGAACGGAAAGTTGAGCCGTTCTTCATAAGCGAATAAATTACTACCAATAGTTTATCCGCCGCAGCGATATTGGCAGCTTTGGGCTTTAATGGAGATGCAGCCTGCTGCCTTTTCTTTTGGTTGAACTGATAAATAGAATCTCCCTTTTTCAGTCTGTAGTTGCACGTGACTGCCAGATAAAGAAGACACCTCAGATGTCTGTTCCCTTTCTTGGATATAGCCAGGTGGGTCCCATCCTTCTCACCTGACTGATTGATCTTCGGATTCAGTCCTGCATATGCTACGATGCCCCGTGCATTTCTGAAACGTGTGACATCGCCGATTTCCGCGATGATCCGTGCCGCGATGTTCCTGCCAATTCCAGGAATACTGAGCAGAATCGCAAAGGAAGGAAGCTTACTGGCATCTTCGATCAGTTCCTCAAGGTATGTATTGCAGAGCTCCATCTGCTCCATGAGTTCATTGATCATCTGAGGAAACTGCTGTACTTCCACACTGTCCGCATCCACGCCGGAATAACATTCCTCTGCACACTGATACATCTTGTGAACGATATTTTCAGTGAAGCCTTTCTTATGACCTGCGGGCTTCCGGATCGCTTTCACAATGGTTTCCTCCCTGTGCCTGAGAAGTAATGATGGATGCGGATATTTCTTCAGCACCTCCATCGGAACCGAATCGTAAAGGCTTGCATGCCCTTTGAAGCACTTATCCATGCGCGGATAGATCACATCCAGCATTGCCCGGAACGTGCATTTCCGCTGACGCAGGATCTTCAATTCGCTCTCATACATGCGATTCTTTGCCCGCAGACGTGCATATGTATCCGATTCATTCTGGTGGCACTGGAGATGTTCTTCCTGGTAATACACTTTGGCGATATGGGCACAATCCGCATTGTCTGTCTTATTGCCATGAAGGTTCGTCTTCCGATAAGCTGCAGACAGCAGTGGCGGAACGACAATGTATGGATTTCCTATATCATCAAGATACTTCTGGAGACAGCGATGGTAGACGCCGGTCGCCTCGAATACTACCGGGACTGTATCAGCTTCGCTCTTCTCCTTCACCATCTCAATGGTTTCAGACAATGCTTCAAAGCCATCTTTCGTATCGTTCAGCACTTTCGGCTTCCGCAGGGAATGGCCTGCTGTCAGCCACGGCTGATAGTGGCAGTTGCCTTTTGAGACATCTACCGTGATAATTGGTCCGTCCATAAAAGAGCCTCCTCTGGCATAAATGTCTGCGGTAAAGCTTCCCTGAACCTTTGCGACAGCTGATTTTTCTGGATTAGATACGGCATGCCTGAATACTTCCGGCTGCACATTTTGATTAAGCTGGCTATATCACAAAAGGGAAGCAGGACGTTTTTTGTTACTGGCTTATCGTTCGATAGCTTAAAAAAAGCGGCGTCCTTACTTTTACCCAGACCTTTCCGGTATATGCCTATACGCAGGAAAGGCCAGGAATACATCCAGGTAATCCTGACCTTACCATTGTAGATTCATATGCTCATGACAGCTCAATCAGGACTGGATTCTTCCTGATTTCATAATAGAAAAAAAGCAAGCCCCAGAGTCTTAAACTTTCACAGACATACATAAAAGATGGCAACCCCATCACCTTGAAATGCAGGTCACCATCCCCTCAAATTTTTAAATATCCGATAAATAACGCTTGCCCTCTTTTTTTGCGCGATACCATAACCAGTTCTGCGATACCGTAACCAGTTCTTTAACGCAAAAGCTTGGTCTGAAGAAATAATGACCTATTAATCGGGCAATTGCCTTTTCTGCAATGCTGAGAATAGTGTGGCTTTTCCCTACACTTTAATCATAAGACAATATGTAATGGCCTCCCTCAACTTGTAGCACCGAGGATCATCCCAATATACTTATGTTGGTCTACAAAGCAGAGGGAAGTTGCACTCATACAAGAAAGGAAGGCCATTACAATGACAGTATACAACGTAGGAATCGACGCACACACCACCAATTTCACACTGGCTACCTGGGGGAAGGATGATCTCCGGGCCACTAACGTTAACACTTATTCCCCATCCGTTGAAAGCATCATCAAATACTGCAATGCGATCACTAAACAGCATGGGGATGATGCCAAAATCATTGTTGGATATGAAGCCGGATGCCTGGGATTCCAACTCTACAGGCAGCTGAAGGATCGTGGGATCGAGTGTGTAGTCATGGCTCCTTCAACAATTGTAGGTACCGAGGTCAATCGCCGCAGGAAAGTAAAGACGGATAAGCGTGACGCCATTGCGATCGCTGAGAGCCTTAAGAACAATCAATACAAAGCAGTATACGTTCCTGATGAAGAGGATGAAGCCGTCCGTGATTTCATCCGCATGAGAACAGATCACAAACAGGCATTGAAGAGAATCAAGCAGCAGATCTGTGCCCTCTGCCACAGGCATGGATATCACTATACGGAAGGCAGAAATTACTGGACGCAGAAACATCTGAATTGGCTGAATTCGCTGCCGCTCACAGGCGTGCTGAAGGAGACGCTGGATGAATATCTGCTGTCTTATGAGCACGCTGTAGAAAAGCTTACCCAGCTGGATGCGAGGATCGTCGAAATTGCAGAAACAGATAAGTACCGCGAGAAAGTACATAAGCTCATCTGCTTCAAAGGGATCAAAGAAATCACGGCACTGGCGCTGATCGTTGAGATTGGAGACTTCAGCAGATTCATTAAAGCAAAGGGATTTGCGTCATTCCTTGGACTGGTTTCCGGCCGGCTGGACAGTGGCGATCACAACACTGCTCTTCCGATCACCAGGCAGGGAAATACCTTTCTGCGGCGGCTTCTGGTCGAAGCGTCGCAATCATTCTCAAGGGCACGGCAAAGCAAATCCGCAGCACTGAAGAAACGCCAGGAAGGATGTGAAGAAGCCGTGATTGCCTACGCAGATAAAGCCAACGAGCGGCTGAGAAAGAGATATTACAAGCTTGTCCTCACCAATAAGAAATCTCACAATAAGGCAGTCACTGCGGTAGCGCGGGAACTTGCGTGTTTTATCTGGGGAATGATGACCGGGAACATTCACACAGCACTCGCATGATTACCTGCCTGCATGGATAAGGATTTGAGAAGCACAGTATATTGATTTCAGGAACAGGAAATAACCAGATACAGACGGGCATCGAGGGTATCGGGAAAGAGCCGCCGGAGCAACTGGACGGTTCAGCTATCTGCGATCTAACTTTTACGGCACAGATACTCCTTGTGAACCACGATTTAAGACAGCAGAGCTGGCGGCGAAACCATTGGCCTGTGGGGTGGGATGAGCAGCTGATCCCTGATACACGTATAACAGAATGGCTAAGTACCGCGAACTGTTACATTCGGAGCTCTTTCCCCGTGCCCTTGATCCGGTTGATTATCACTCCAGCCGCAAAAGAAGAATTAACAGAAGAGGATCGTTGATGATCAAGCATACCAACAGAAGTTTTTTCAGAGCACCTTAATTTATCACTTGACATCGGCCATTACATAACAGTTAGACATCAAAGAAAGGAGGGCGGCGTAGACGATAATGAAAGTGCAAATGCCGGACGTTTGAGGCCGGATAATCCGGTAGCTTGAGTCCACCGATCCGGAATTTCGGAACCAGTGATTCCGACATGTGGGGCCACCTGTGAAGGTGGCCCGTATCATCTCATATTTCTACTCTGTTCAGTAATCGTTGCTTTTAACGGTAGCTTCTTTATTGTCCAACTATCATCCCTTTCATATGTATTCCCAGTTCAGTTGCGATTCCTTGTTGGGTTGCATTCTGCGAATAGGGGTCGCGCAGCGAGCTTTTCCATATTTTGTCCATAGCCGTGCTTTCCGGCTGTGGACACAATTGTGGGAAAGCCGAAGCCCGAAGGCCGCAGGCCTGAGATGAGACGGAACCGCTATATCATGACTTCCTTACTGATGTCCCCATAGGCTCAGTTATACTTCTCACGCATATCCTTGCCTTCGATATTCAGCTTGAATGCATTATGCACAAGACGGTCAATGATGGCCTCGCCGATTGCCTGATCAGTCAAGCGGTGCTTCCAGGAAACCTCCATCAGCTGTGAGCTTACGATAGTTGTCTTACGCTGGCTACGCTGATCAAGGATCTTCAGAAGATAATCCTGTGCTTCTGTGAAGATATTAGTCATCATGAAGTCATCGATGATCAGTACATCTGGCTTGGCCAATGACTTAATAAACAACTTCATCTTCTCAGCTGATTCTTCATTGATTGACAGGTCCGTCATAAGATCGAACATACCGTAGTACCTGACATGATAGCCAGACTGGCATGCATTGACACCCAATGCCTGGCTGATAAAGGACTTTCCTGCTCCGGTAGGGCCCTCAATGATCACGTTCCTGTGCTGTTGGATGTACTCATTGGTATGGAGCTGATCGATGATATTCCTATTGATTTTCCTGTCCTGGTCGTAATCGATCTGATCCAATGAAGCCGATGGGTTATTGAAGCCTGCTCGCTTAATCAAACCCTTGATTCTGGTTTCACTTTTCTTCCGATATTCAGCGTCAACGATCCTGCTGAGAAGCTCAGAAGTGGTGATGTTCTGATTGCCAGGGCTTGCAATGATATGTGTCAGCTCATCAGCCATGGCATTGAGCTTGAGGGAACGGAGCTGGTGAAGCGTATCCGTAATCATTGGATCACTGCTTCTTCTCGGCATAGTAGCTGTCTCCTCTCAGCCATGCATTTTCATCGGCATTATTCTTGGCTTTAAGCTCTTCCTCTTTTACATCTGCTTCAATTAACGCTTTAATATTCCTAGTCGTTGGATTGATGGACTTATCTATACAGCGGCGGCAGGCACGATCAAGTTTGGCGGCTTCAGTAGTGTCTGCTATTTTTAGTATCGCGTGAACCTTATCGTAATATACCTGTTCCGGTCGTCCACCATTGAAGATCTGCTGAACCAGCTCATGGACATTCGGTCCAAGAGTCCATGACCATCTGAGGAATCTTTCCTTATTCCAGTCTCCTGTTCTGCTGGGTGGCATATGGGCGGGATCAGTGTCATACTGACCGATCTGATTCTTCCTGAAGCGCCTGTGGACACAGAACTGCTGCTTGTCATCCTTGTCAAAGATCTCAATCCTGTCGGGGTAAATCCTGAGCGTTACCGTATCGCCGATCTTACACATCTTGTATGGAACGGAGTAATAGTTCCTGCCATGGCTGACATGGTAGTTGTTGTTCACCTTAGCCTTTGCGTACTCGAACGGTTCATAGGGCTTGGATGGAAGCGTGAGAAGAAGCGGCTTTTCAAACTTATCGAACAGCTCTGCACGGCTTCCGGATTTATTGGTGAACGGGTTTGTGTTGATTTCATCCAGTTCCTTGCGGAGCTGAATGTTGTAGTCCTCGGGACTGAAGAATTGGTAGTTCCTCATCTTGAACATTGTGCGTTCAATCATCCGTACGAATGATTCTACGGAAGGCTTCGCATGAGGCGACTTTACCTTCCCCGCAAAGATGGAAGTACCGTAGTAATCAGCCATGGCTGTGAAGCTCTTGTTCAGAACAGCCTCATCACCCCAGGGGTGAGAGATAACGCCGGTCTTCAGATTGTCGATCACGGTAAGCGGTGTTACTCCACCAAAGTACTCAAACATGTGCTCAACACAGCGGATCCAAGTGCTTTCCTTCATGTCTGAGGTGGCTTCGGCATATCCGTAGTCGCTGAATGTCAGTACGCCGACGAAGATATAGCCTTTGATGATCTCACCGGTTTCTGGATCAGTCCATGAGGGGCGGTCACCAACCCAGTCGAGTTCACAACGTTCTCCGGCTTTATGCTGGATGATTTCGGAATAGTTGTTCTCTGCAAGGTATTTGGAGAAATACAGTTCAAACTGCGTGTGCTGATAAGGCACCTGGTGCTGCAGAAGACAGCTGTCACTGTACTCCTTCCACAGCTGTTTAACCGTCATACCCGGTGCGACAAGCTCCTTGGAAAGAGCTTCGTAATCCGGCTGCGCATATACAGTCTTACTCTTTGCACGAGGGTTAAACAGATCCTCCAGCTGTTCAGTAGGGATGTTCTTCATCTTCTCATAAGTGAGTTGATAGGCATCCATGGTCTTGAAAACGCCAGAGACAGAATCGCGGCGACAATGGATTGTCGAGGCAATCTTCCTCTGGGAGTAGTTGAGAGACCGCAGTCTTGCGATCTCAAGATAATACGGCATTTTGCATGCCCTCCTGTCTAGTATGAAAATGCCGCATGGGCATTCCATACGACACTCACTATAGTTCAATGACAAGAGGGTGGACTCACCTGCCGGTTGTGATGGCCTCTCACAACCGGAATTAGTGGGTCCCAAGTCCGGAACGATTGGCCTCACTTAGGCGGGAATTGCAAAAGAAGTATCTTTCAAGAATCGAGATCGGCTTGTTAATCTTGGACTTGCAATTTCGACCTGTAGAAAGATTGCCGGAATGAGCCAGGAAGAGCTTGCTGAAAAATCTGGTATAAGCAGATCGACTATCAGCGAGATTGAAGCACCTGGGAAGATTCGAAATTTCTCTGTTGACTGCTTATATTCAATAGCCGATGTTCTTAAGGTTTCTGCGTCAGACCTTCTTCAGCGTGCAGAAGTTCTTGATAAAAATTTTTGATTAAGTTTCGTGGAGCACACATTTTCTTGCATCGTGAGAAACGAGGTGACTTTGCCGGAATATTGAAATGAAAGCTGGGATGCAAAAGTAATAAACCGGTTGTGGGTATTCAGGGGGAAATGGACTGTAACAGCAGCCTTGACCTTTACAGCAAAGTATAAATCGCAAGGACGCGTACTCGGGATGATGATACTTCCAGTATGACCTTGCGCTTTTTTATAAAAGCAAATAGGGGGTAAACACTATGCTGAAGAATTCGCAAGCTTCTGCAGACACTGAACAGTTCGATAATGAACAAGTGAGGGCTGCCATTGAGTTGGATCATATGATGGTCCAACTTGAACAGGAATTTCGCCGTGATCTTGATCCAAAAGAGATCATTCTGAAGGTTCTTAAACTGACCTGCGAGTATTATGGCGGTGATTGGTGTGGTGTTCTTGATATCTCCCAAAATGTCGGCGTTTGGGCACCATATTGGTGGTATTCTGCCAAGACAGGTGGTATGACGCAGACAAACTTTTATGACTTTGAAATCGTTTCGGAATATCCCACGTGGACCAAGGCATTGCAGGAGGAGCAGACGCTTTGTATACCAGAGATTGATCCAGTTACAGTAGAAGAAGCCCATCATTATCAAAGATTGCATGTTCAGTCTGTGATAGCTGCGCCATATTACAAAGGCGCTACGGGCTTTGTGGTCGTAAGAAACCCTACCAAGTTTGTTCAAATTCCGGATCTGTTGAAGCTCTCAGCATATATTGCCTCGTGTGAGTTCCGGGAATTCCGACTGATAGAATCATGCAAGCATCAAGCCGTTGCTCCTTGCATCGAGAAAGAAGATGATGTCTGCATCAATTTGTTCGGCGGGCTGAATATTGTCACCGCGCATGGAGTGATAAAGAGCGAGAGCATTAATCGGATGCAGATCGCGTCGGTGATCGTTTATCTTGCTCTTCATCGTGACCGTGCTTGTGCGCCTTCTACAATCGCCAATACCTTGTTTGACGATTTTGAAGAAGCTGATAACTTCTGCAATAACATTCGTCATTATATCTACCGGTTTCGTCAGGAGTATGGGGATATCTTCTCTGACAAAGAGTTCATCATTACCACCGCATCTGGGTATCGGCTAAACCCTGAGTTGAATATCAAGGTTGACATAGAGTCTTTTGACCGATTGTGTTTAACAGTCAGGCACGTAACAGATCCAAATGAAAAAATCCGTGTTTTGGAAGAAATTGTCAAAATGTACCGGCAAGATGTGTTTCCGCCAGCAAAGGATTCGCACTGGTTAATGTCGACAATATTTCATTACAGTGAAAAATTCATGGATGTCATGAAGGAACTATTAGAACTGCTTGAAAAGAGGCAGGATTATACTGAGATTCATGAGCAATGCGCCATAGCATTACGGCATCATCCAAGAAATTTGCATCTTTACTACTGGATGATCATCTCTATGGAAGAGCAGCAGAAGTATGACCTTGCTATGCGTGAATTCCGTATGGCGATAAGATACCTCTGTACTCCTGCAATCAAGGACCTTAGTAAGCTGCTTGGAGAAAGATATGAACCGGGAAGGTTCGTAATTGCTACCTGATATGCGACAAAAATATGACAGAAGAAAGTACTCTCCGGTCACACGTTATCTTTGTGCGACAATAAAACTGCAAATTCTGGTTCGTCGGTACATGTCTTCCGCTAAAACCGGTGCATTTATGTTGAGTTGACGGTGCGGGCGTGTCGCTTTAACGGTGCGCCTTTTATTATGGTTATGTAGTTTGATGAAAGGAGATTACAATGCAAAACTACACTGCCATTATGGGCATTATCCGTATGAGACAGCAGGGTCTCTCATACCGGCAATGCCACGATCGCTTCAAGGTCGGAAACAGTACTATCACCCTGCTCATGGCCAGATACCAGGACCTTGGCTTATCCTTGACAGACCTGGAGAAAATGGATCCCCAAAAGGTTGTCCAGGCGTTCTATCCACCGGATGAAAAACGGCGCAAAGATGTTCCGCTGCCTGACTTCAAGAAGATCCATGAACGTCTTATGGAGAAAGGAAGTAAAGCCAACCTGTTCTTCCTCTGGACCGAGTATAAGCAGGACAATCCCAACGGCTATCAATATTCGCAATTTGCGGAATACTACCACCGCTATGTCGAGCAAAACTTCGGAAGCCAGGATGTCTCCATGGCTGTCGAACGTATCCCTGGTGAGAAGGTATTTATCGACTGGGTCGGTGACCAACCGGAAATCATTATGAATCCAGAATCAGGTGAGCTTCAGAAAGTTCATGTGTTCGTCACGACGGTTGGAGTGAGCAGCTATCTATTCGCCGAACTGTTTCCTGACGAGCAGCTGCCGAACTTTATGAAAGGCACTAATGATGCCCTGGCATTCTATGATGCGGTTCCGAAATATTTAGTCCCTGATAATGCGGCTACAGCGGTTACCAAGCACACAAAGGATGTTCTGCTTATTAACAGCACTTATCAGGATCTTGAGAGTTTCTATGACACCATTATTCTCCCACCGCCCGCCTATAAGCCAAAAGGAAAACCAACTGTGGAAAAACATGTTCAACTTCTTGAAACATGGCTTTTGGAAAAACTGAAGGAGAATGTTTACAGCAGCTTTGCCAGCGCCAATGAGGCCTGTAAAAAGATAATAGCGGACATCAATGACAGGAAGCCAACTGGTTGGGAACATTCCCGTAAAGAGATGTTCGAGCTCTACGATAAGCCGCAGATGAAGAAACTTTCCGACGGTGCCTTCACAACCTGCGACTATGTAGCGTTTGATCATATCCCAGCAAACTATCACTTACCATATGATGGCCACTACTACTCTGTATTGTACACGTACTATAACAGGCCAGCCATTTTGAAGGCCACTATGACAGAAATTCGGATCTGTGATGAAAACAACAGACTTCTCTGCACTCACCCAAGATCTTACAAGAAATTTCCGAAATACATCACTAACGATGAGCATATGTCGCCAGAGCACCGCTTCTATAAAGAAGTAAACATGCATGATGGTGATTATTATCGCAGATGGGCATCGGCGATCGGAAAGGATATGTTTACACTGATTGATACCGTCCTCCATAGCTCCAAGCACGAAGAGCAGAGTTACAATTCGTGCAACGGCATTCTTCACATGTGCGACGGAAAATCAAAGGTTATTGTCAATATGGCTGCACGCAAATGCATAGAGCTTAACAGCTGTAAGTATTCATACTTCAAGAGAATTCTTAATGACATTCTGAATAACGGAGGCAGGCCTTCTGGAGATTCTCTTCCGGAACATAAAAACATCCGTGGAAAGGACTTCTACAAATGACCGACCGCAGAATCCTTGAAAGTACTGAAGAGCTTTGCATGAAGTTAAGACACATGAAGCTATCGGGCATGGCTGATGAACTTGAGCGTCAGAATAATGACCCTAATCACGACCTTGTTTCATTTGATGAACGCTTGAACGGCATTATCAACGCTGAGTGGAATCTTAGATATAACAAGAAGCTCAACCGCTTCATCAAGAAAGCCACTCTCCGATATCCTGAAGCTGACCTTGACGACGCTATTTATGATCCCGCCCGTCAGCTGGATACCGATACTATTGAACGCCTGTCCAAGTGTTCCTGGATTGAGGAAGGAAGAAACCTTCTCGTTACAGGGGCCTCCGGCAGCGGTAAATCATACATTGCCAATGCGTTGTGCATATGTGCGTTACGACAGTTCAAGACCGTTCGCTATAGTAAAACCAGCACGCTCATATACGAACTTGAAAAGGCGGATCTTGAGAAGACTCACCTGGAATACATATCCAAACTAGTAAAGCTGGATCTGGTTGTGCTGGACGACTTTGGACTCATGGACCTCGATCCAGATAAGTGCAGAAATCTCTTTGAACTGATAGACGCCAGAGAAGGAAGAAAATCCATTATTGTGATATCGCAGCTTCCAGTCTCCTCATGGTATGAGCTGTTCAAGGACAACACTTACGCAGATGCCTGTCTGGACCGATTGGTCAACAGAGCATTCAGACTACAATTTAATGGCAAGAATATGCGGAACCCGTCCCTTTAACTAGCGTTCCGCTAAAGCGGAACGGCGCACCGATGAAGCGGAACAGCCGTTCCGTTTTTCCGGATTGTGCAAATAAAACGACAATACATATAACAATACATATCACTCCCGTTCGTTAAGATTTTCTTGCAATCGCGATTTGCAAATCTAACGAACAGGAGTGAATTTTTTATGTATTTCAATCAAAACGAAATCGGAATAAGAGTCCGAGATTTGCGTAAACGTCGCGGTTTAACGATCGAGAAATTAGCCAATGAGCTGAACTACAGCCACAGCCATATGAGTAAGGCAGAGCGTGGCGTACATTGTTATTCTATTGATCTCTTGATCGACCTTTCTGAGTACTTCAATGTCAGTCTCGATTTCCTGATTCTTGGCAGGGAGCGGGCTAATCATCAATTCAAAAAGCGTCTCCGGTTCCTCATTCAGGAGCTGATCGAGATTGAGGAGAAACTGTGATGCACCTAATTACTGCCTGCCGATAGGCTGTGTTGCGCCCTCGAAAGAGCAGTTGATCCAAGTTAAGCTTTTCTCAGAACAGATAAGATCTGTTCTGAGAAAAAACTGCTCTTTGACAACTGAATATACATTCATCAGGTACATTCCCATGCGGGTGGAGGCGAAACCACGCCAGCCAGTTGAACCGCACGCCATGATCCTTTATCGGGGAGCGAGAAATGCGCTGTTCATATATGCCGGATCGCTTCCGGTACGGCCATGAAACGCATGGGGACAATGATACTTCTGTTCAGTCACAGCCCTGGGTGAAACCGGGATAACGCAATGAGAGCAGCTCGCAGAGATCCTGGGAGGGGTGAGAGGCCCATGGAGCCGGGAGCACCCGGACGCCTGATGATTTCCCGCTGCCGGGGTGTTGAGGACAAATTGGCAGAGAAAAATGAATGTCTGGGGGACTGTAACAGTTTGAGCATATTTAGAATCTGCTCAGGCTGCTACGGCCCCTTTTCTTGCATGGTGAATGATAGTGCTCGAGCATTCATTCTCCGGCAATATGAAAAAGCGGCTGACGGTATCAAATCAGCACGCATTAAAAACATCTTTGTTAGTTCCATGAAAATTTCTTACTGTCTTTCGCTTTAGTTCATCAGTGAATTCTGCTCTGGCTTCTTCACAGTCAGACGCCAGTGGTGATATTTGCGGAGATTGTATCCCATGATTACCAGAAGAAATTCCATTTTTACGTTTTTCATTCCTCTTCTATGGAATCGGGTAAATCTCATGTCTTCCTTAATCACTCCGAAGGCACCTTCCGCCTGCTCGCTGCGCTTGGTTTTCAGTTCGATTCCTTTCTCTGAATCCAGCTGTTTTCTGGCTTCCGCTTTCAGCTCTTCACCCACAACATTCACGCTGTTCTGACGATATCCACGCTTGTTGTACTTCGGTATACATTTGTCTCTCAGTGGACAGCCTTCGCAATGTTTTGGCTCTGAATAATTCTGCAGAATGGTCAGATTTCCTGCCCGTGAAATTGAACTTCTGTCTCCGTCATAATGATCGAACTTTCTTCCATTCGGACAGATCCGATAGCCATCTTTATCAACACCCCAGTTGAATGTATTAAATGGGTGATTCTTCCTGAACATTCTGTCGTGTTCCTTGCCGTACATCGGGAACTTCTGAACCAGATTTATTCCATGCCGGATGTTATACAGATAATTGTCATAACCTCCATATCCGGCATCAGCCGTCGGATCCCTGGGATAATAACCGTATAAGCTGTGGAATCGCTCCATAAATGGTTCCCAGGTGACCGTATCTCCAGGCGTCTGATAGATATCGCTGTTTACAATGAATCCCTCTGAAACGGCGATCTGGCAGTTATAGCAGGGGCGTGTTACACCGGAACGGTTGTAATAATCCCATTTGGTAGCCATGAAGGTCGCATCATGATCCGTCTTTGAGCAGCTGTTCCTGTCACCAATGATAGAAAGCCAGGTCTCATAGCCGCTGAGCCGTATTGCGTAGCCAAGCAGAAGATCATACCGCTTCTGAATGTCTGACTTGCGCTTTCCTTTTCCGTACTGAATTTGAATGTTTTCATGAACCATGACATCCATCAGATACTGAACGATGAACCATATTTCCAAAGCAGAGTATCTCACTTTGGTTTCGTAATAGTACCCATAAGCGAGATTCAGTGAGGTGACCGCTTTGGTAATATCGCGGAAGAGATCTGCACGTGCATTCAGAATTCGTTTCTTATAAACAAAGGAATTCTTGTACGCATTCGCCTCGATCTTCGTGCCATCTACGAACTGAGTGTTCGGATCAATTCCAGTCTCGTTGATAATATCCAGGTTGAGATCCTTCATGAGGCTGTCAATGGATTCAGTGAGCTGATTCATCACACGCGAAAAGGCCATTTTACTGGGCATTTCCTGATTAGAGAGATAGATGAACCGGATATCGGTCCGACAGTGCTGGACGATATCTTCCAGGGAATAAATGCGATTCATGTAGGCAAAGAGAATGACTTTAACGAGCATACCTCTGTCATGACTGCGGGAGTTATTCGAACGGATTGGTTTCACATAACGGCTGAAGTTCACTCCTTTCACCGCACCGAGAAACGAATAAAGGGTGTCATCCTGAGGCACTTTGATAAAGAGATTAAGAGGCAGGGCCAGCTGAACAGCGTTATAATAAGTGCGCTGATCGGGTCCTTCGAAAACAAGATCAGCATTTTTCATACCTTAATTATACATGCAAGCATGTATTTAATCAACATGGATTTCAACTTTCTTGAACTTCTTTAACATCAGACCGCCGAAAAAGGAGCCATAACAGTCATTCAACTGTTACAGCCCCTTTACATAGAAAGCAGCAACAGGTGAGACATGAAAATAGAAAGAGAATTTCATCAGGGAGATGTCTATCTGGCAAGACTGGGCTGCCCATATGGATCGGAACAGGGAGGAATCAGACCAGTCATTGTATTGCAAAATGATGCTGGCTGTATTTACTCCCCGACCGTCACAATGGTACCGCTGACAGGAACCATCAAGAAACAGCACTTACCGTCACATTACGTGCTGCAGGATGCAAGATTTCTGCGGAAGCGGTCAATGGTGCTTGGAGAACAGATAGATACGATAGACAAAGGAAGGATGATTTCCTACCTTGGCACATTGAGCAAACGGGATCTTGAAGCAACAGCAGAAGCTGTGAAGGAACATCTTGGATTCTATGTTCCGGAATGTGCTGAAGCACCGTAGAAATAACAGAGTTTTGGAGAACAATATGAAAAAAATAATTAGTGGCATTACTGACTCCAACGTGGAGAACAATGGCAAACCGCAAGGCATCAAAATATCGGAAACATATACGAAGAAAATCGGGAAGGTTGTCTTTCATGTTTCTGCACATTCTCATCATACAGCTAAGCAGACAGCACCAGAAATGATTCTGCAGATGCTTGAGAACAAAGTGCTCATGGAAGGATGCGAATAATGCATCGAGATCCTTCTTTTAAGAAACAGCAGGCAGTATAGTAGTCTTGTACGAAGGTCTGAATCTGTTGTTTGGAAAGGATCGATATGGAAATAAAACAACAGATAAGGATTACAGCACTATACTGCAGACTCAGCAGAGATGATGAGTTTAGCGGAGACAGTTCAAGTATTTCAACACAGAAGAAAATGCTGACGCAGTATGCAAAAGAACAAGGGCTTGCAAACTGCCAGTTCTTTGTGGATGACGGGTATTCCGGAACGAATTTCAACAGACCTGATTTTCAGCGTTTGCTGGGATTAGTGAAGGATGGAAAGGTTTCGACGATCTGCGTGAAGGATCTTTCCCGCTTGGGAAGAGACTACTTGCAGACAGGCTATTTTATCGAAGTCATCTTCCCCGAGTATAAGACACGCTTTATTGCTATTAACGATAACGTTGATACGAATGGCGGTGACAATGAATTTGCTCCGTTTAAGAACATCATCAATGAGTGGTATGCAAAAGACTGCAGCCGTAAAGTCCGTTCCGCTTTTCATACCAAAGCGATTAACGGCGAATATACAGGAGGTTATCCAGCCTATGGATATATGAAAGATCCCGATGACAGGCATCACCTTATTCCTGATGATCATGCACCTATCGTGAAACGCATGTTTTCTATGGCGCTTAATGGAGTGACATGCTTCCATATTGCCAAACAGCTTGAGCAGGAAAAGATTCCGACGCCCAGAGCATTTCTGAAAGATCAATACGGGAAGTACGTAACCAATTATACAGTCAAGCATCCATATGCTTGGGGAAAGACTACCGTATACAACATCCTGAGCAATCCGATATATCTTGGAAAGCTTGTCAGTCAGCGGTATACGACAAAATCTTTCAAAGATAAGCGGATCGTTGAAAAACCGGAAGAAGAATGGGTTACAGTCGAGAACACACATGAGGCACTTGTAGATCAGGAAACTTTCGATACCGTTCAGGAACGGATCCGTATTAAGAAACCTGCATCATGGGCAAATAGTAACAATATTTACCGTGGCTTACTGATCTGCGGAGGATGCAATACCAGAATGGTATTCTCAGCACGTAAGGGAAGGACATCCAAGGGATACTTTTGCTGCAATTTGCACCGCCGCTATGGCGGAAAGGAATGCTCCAAGCACTACATCACTATAGAACAGGTCGAAGAAATTCTGCTGACAGATATTCGAAAGCATGCTGCTCTTGCAGCTGAGGATAAGGAAAAATACGCAGAGCATCTCAGAGAACTGTCGATGAGAAATAGTGACGGAGAAACGGATGCAAACCAAAGAGAACTTGCGAAATGCCAGAAGAGGATTGAAGAACTGGATGCCATACTCAAAAAGCTCTATGAGGACAGAGTGTTTGGTGTAATTAACGATGAGCGGTTCATGGTTATGTCGGCTGATTACGAGAAGGAGCAGAAGGACCTAAAGGCAAAATTTGCTGAACTGCAGAACACACTTCTGGATAGGAAAAAAGAGAACTTGGCAACGGAACGTTTTGTTGAAATGATTGAGCCGTATGTTAACATCACTGAACTTACCGAAGAACTTCTAAACACACTAATAGAAAAAGTTGTGGTTCATGAGAAAGAGGTAATAGATGGTCAAATTACCATGCGGGTGGATATTTACTATCGGTTCATTGGGAATATTGGCGATGAGAATGGTGGTTCTCTGTACGCATCGGGATTCCGCAGAAATAACAAGTTATTGGAAGAGGCAGCACAACGCGACAAATGTCTCACTGGCGCGCAATAAACAAAATACCCCGATCATCATAAAGTACCCCTTCTGGCAGTACACAAAAGAGAATCCGAAGGCTTTCTATGCCTGCATTAACAAGGGCGAGGCGTACTGCACAAAGGAGATTGCGGACAGGGCCGTGTGCATTGACGGGGATATTGAAGAAGTATTGCGGAAGCTGACGACATAGCAGTCTCAGAAGGCATAGTAGACAATTGAATCGAAATGTGGCACAGTATCGATATAAAAGTAAACGCTATTTGGAAAGGAGATATCCGTGCCGATCAATCCAATTGTTATGAAAAAGATAAAGGAAAATCACAACATCATAACGACAAAGCAGGTCATAGAACTGGGGTTTTCCAAGGCACTGCTTCCAAAGTATGTGAGGGAAGGTCTGATGGAGCGAGTGCGGCAGGGTGTTTATATCCTTGCTGGGAAAAGTCATGATGATATGTATACGATGATGCTGAGATCGGAGAAGATCATTTTCTCTCATGAAACCGCAATCTTTCTGCTGGGATTATCGGATCGGACGCCTTTTCAGCATTCTGTAACAATTCCTTCTGATACTTCTTTGCCGAACTCATTGAAGGATGAGTGCAAATGCTATTATGTAAAACCAGAACTTCATTCGATTGGGCTGACGGAAGAAAAGACTACATTTGGAAATGCGGTCAGATGCTATAACGCGGAGCGCTGTGTCTGCGATGTGCTGCGGGATCGAAATCGTATGGATGAAGATACCGTTCTGAATTTCATCAGAAGTTATGTGGCATACGATAAGAAGGATCTGAATCTGCTGGCAGAATACGGACAGATTTTTCATGCAGAGGACAAAATCAGGACATATCTGGAGTTTCTGCTATGAGTACGAAAGCGATGAGTTTAAAAGGAAGAATCAACAATTATGCCAAGGTAAATCATATGGCTGCGCAGGTTGTTCTTCAGAATCTTATGTTCGAACGTCTGCTTGCAAGATTATCGGATTCTGTGTATAGGGATAAGTTTGTTGTAAAAGGTGGCATGCTGGTTGCGGCAATTGTTGGCCTGGATACAAGGGCGACGATGGATCTTGATACAACACTTCGTGATCTTCCATTAACAGAGGATAAGATCAGGAAAGCCTTTGAAGAAATAATCGCTATCGATAAGGAGGATGAGGTTATATTTCTTCTGAAGTCAATTGAACCGATTCGCAAAGATGATGTTTATGGCGGATATCGTGTAAGAATAGAAGAAGAAATTCCGAAACTGTATCATCTGGTAAAAAGTACAGGAAAATATTGTATAAACCAGCAATATTATCTGGCATGTCCTTTGGAAACATTGTTTCTGAATGCATGATTTGATAATATGATAATCGAATCAAGGTTATTAAAAGTGAATATGCGCCGATAGCTCAACTGGATAGAGCATTTGACTACGAATCAAAAGGTTGCGGGTTCGACTCCTGTTCGGCGCACTGAAAACGCAGCCCTGAAAAGGGCTTTTTTCAACCCTAGCGGAGGAAGAGGATATGAGCGATTATTCGACCAGGATTTTTGAAGCAGCAAAGAACGCCATCAAGAAAGTTTATGACATCGACATTGATGAGAAACTGCTGATTGTTGAAATACCGAAAAATCCCAAGATGGGGGATTATTCGACGTCGGTCGCTATGCGCCTTGCAAAAACCCTGCATAAGAGCCCGGCCGTCATTGCCCAGGGACTTGTTGAAGAGTTGAAAGCTGAACTGCCAGAGGTTTCCAGCGTTGAAGTGGCCAACCCCGGCTTTATCAATTTCCGTATTTCGGAGAGCTCTCTGTCTTCCGTGATTAATCAGATCATTGACGCCGCAGATGATTATGGCAAAAACAATACGGGCAAAGGAAAGAAATATCTCGTCGAATGGGTATCCGCCAATCCGACCGGAGACCTCCATTGCGGACATGCCCGCAACGCCGCCTGGGGCGACTGCATCTGCCGTCTGATGGAAAAGTCCGGCTATGATGTTTTGAGAGAGTATTATGTCAATGATGCCGGCAACCAGATTGTCATGCTCGGAGAGTCGCTGATCTCCCGCTATTTTGAATATTTCGGCAAAGAATATCCATTGCCGGAAAACGGTTATCATGCGGAAGACGTAAAGCAGATCGCCATTGACATTGCCAAAGCTGACGGTGATAAGTGGCTGGACGCGGATCCGGATGAGCGACTTGCATACTTCAAACAGCAGGGCATTGATCGCGAACTGGAAAAGATTAAGAATGATCTGGAACTGTTCCGCTGCCACATTACCAGCTGGTGCCATGAGACATTCTTCTATCAGAATAACAGCGAAAGAATTAAGGCCTGCCTCGATCGGATGAAGGAGATGGGCCTCACCTATGAGAAGGATGGAGCCCTCTGGTTCAGGAGCACAGAATACGGCGATGACAAAGACCGCGTTCTGCGCAAGAGCGATGGCACCCTGTCGTACCTTACACCGGATATTGCCAACCACGTTTATAAAGTCGAAAGAGGCTATCCGTACCTGGTTGACCTTTGGGGAGCGGACCACCACAGCTACATCACACGTATGCAGTGCGCACTGACTGCGCTTGGTTATCCCAAGGGCACACTGACTGTTGATCTGATTCAGATGGTACGCATGGTCGAAGACGGCAAAGAAGTGAAGATGAGCAAGCGCACTGGCAACGCCATTACGCTGCGCGAGCTGTGCGAAGATGTCGGTGTCGATGCGGTCAGATGGTTCTTCGTTTCCAAGGATGTATCGACGCAGATGGATTTTGATCTGAAACTTGCCCGCACAAAGTCCAATGACAACCCGGTCTATTATGCGCAGTATGCTTACAGCCGTATGCATTCGATTTTGAACAATCCGGAGATTCCTTCGCTGCACAAAGAAGAGAATTACGATCGTTTGAATGATCCGAAGGAATTGCAGATGCTGAAGATGATGAGCGAGTTCCCGAATGAAGTCGCAACGGCGGCCGCAAACCGGAAACCAAATCGCATTACGGAGTACATTCAGTCGTTTGTTAAAGTGTTCCACAGCTACTACAACAGCAGCCGTGTCAACAATCCGGAAGATCCACAGCTGACAAACCAGCGTCTCGCTCTGATTACAGCCGCTTCCATTACGCTGAAAAACGCACTTGATCTTGTCGGCGTTTCGGCACCGGACAAGATGTAATTTCTGAATCTATAATCTTCCTGTGAAACCGCCTGGCGTGTGTTATGCGCGGGCGGTTTTTTGCGGACAGCTGGAAGAATATACAGCTTGAAAAGTAAAAAAATACAATTTTAGAGATGGATAACAGGGAACATTGATTGCATGTTATTAAGAAGAACTTTTGCCATATGCTTCGGCCATTGAATTGTAAAAAGTAAATCAATACGATAAATAAGCCTTTTTTTTTGCTTTTTTTGCTGGTGTGCATATCAACATGCAGGAAGTTAAGGCTGGGGAACAGGATGAAAAATGCGCAATATTGAAAAGACAGAAATATACAATTATATCCATTGATAAATTCCGACATAGAATACAGATGGGATATATGCTGATCATAGTGAAAGCGGTTACAAGTCTGCGCGCAAGTTAGTATCGCTCACATAATTAGATGGAGATGAAAATGAAAGGTATTAACGTTCACAGCGAAGTGGCGCCTCTGAAGAAGGTGCTTCTTCATCGACCGGGAAATGAACTTCTCAATCTTACCCCGGCAACCATGGAAAGACTGCTTTTTGATGACATTCCTTACCTTGAAGTAGCTCAAAAGGAACATGACACATTTGCCCAGCTGCTTCGCGATAACGGCGTCGAAGTCGTTTATCTGGAAGACCTCATGACAGAGGTTCTCAAGCTTCATCCGGAAGTTACACAGCCCTTCCTGATGCAGTGGCTTGAAGAAGGCGGCATTCATACAGAAAAGTGGCAGAAGAAACTGTATGAGTATCTGACCAGTAACTTCAAGGGCAAGGATCTTGTCCTGAAGACGATGGAAGGCATCAACCTGAAAGAGTGCTATGACATCGATAATAACCATTCTCTTGTTGACCTGACCTCGGATCCGCAGAAGCTCATCGTTGACCCGATGCCGAATCTGTATTTCACCCGGGACCCGTTCGGATCCATCGGCCGCGGCATCTCACTGAACAAGATGACCTTCCCGACCCGCAACCGCGAAACAATCTATGCGGATTACATCTTCAAGTATCATCCGGATTACATCGGCACACCGTTCTACATGAACCGGAATGCCAACTTCCATATTGAGGGCGGCGATATTCTGAATCTGACGGCTGATACGCTGGCGGTCGGTATTTCCCAGCGCACAACACCGGAAGCACTCGAAGTTCTTGCGGTACATCTGTTCCGTGATCCGGAATGCAAGATCCGTACCGTCCTTGCCTTTGCGATTCCAGAATCCCGAGCCTTCATGCACCTGGATACGGTATTTACAGCAATTGATTACAACAAGTACACCGTTCATCCGGAAATCCTTGGACCACTGAAGGTTTATGAGATTACACCGGGCACCAATGGACACCGCATGAATGTTCGTGAGATCGATTCTACGCTGCATGATGTCCTTTGCAAGTACACGAAGCAGGATGAGGTTGAATTAATCCAGTGCGGCGGCGGCGATATGATCGCAGCGCAGCGTGAGCAGTGGAATGATGGCTCCAACACATTGGCAATTGCACCGAATAAAGTTGTTGTCTACGAGCGTAATACCGTCACCAACAAGGTTCTGCGTGACCATGGCGTCAATGTCCTGACCATTCCGAGTGCAGAGCTGTCCAGAGGCAGAGGCGGCCCAAGATGCATGTCCATGCCGCTGGTACGTGCCGACTGACAATACATCCAAAGGAAACCCTAAAGGAGAAAATTTTATGGGCGTAAATATTTGTGGAAGAAGCTTTCTGACCCTGCTTGACTTCACGCCGGAAGAGATCAATTACATGATCGATCTCGCGATTGAATTCAAGAACCTGAAGAGAAATGGTGTTGACCACAGCTATCTGAAGGGGAAACAGGTTGTTCTGCTGTTCGAAAAAACATCGACCAGAACAAGATGCGCATTTGAAGTCGGCGCAAGAGATCTCGGCATGGGTGTCACATTCCTGGATTCCAAGTCTTCCCAGATGGGAAACAAAGAGTCTCTGGAAGATACCGCGAAGGTTCTGGGCCGCATGTTTGACGGCATCGAGTACCGTGGCTACAAGCAGAGCGTTGTTGAAGAACTGGCAAAGTATTCCGGTGTCCCGGTATGGAATGGTCTGACGGATGATTTCCATCCGACCCAGATGCTCGCTGACATCATGACAGCGAAGGAAGAGTTCGGCGATGTCCGTGGACGGAAGCTGACCTTCTTCGGTGATGCAAGAAACAATGTTGCCAATTCCCTGATGGTTGTCTGCGCTAAGCTTGGCATGCACTTCTGCGCCTGCGGACCGGAAGAAAACATGCCGAAGAAGGAGCTTGTTGACAAGTGCCGTGAAATCGCAAAGGAAACCGGCGCAGAAATTACGCTGACCAACGACGTGAAGGAAGGCGCAAAGGATGCCGACATCCTCTATACGGATATCTGGGTATCCATGGGCGAGCCGGCGGAACTCTGGGGCAAGAGAATTGAACTTCTCCGTCCGTACCAGGTGAACAAGGAAGTAATGGCAATGGCAAAGCCGACAGCGATCTTTGAGCACTGCCTGCCGAGCTTCCATGACAGAAACACCACGATCGGCGAAGACATCTACCAGAAGTATGGTCTCGAAGCCATGGAAGTAACGGACGATGTGTTCCTTGGACACCAGGCACGTCAGTTCCAGGAGGCTGAAAACCGTATGCATACAATCAAGGCCGTGATGTATGCAACTCTGAAGTGATCCCAATGTCGGAACGTATTGTTGTTGCTCTCGGGGGGAATGCCTTAGGCAAGACCCCCGAAGAGCAGCTTGAACTGGTCAGACATACGGCAAAGACCATAGTTGATCTGGTTGCGGCTGGATATGAAGTTATTGTCAGCCACGGAAACGGTCCCCAGGTCGGCATGATCAATCTTGCCATGGAATTCTCTTCTGCCAAGGGCGGCGGAACACCGTATATGCCATTCCCGGAATGCGGCGCAATGAGCCAGGGCTACATCGGCTATCATCTGCAGCAGGCCATTCAGCAGGAACTTGCTGCGCGCGGCATTAAGAAGGATTGTGCAACCGTCGTTACCCAGATTGTTGTATCTGAGGATGACCCCGGATTCCAGCATCCGACCAAGCCGGTAGGCAGCTTCTATACAAAGGAAGAAGCAGACAAGATTGCGGCAGAAAAAGGGTTCACATTCGTCGAAGATGCAGGACGCGGCTGGCGCCGTGTCGTTCCTTCACCAATCCCGCACCGGATTGTTGAATTGAATATGATCCGTCAGCTCGTTGACGCAGGTGACATTGTGATCTGCGCAGGCGGCGGCGGCATCCCGGTGGTTGAGACGGAACATGGTCTCAAGGGCGTCGCAGCGGTAATTGACAAGGATCGCTCCAGCGCTCTGCTTGCGGATACGATTCATGCCGATAAGCTGATCATTCTGACGGCGGTTGATCGTGTCTGCATTAATTTCAACAAGCCGGATCAAAAAGAACTCGAAACCATGAATGCGGCACAGGCACGCAGGTATATTGAGGAGAATCAGTTTGCCAAAGGCAGTATGCTGCCGAAGGTTGAATCCTGCCTGGCGTTTGTTGAAAGCAATTCAAATGGTGGTACGGCATTGATTACTTCACTGTCCCGTGCCGCGGAAGCACTTGAGGGTAAAACAGGAACAGTCATTACGAAAGACTGATTCCATTCCAGGAGATAGAGATAATTATGAGTAATACTGAACATAAGAAGAGAAGACTAGGCACATTTGGTATATTGCTGCTTGTCCTTCTGTTCGTGGCTGTTGTGACATGGATCTGCGCAGGCAAAACGTACACGACCGCAGATGGTGAGACGGGGGTTGTCACTGCCGCTACCTTCAGCCAGATTTTAATGGCACCGATCGCAGGCTTCCATAATGCCGGCGATGTCATCGGATTCGTATTCTGCCTTGGCGCATTCCTTGCTCTGGTCAATGCGACCGGCGCTCTGGAAGCGGGCATCCATCAGCTGGTAAAGAAGCTGCATGGCAAGGAAACAAGACTGATCTGGATCCTCATGTTCCTGTTCTCGATCGGCGGTACCACCTATGGTATGGGTGAAGAGACCGTCGGCTTCTACATCCTTCTTGCAGCGACAATGACCGCTGCCGGAATGGATCCGATCGTTGGTGCGGCGACAGTTCTGCTTGGCGCCGGTACTGGCGTTCTGGGTTCGACAATCAACCCGTTTGCGACAGGAGCGGCTGTTGATGCGGCACGTTCCGTCGGCGTTGAAGTCAACATGGGCACCCTCTATGCGGAAGGCGTCATTCTGTGGCTTGGCACATATTTGATTTCCGCTTTATTTGTAACGAAATATGCGAAGCATGTCATGGCGACCAAGGGCTCGATTCTGACTGCAGATCAGCTGAATACATGCAAAGCAGCTTACGGCCACTCTACAGAAATCAGCACAGACGAAGCTCTGACCAGCCGTCAGAAGAC
Source organism: Galactobacillus timonensis (assembly GCF_900240265.1). NCBI lineage: Bacteria > Bacillati > Bacillota > Erysipelotrichia > Erysipelotrichales > Erysipelotrichaceae > Galactobacillus > Galactobacillus timonensis. The sequence goes on from NZ_LT964739.1 coordinate 1,332,615, forward strand.
CTGTCTCTGGATTTTTGCAATCACGTTTGTAGTAATGATTCTTGGCTTCATTCCTTGGGGATCTCTGAATGAAGGGGCATACAATGCCATGGGATGGACCGGATTCCTTACAGGCAGCCAGCTTGGCGATTGGTGGTTCGATGATGCGGCTACCTGGTTTGTATTAATGGGAATTATCATCGGCCTGATTGGCATGCCCGATCGTTCTAAGCTTTCCAGCACGATCATTTCCGGTATCGGCGACATGATTGCTGTTAACCTTGTCATCGCTCTGGCACGTGCTACGACGGTTCTGATGAGTGAAACAGGTCTTGGCTCCTGGATCGTTGAGGCATCGGTCAATGCTCTGGCTACGTCCGGTATGCCTGCAGGTCTGTTCGGCTTCCTGGACTATCTGCTCCATATCGGTCTCAGCTTCCTGGTTCCTTCATCGTCCGGTCTGGCGGCACTTTCTTCGCCGATCGTTTCCCCGATCGTTGCCGGTATGAACTGGTCTGTTGAAACATCCATTATGTGCAACGTTGCGGCAAATGGTCTCGTCAACCTCTTTACGCCGACCTGCGGATTCATCATGGGCGGCCTTGCTCTGGCAAGAATTCCGTACGACGTATGGCTGAAGTGGGCGAGAAAGCTTCTTCTCATCCTCGGCGTTGCGGTCGGTGTTGTTCTTACCGTCTGCATGATCATTCTCAGCTGAGCATCGTGGTTCAAACACGGACAGGCGGCATTCTTCGGAATTGCCGCCTGTTTTCTCTCCTTGGATCGGTTAAAATAGAAGGAGAATTTTTTCCATATGATTAAACAGGCTTCCATGCAGGACAGCTCCATTTCGGATGTTGATCCCTCCTCACTTTGCTCCTTTGACTATGAGGCAATCGAGGCGCCTACGAAAGCACTGATGCACCAGGCGGCCAGGTTCCTCTATTTTAAAAATGGGAAAGGGACCATGGTCATCGACGGAACTGAGTATGAAATTAAAGCGCATACCATTGTCGCGATCAGCCCATGGATGATCACAGATATTACCGCTGTGGAATCGACGCTGCAGCTGATCAAAATCGTCTATGACTATCAGTACATCAAAAATCTGTTAAGTCATATGGTTTCGCTTGAAGATAATGGCAGCGACATGCTGGGATATCTGAATATGCAACCGGTGCTGCAGCTGGATTCTCTGCAGGCAGAAGAGATGGAAAACATTCTGGATCAGCTGAAAGGGGAGCTTGGTGTCGCCAGTACCCTGGAACATATCCCTAAAAAGCCATTGGGGTATTTGTATACCAGCAACAAAATTATTGAACTGATGATTCTGTATTATCGTTTTATTCGTCAGTCAAATGGTAATGGCCAGACGGAGAAAAGCACGGTTCCGGGAAATGATTCGATACTGAGCTATATCTATGCGCATTCTTCAGAGAAGCTGTCGCTGGCCAAGATTGCCGATGTATTTTATCTGTCGGAGTCATCCTTGTCCAAGTATCTCCGAGAGCTGACGGGTACAAGTTACTCGAAATTGTTGAATGCCATCCGGATCGAGAAGGCTTCCGATTATCTGATTTATACGGATCTGCAGCTGGATGAGATTGCCAGCCTTTTAGGCTTTGTCGATGCTTCGCATCTGTCCAAGCATTTTGTCGCCAAAGTCGGCGTTACGCCAATCCGCTACCGGCGTATTTACAGCAAGGTGGAAACATCCTATTCCCGCGATTCACGGAATGTTGCTTTTTCGATTACAAACTATATTTACAACAACTATGACCATGAGGATCTGACGGCAATTCAAACCGCATCGAAATATGGGATTTCGGTTGCAGAGATGAACCGGGCACTTCTTTACTATTCGGAGAAAAACTTTGAAACCCTGCTGAACTTTGTCCGTATCAATAAAGCTGCGGAACTGCTCGTTTCAACAACAAACCCGGTGATTGATATTGCTGTATCGGTCGGATACAGCAATGTGAAAACATTCAACCTCAACTTCTATAAGTTTGAGGGCATGAATCCGACGGAGTTTCGTGACAATGTCACCCTCCAGCATAAAGACGGAACAGAAATCCATGTCCGCAAAAAGCGCAAAGCAAAGCCAAATGTCGGTAGAAAATAATGCCGATGCTGGTGATAAATAACTGCGAGGCCGGATCAAAACCAATGCCTCGATAAGTACAGAAAAGGAGAATATGTATGCAGAAGTTCATCGTGGATGATTCGTTTTGGAAGATTTTTCCAGAGGCACGTATTGCCGTACTATCCCTGAGCGATGTCGATGAGACGGCACAGCTCAGCGATGAAGAAATGAAGGAAATCGCAGATATCCTTACGGAAGCGAATCAGGAAGCTGTAAAGTATGTTCCCAATGAAACGATTTCGGAAAATCCGGTTGTTCAGGTATGGCGCCAGGCATATCAGAAGTTTCCAACCAAAAAAGGCGCAAGATGCGCGCTGGAAAATCTGTTGAAACGTGTTCTGCACGGAAAGCCGGTCGGCTCGATCGCACCCTCCGTGGATCTTACAAATGCTGTTTCCCTAAAATATGCCTTTCCGATTGGTGTTGAGAATATGGATGCGTTCGTTGGCGATCTTCACCTGGGGGTAATGGATGGGACGGAGGATTTTCTTCCGATCGGGGAAACCGAAGCGGATCCGCCGCTGAAAGGCGAGATTGCCTATCGCGATGATGCCGGCGTCGTCTGCCGCTGCTGGAACTGGCGCGATGGACAGAGAACGCAGGTGAATGATCATACAACCAATGAGTTTGTCGCCATGGAATGTGTGGAAGAGGATCGTCTGGAAGATCTTCAGAAGGCTCTGGATGAACTTGCAGAGCTGCTGCCAAAATACCTTGGCGCCAAGGTGCTTGCAAAAGCGATCGTTGACCATCAGCATCCCGAGGTTGTTCTGCGCGAAGAGGTTCCACAGCAAAACAAAGCAGAGGAAAGCAGACAGGCAGTATCTCAGCTGCCCAAGGCGCAGCCGGATGATTCAGGAAGTTACGATGACTATACGCGTACAGAGTGTACAACGACCATCCGTGATGTGAAGGATGACTGGTATGCATTCAACGATACTGTATTTTATGGCGATAAAGGCGGAATGCCGTCCGATTCCGGTACGATCAACGGGCAGAAGGTGGACGGCCTGAAATGGGAAGGTGAAACGCTCTGGCATCATGTGGAGGGAACCCCTCTGCAGGATCCGATTGTCATGAAGGTTGATTTTGAAATGCGCTATGCCCATACAGTTCCGCAGACGGCTCTGCATATTCTTGACAGTTATTACCGCAGAAAGGGAATGCTGATTACTTCAACAGGCTGCAGCGAAGACAATGAATACTATGATCTCGATGTGGCTGAGATTTCGCCCCGGGACTGGCAGGAACTGCAAGACTATATCAACGAAGCCATCCGCAAAGATGCGCCTGTCCATTTCCATTATGTGAAGGGGTCGGATTATCCGGATCCGGAATATCGTAAGTTTGAAACTGTGCGGATTGTGGAAATTGAAGGGCTCGATGAACAGCCATGCGGTACGCCACATCTGAATCATACCGGTGAGATTGGCTCCTTTGTTCTGCTTGACTGGGAACACCGTTCCAAATCAACTGTAAGAGTTTACTTTACGGCGGGCAATGTGACGCGCTGGCGGCTGGTTCAGTATTATAAGCAGCTGAATCGCCTTGCCCAGGTGCTTTCAACAAGTACCGAAGAACTGGAAGAGAAGGCAGCGGCCGTAACGGCAGCGAACAAAGAGTATAAGAAGCAGATCAATGATCTGACCCGCGCATTGATGGATTATGAAGCAAAAGACTATGCCGCAAAGCCGGAAAAGATCATCGAACTTAGCGGTGTGGACAGCGATCGTCTGCGTCCTCTATCGCAGGCTTTGATGCGTGTCTGCACGGATACGAAGATTCTTTTTGCGGCAAACGATGCGATTGACTTTGCGATTGTTTCCGGGGAAGGCAGGGCAAGAGAGATCCTTGAGATCCTGAAGCCGGCTCTGAATTGCTCTGGCGGCGGCAGCCCGAAGATTGTCAGCGGGCGAACGTCGGTCGACCTGGAAACGTTTAAGAAAGCGGTGGAAGAGCTGCATCTTTAAGCGGAGCGTGATGATGAAGATTTTTGTGGATGAAAACCTGGTCAGCCATGGCATCGAAAAGGTTGTCATTGCCAAAGCAGGCAATGTACAGGTGAAGGCGCCGCTCGATCCGGAAGTGGAAGCGAAGATCAAGAATGTTGAGCAGGAAGTGCTCGATGGGAAGAAGGACTGGATTCTTAACGATCCGATTACGCAGGGGTACGAGAATCTTGTAACCTCCTGCAACCGCAGCATCAAAAAAAATCCGCCGACGGTGCCGGACTTTCTTGCCAGCATCAAACGCAGAGGAAGCCTGCCGCATATTAATACAGTCGTCGATATTTATAATCTGGAGACGCTGATTTCCGGTGTTGCGATCGGCGGCCATGATGCGGATAAGATTACGGGTACACTGCGCTTTATGATCAGCGGTAAAGAAGATACGTTCACCTCCATCGGAGGAAATACGAAACACGTGGCTGAGACAGATTATGTCTATCGCGATGATCAGGGAATCATTACCTGGCTCGGTACCCGTGATTCAACGTTCTATAAGATCGATGATGATACGCAGAATGTTCTGTTTGTGATTGCGGGCAATGCGAATACAAGTGTTGATCTGCGTCTTGCGGCGCTGGAGCGGATTCATCAGGATCTGCTTAAGTGCATGCCACAGCTGACGTTTGCGACGGTCATTGCCGAGGCGGGCAGGGAAACGGAAATCGAATGAGGATCGGGGCAAAAAAATCCTGCAGTCTCAGGCTGCAGGATGATGCGATTCGAGTTCGAAGTGATAGCGGACAATGCCAAGATCGATGTGCGTGCATGCGCCGATGCCTTTGATGCGCACGGCAGGAGAGCCGCTGTTGAATGTGAAGTAGAACTTCTGCTGGTTGACGGCGGTGGGAGCCAGCAGGGCGGCTTCGAGGCCGTCTCTATACCATTCCGGCATGGATGGACTGTAATCGGAAATTTCCTGAATGGTTCTGGAATGATGCGGAATGCCTTTGACGGCACCGTATCCGAGCGCAATGACGATGATCAGGCGCTCGTTTTTATTGATGGCGGCTTTCGTCTTTCCGTGTGTCAGAGCGACCCAGCAGGTGTTGAGACCGATTTCCTGCGCCTTGAGTACGAGCTGTTCGCCATAGTAGCCGCCCTGTTCTTCGGCTTCCTTGCCTTTGGGGCCGACGATGGCAATGTAATTGTTGACGTTGGTGAATTTGCCATAGTGGGCAAGTGCGGTATTGAAGCAGTCCGGTTCGTCATAGCAGATCTGAATATGGAGACCGGATTGTTCGTTGATTGATGCAGCAAGCTGATCAAGCACATCCCGCTTATAGGCTTCAATCGGCTTAATCAGATATTGGCGCACACTGTGGCGCAGTTCGATCAGAGCATTCATATACAGTATCCATCCTTTACCGCAGACTATACCATGCGTTAACGCAGAAGGACTAAACAAAAAGCAGGATCTGTTTTCAACAGACCCTGCATTCGGATGAAAGTACAGCTTACTCGCCGAAATAACGCTTCAGCAGGCCTTCAAATGCCTTGCCATGGCGTGCTTCGTCACGGGCCATCTCATGAACCGTGTCATGGATTGCATCGAGGTTGAGAGCCTTGGCACGCTTGGCAAGATCCGTCTTGCCTTCGGTAGCACCATATTCGGCTTCAACACGCATCTCAAGATTCTTCTTGGTCGAATCCGTTACAACTTCACCAAGCAGCTCAGCGAAGCGGGCAGCGTGGTTGGCCTCCTCGTAGGCGGCCTTCTCATAATACATGCCGATTTCAGCATAGCCTTCGCGGAAAGCGACGCGGCTCATAGCCAGATACATGCCGACTTCGGAGCACTCACCTTCAAAGTTTGCACGCAGATCATTCTTGATGTCTTCCGGAACGTCCTTCGCTACGCCCAGAACGTGTTCAGCAGCCCATTCCTTCTTGGATTCATCAACCGGAACGAACTTGGACTTCGGCTGCTTGCAGGTCGGGCATACCCATGTATCAGGCAGATCTGCAAACTTCACGCCTTCTTTTTCTTCATCGTAAATGTGACCGCAAACTGTGCATCTGTACTTCATATCAATTCTTCTCCTTTGACCCTTCAGGGTCTTCCTTCATGAGACAATCCTTGCATATTCCTTCGTAAGTCGTGGAATGGAACTCGATCTTTCCGCCGGTGAATTCCTCGGCAGCGCGATCCATCGCCGCATCATAGGGGGCTCTGTAATCAAAGATCCTCCCGCAGCAGCGGCAGTGCAGATGATCGTGGGGCTTGGGGTTGCCGTCATAGTAGCTCCAGCCTTCGCCCGAGATCTTCTGAATCCTTCCTTCCTGAACAAAGAGGTTCAGATTGCGATACACCGTTGCCAGACCGATGCCCCGGTCCGTCTTTTGAACTTCTGCCAGCACTTCGTCTGCGGTGCGATGGCAGCCCGGACCTTCAATGGCACTGAGTATTAAATCTTTCTGGTGCGTGTGTCTGCGTTTCATTTCCGCTCCTTACTGAGAACAAATATCATTATGGTCATTTTTTCCTGGAATGCAAGATAAATGAATCAATTTGATATTCTTTTTTCTTCTTTTTCGCTTTGCATTACGATTGCCCGGATTTGTTAGCGGAAGAGGGGAATTTCCTATCTTTGTGCCCCTCAATCAGAGTATCCTAAATAGATAGCGAAATTTCAACGAAACGAGGTGGGGCGATGAATCAATCGAACAGAAAGCTGCTGCAGAATCATTTGTTTCTGTATCTGACAGAGTTTTTCAGCGGTATGTCCGTGATGGCGGTAGAACTCGGGGCCAGCCGTCTGCTTGCACCGTATTTCAGTTCTTCCCAGATTGTGTGGACGATCATTATCGGAACCATCATGATTGCGATGGCGCTTGGAAATGTATACGGCGGAAAGAGCGCGGACAAGAATCCGGATCCGGACCGCCTCTATCGCCGCATTCTGATTGCGGCAGTCTGGATTGTGCTGATCCCTCTCTTTGGAAAGTATATCATTACGGCTCTTGCCGGCCTTGTGATCTTTACGATTTCCTCCAACTATCTCGTGTGGTCTGCCTTTGCGGCATGTCTGGTTCTGTTCGTGTTTCCGCTGTTTCTTCTGGGAACAGTGACGCCGTCGCTTGCCAAATATTCGGTTGATAGTCTGGAAGACAGCGGCCGCGTCGTCGGTACGCTTGGTGCCTTCAATACGATCGGCAGTATCATCGGCACCTTTACTCCGACCTTCATTACCATTCCTTCGGTTGGTACGTCGGTGACGTTTCTGATCTTCGGCGGTATTCTGCTGGCGCTTGCCCTTGTCTATTTCATTGCGGCACATACGCAGAAGGTGCTGTGCATTGTTTCCAGCATTCTCTTCGGCGTAAGCTGCGTCTTTGGTTCCTCCGACAGCTTTGCCTTCTGGGACAGGAGTCTCGCCTATGAGGGGGAATCGATCTACAACTATCTGCAGGTACGGGATACGGACAGTGCGGTCTACTTTTCGACCAATGTTCTGTTCGGCGTGCAGTCGGTCTATATGAAGGATGCGCAGCTGACAGGTCTTTACTATGACTATGCGATGGCGGCGCCGTTATTTACGGACAAGGACAGTCCCGGTGATGCCAGTACACTGATCCTGGGGATGGGGACAGGTACCTACGCGGTGCAGTGTGAGCGCTTCTATGGTTCAACGAACATTACCGGCGTTGAGATCGATCAGCGGATCACGGATCTTGCGCATCAGTACTTCGATCTTCCGCAGAACATTCCGGTCGTGACACAGGACGGCCGTGCATTCATCAACCAGGATCCAGCGTCCTATGACGTCATTCTCGTCGATGCCTATCAGGATATTACGATTCCGTTTTCGATGTCTTCAAGCGAGTTCTTTGAACGGGTGAAGAATCATCTGAACGACGGCGGTGTCATGGTCGTCAATATGAATATGCGCAGCGATGGCGAAGAGGGAATCAATCAGTATCTGGCCGATACGATCGCCTCCGTGTTTCCATACGTCTACACCGTTGACGTGCCCGGCAATACGAACCGTGAGCTGTTTGCCTTTACGGATCCGAAGGCGCTCGAGCATCTTTCCTCGAATGTGCAGAAACTTTCAAACGCGCAGCTCAAGACAATGATGCAGAGTGTTGAGACAAATCTGACACCGTACAGGACAGGCAATCACGTAATGACAGACGATCAGGCGCCGGTGGAGCTGCTTGGAATGCGGGCGCTCGATCAGATTATCGGCGATGAGACAGATTATTACCGTCAGGTGTTCCGGGAAAAGGGGATCAGAGGATTGATTGAAATGCTTGGCTGAAAGGGGACGGAATGAAGAAGCGGATGTTTTCCAATGCCCAGCTGCGGCGGCTGATTTTTCCGCTGCTGATTGAGCAGCTGCTGGCGATGCTTGTTGGAATGGTGGATACGGTAATGGTATCCAGTGCTGGTGAAGCGGCCATTTCCGGTGTCTCCATCGTCAACGATCTGAATAATCTTGTGATCGCGCTGCTGTCGGCGCTGGCGGGCGGCGGAGCGGTCATCGTTTCGCAGTATCTTGGCCATGGGGACAGGGAGCTGACACGCAAAGCGGCGAGTCAGCTGGTGATGATCGCCTTTGTGATTTCGACGGTGCTCGGTTTGTTCTGCGTCGCTTTTCATACGGGTATTCTGCAGGTGCTGTATGGCTCTGTAGAGGCAGACGTGATGACGTCGGCGAAGGAATACTTCTGGATTACGGCCCTTTCCTTTTCCTTCCTTGGTGTCTATAACAGTGCGGCGGCACTCTTTCGTTCCATGAATGAGACACGGTCAACGATGAATGTGTCGATCCTGATGAATGTGATCAATGTCATCGGCAACTACATCGGCGTCTATGTGCTGCATCTTGGGGCGGCAGGCGTCGCGTGGCCGACGCTGATTTCCCGAATCGTGGCGGCGGTCGTGATGGTGGGTATGGCGTTCAATCCCCGTCGCGCCATTTCCATTGCCTGGAATGATATTCTTGCATGGAACAGAGAGCTGATCCGGAAGATTCTTTCGATCGCAGTCCCTAATGGCATCGAGAATGGTCTGTTTCAGCTGGGAAAGGTCATTGTTTCGATCTTTGTGGCGACCTACGGTACGTCACAGATTGCGGCCAACGGCGTTTCCAACTCCCTGTCGACACTGTGCTATGTGAGTGAGATGGCGATCCAGCTGGCATCGGTAACGGTCATCGGTCAGTGTGTCGGTGCCAATGATTATGAGCAGGCGGAATACTATGTGCATAAGCTGATCAGGATTGCCTGGATCATGGCTGCCGTCAATAATCTGCTTGTCTATCTTGCCATGCCGTATGCTCTGTCGCTGTATTCTCTCTCCAGCGAGACGCTGAAAATTGCGGAGACAATTCTGACGATGGAATGCATCGCGGTTACGACGATTCATGCGCCGGCTTTCGTCCTTCCTACGTGCATACGTGCGGCAGGCGACGCAAAGTATACGATGTACGTCGGTGTTGGTTCGATGTTTGGTGCACGTGTTCTCAGCGCATATCTTCTTGGCACCGTGCTGGGGATGGGCGTTGTCGGTACACGGATCGGCATGTATATTGACTGGGGAGTACGTATTATTTTCTTTGTCTATCGCTGGCGCTCGGGAAAGTGGAAACTGTACCGTCTTGTCAGTGACTGAGCGGGACGGAGTTCACTATGAGTTATGATCGTGCGGAAGTAAAAAACCTTCTGTCTGCCTTTCAGCAGTACAGCGCTTTTGAACATGGCCTTGAAGAGGAACGGAAGTCACTTTCATCGAAGGTTAAAAGCGAGGCGGACCGGCTTCAGAAAACACAGCTTCTTGAGCTGCTGGAACAAGTGAAGATCGAGGATCTGGATCTAAGAAGTGCGCCGCTGCTGAAGGCGGGATACAGGACGCTGAAGGATCTGTATGGTGTTTCAGGTGCACAGCTGGCGGCCGTTGACGGCATTGGAACGGCGTCCGCCGGCGCAATCGTAAAGAGAGCCGATGAAGCAGTCAGCGATCTACGGCAGTCGGTGCCGCTTTTGCTTGGAAGCAGGGAATGTGCAGAACTTCTGGAGGCGGCCGTACGCTGCTGGAACGTATCCGCGATCCTGAGCAGGCTGAACGGTCTGATGGAAGATCCGAAGATGCAGGCGGACATGGAATGTCTTGAGCAGTCGCTTTCTTCTTCCTTTGTGAAGCGTTTTTTTATTTCCTCAAAGCAGAAACAGGAAGAAGAGGAGGCTGCCCAGTATCTTGCACGGAAAAAGCAGGAGCTTTCTGCCGGAATTGGAACGCTGAAAAACGAATATCAGGCACTGAAAACCGCAGACTGGAAAGCAGTCTACCGCAGTCATCCGTCAGAGATTGAACACGTTGTTGAAACGCTGGTGCCAGGTGCACTGAAGACAAAAGATACGAACGGGGATCTTGATCCGGAAACGGCGGAAGCCATCACGAAACAGGCCGCAACGCTTTCCGGCCTGCACTGTACCCTGCGGCCGTATCAGGAATATGCATTGAAATACATTCTGCATCAGAAGCGGGTGCTGCTTGGCGATGAGATGGGCCTGGGCAAGACCGTGGAAGCGATTGCGACGATGGTGGCACTGAAGGAGTCGGGTCAGACTCATTTTCTGGTCGTCTGCCCGGCCAGCGTCCTGGTCAACTGGTGCCGTGAGACAGAAAAGATGAGTGATCTTTCCGTGATCCGTCTTCATGGGAAAGACCTGCAGGCATGTTTCGAACGGTGGTACCGTGAGGGCGGCGTTGGCGTTACGACGTATGAGACAACGGGGCGGCTGTCGCTTCCTTCTTCGTTTCATTTCGGCGAACTGATCGTTGATGAGGCACATTACATCAAGCATGCCAGTGCGCAGCGCTCGAATAATGTGAAACGTCTGTGCGGCTATACGGACCGCATTCTGCTGATGACCGGAACAGCGCTGGAAAATAATGTTGAAGAGATGATTTCGCTTGTTCAGATTCTGAGCCCTGAGACGGCATTCCTGCTGAAAAGCCGGAAGTGGAAAGTGACAGCGGATGCCTTCTGCCGGACAGCTGCGTCGGTATACCTCAGGCGGAAGCGGGTTGATGTGCTGAGTGAACTGCCGGATCTTACGATCAAGAAAGAATGGTGTCAGCTGTCTGAGGAGGAGAAGAAAATCTACCGTCAGACGCTGCGTCAGCGCAATTATGCAGCGATCCGCAGAGTTTCCTGGAACGTGCCGGATCTTTCGAAGTCGACGAAAGCGAACCGGATGCTCGAACTGATTGATGAAGCTGCCAGTGAAGAACGGAAGGTAATTGTATTTTCATTTTTCCTTGATACTTTGAAAAGTGTTGTTGACCTTCTTGGCAGCAGGTGCATCGGACCGCTTGACGGTTCCGTGGCGGTGAATCAGCGGCAGAAGATGATCGACGCATTCACGCAGGCAGAAGCCGGTACGGTTCTGGCCGCCCAGATCCAGTCGGGCGGAACAGGTCTGAACATTCAGTCGGCATCAGTCATTATCCTTTGCGAACCGCAGCTGAAGCCGAGTACAGAAAATCAGGCGTTTTCCCGCGCCTACCGGATGGGGCAGAACCGCAATGTTCTTGTGTACCGTCTTCTGGCCGAGAATACGGTGGATGAGGAACTGATGAGCATCATCGAATCAAAGCAGGATGTCTTCGACACCTTTGCAGATCCTTCCAGAGCTGCGGAAGCAGGAGAGAAGGAGATTCGTCAGGAAGGCTTCCATGCCCTGGTCGAAAAGGAAATTGCCCGGATCGAAAAGCAGGATGGCGAAAACGATGAAGGAAAAGACTAAGGCCGCCGCACTGCGTGCCGCGGTAGGCAGGGGAATATGATGCGGTAACGGCTGTACAGAAAAAATGCGGGAGAATTTCTCCCGCAGAATAGTTAATACTGCCGCGCCGGACAGGACACGGAAATATCAGGATCTTTGAGCGTATCCTTCGATCCGCAGCGAAAGAAAGCGGAAGAAGGATTTCAGACCGATCGCTGCCAGCGGCAGACCGTAGATCAGATACGGCAGAATGTAGCGGGCTTTCGCTTCCCATAACATGCTGAAGAGAAAGCCGCCGAAGATCGTATATGCAAGGACGGACAGGATGCCGTCCTTTTTACGAAGCTGCCAGGTTCCGGATACCAGTGCCGCATAGTAGAACACCTGAAAACCCTTCATGAACGACTGCACCAGTCGACGCAGAACACCATTCTGCAGTGATGTGACAATCGCATTTTTTCCACCTGCTGTATAGAGAACCATCTCCAGACACTCATAGACAGGCGCATTCCATTGCGACTGGAACTTGAAGTCAACGAACGTGCGGAAGGTTTCAGGATCGGCTTTCCATGCGGCAATGGAACTTTCGATGGCCGTAACGCACTTTTCATGCATGACCGCAGCATCTGCGCCGCTTGACCAGTAGAGCTCGGCATTGAACCCGTTGAAGCCGCCTCCCCTTCCCTGCATGCCCATGGCAATATAGGCAAGGGAAGGAATTGAAGGAATGCCGCTCAGATACGCATGATACGGCAGCCGGGACAGAACGTTCATCCCATAGACGATACCGATCAGCAGCACGATCTGCAGCACCTTGTTCTTCCTGTTCCCGTTTCTTTGAAACAGGATCACAAGGATCATTGCAATCGCAGGGATCAGAGCGTTGCTGCGAAGGACGACCGCAAATCCGATGATCAGATCCGAAAGGACCACCCGTTTCCATGACTTCGCCATTCCTTTGCTGTCTCCTTCATCCACAGCGAACAGGCAGAAGGCAATCATTACCAGCGATGTTGAAATCAGATCGTTGTAAAGATAAGGAACGTAGATGATCAGCGGCAGACACGTCAGAATGAGACTTTCATACACTGGAAGCACCCGTTCATCCTCTGCGGCGTGCAGCGTCATCTTTGTTCCGCACCAGCAGATTCCGATGCATGCAAGCACAGCGTTGAAGATCTGAAAGGAAAGATAATTGTGATCGCCGAAGAGGGCGTAGAAGACCCGCAGCAGATTGACTAATCCGATCTGATTCTGATGCGCAATCAGATAGCCGTAATCACTGAGCAGCAGACTGGTGTCATTGCCTGCGTTCAATTGTGAAGCACAATCCGAGACCAGAATCTGATCCGCAACCGGAACATACTGAAACACAAACACAGCAGCTATCGCCAGCGCAAAGAATACAAGGCATACGGCAATCCGTGTCCGCTTTGCTCCGGTTTTCTTCTGCACAGCCTTCAGAATCAGATACACCACTGCAAAGCCGATCACAAACAGAGCCAGTGACTTAACAAAGGAACCGGGTGTTTCACTGATCAGCTCGACACCCTGCTCCTTCAGGTCACCGAAGTTGACCGCCGTCGATCGCAGCGCATTGAACAGACAGACAGCAAAGAAGACGGCAATCACGGTAAGAATGAAACGCACGATTCCGTAAGGACGATCGTTGTCCCTGTCACGCATGGTTTTCGTTTCTTTCATACAGATTCCTTTCCAGTACGTTTGTGATCCAGCCAGACCGTCACCACCAGCAGAACAAAACCGGCCAGCGAAGAGACGGTTGCGGCCTTCAGACCCTCCGGCATGAAGTGCATCGTAATCGTATGATCGCCAGGCTTCAGAACAATGCCCATCATGCCGCCCTGAACCTTCAGCGCTTCAACGGCTTCACCGTTGTCACGAATGGACCAGCCGCGATCGTAGGGGATGGACAGGAAGAGAATCTGTTCCCTGTCAACAGAGATGAAAAGAGAAAGATCATTGTCTTCCGCAAAGGATGTGACCTGTGCGTCAACCGATGCCCCGTCCTCGATTTCATTCTTCAGACGCTGATAGTCGTCGTCCGAAAGAATCAGTTCATTGTTCCAGTCGATGATCGCCTTGCCGTCACTGCCTGTTTGGACGGATGAGAGGGGACGAAGTCTGGAATAGGTAAAGGCAAGCGGCCGGCACGAATCGAGACGGTAGATCTGGTACTCGTTGTTGTTCAGAACATAGGTGAAGGAATAGCCGCCCGGAAGATCATCCGCCGAGCGCACGCACCAGTATTCCGCAGCCAGCATACGAAGCACCTCGGGGTCTTCAATCACCTTGAGGTTGCTGGTCTGCTGGATCCAGGTCAGAAATTGCGACAGACTTCCGGCGGTAGTCGTGTCATAGGCAGATACGCCGCGGTAATCATCGATGAGGCTTTCATTCAGATGCATCGGACTTGCCGGCTGCAGCTGCGAATTGTCAACGTAGATGCGATAGAACTTCTGCGAATCCGTATCCTGAAGATAGCGGAAGATCCCGGCATCCAGCGACGGCGTCGTAAAGTCATAATTCATGTTATGGACACAGGAATAAAGAACGCAGCCTGTCCATACTTCAATGACCGAAAGGACCAGCGCCGTCTTCTTTCTGCGGCTTTTGATCAACAAGCCATAGACAACCAGCCACCCCAGTCCCGTCGCCATCAGAATCACATGGAACGGATGATCGCTCCAGGTGATGATGCCGCTCAGGAAACAGACCGCTGCGGCCGCGGCGTAGAGCACCAGATACAGGCGCAATCCTGACCTGAGCATTGCATAGTTCTCTTCAAAGCGGCTGAAGACCATCGCAAAGATCAGGCAGTTGAAAAACATCAGAAGAAACGTGAAACGGAAGCTCGGCTCACTGAATCCATGCAGAATCGAATTGACTGAGGGCAGAAGCAGCACCGGAAGAAAGATCAGCTCTGCAATGAACATTGCCCTGATCCGACGGTCTTCCTTTGCCCGCCTGTACAGCCCGAACAGAGCAGGAACGACAAGTGCGCCGCAATAGATGATGACGCCAAGATGCGACGTTGATGTGTAGTGAAACGGATAGTTGAACGAAGATCCAACATCGGCCGGCTGAATGGCGAAGGACATCAGGAACGACAGATAGATCCGCGGATCAAAGAAGAGCGATACCGTATCGTGGCTGCCGACCCGTGGGTTCTGCACAATGTTGAGTGCCGCCGGCACCATCAGGATCCCTGCCAGCAGCAGACCGGAAAGATAGGTAACTACCAGCCGGCCAAGCAATTTCAGGAACGCTCTGCTTCTCAGCTTTGTTCCGTGATAGTAATAGGTAAAGGGAACATAGAGCAGAAGAAACTCGGACACCATGAAAGCATAGTAGTAAAGATTCAGAAACTGCACCGCACTGACCAGCAGAAACGGCGCCGCCTTTCCCCTGGTGCGGAAGTGCTCCACAGCAAGGAACACCAGCGGAACCAAAACATATGCACGCATGAACATGTACTGGCCGATGGAAAGGGCGCTTGTACCGGAGAATGCATAGAGAAGTGAGGCGCAGAGATATACCTTCGGATCCCCGTCCGGATCAAATGCATACAGAAACAGCCAGAAGAAATATCCCGCCAGAATGATCAGCAGCCAGCCTTCAATCCATAAAAGCCCTGTTTCAACATCCGGAAACAGTGCCACCAGCGGCATCAGTATGTCGCCGGTCACATAGTAGGCCTTGGAGGAAAACCAGTCATTGCCCAGAAAGCTGGAAAAGGAATAGAACGGCAGGATGCGGCGGTTCAGAAAATCGCTGAGCATCCGCTTCCAGGTCGTATAGAAGGCATTGTACTGATGAACCTGGTCGCCCAGAAGAATGAACGGCCGCCTGCCGCTGAGATAGGGAAACAGCAGCGCCGTCGCCAGCAGCGTCAGCAGGCCGAGAACGATCAGATGATCCCGCAGTGTGCGCCGTTTCATGCATGTACCTTCTTTCTGCGACGGTCCAGAACAATGATGCCAAGCACCAGCAGCACACCAATGCCGCTCACCACGATGCCTTTCTTCAGACCCTTCGGTGTAAATGTCATCTGGATTTCGGCACCACCGGCCGGGACGGCAATGCCGCTCAGGCCGCCATTGACCTCATAGATCCTGGCCGGCTGTCCGTTGACGGTCGCCGACCATCCTTCATCGTAAGGGACGGAAAGAACCGCAAAGCCGTTTTCCGTTGTCGAAAGCCATGCATAGACTTTGCGTCCGTCGGCCTCTGCCGTATCGCAGACAACCTCTTCCTTCCCCAGCAGACTGCGGATTTCTCCGGCATCTTCCGCGTGGCAGATAACCTTCGCTGTTACATCAGCGGACTTCGAGGGATCATAGTCATCCCACGTCTCAAGATCCGTAGAGGTCTTTCCAAGATTGATGTAATCAAGGTTTTCCCAGATGTTCCAGGTGTCCATATAGGTCGTAACGAGGCGGCCGTTCTTGAACGGGCAGGCGGTATTGAGACCGGTCACCCCGTATTTGACCGACACGAGATCAAGGACATCCTGGTTTTCAATGTCGAAGGACCAGGACCAGTGTCCATAGATATGATCCGGATCCAGCTGCACAAGTTCGTCGGAACTGGCAAGATAGGTGGAATCATAGGTGGTAACGCCGCGGATATTTCCATCCAAAGCGTGATTCATGCCGAGATTTTCCCAGAACACATCTTCCAGATTGATGTAGGTGCGATAGAACGAGGACCAGTTCTTCTCATCGAGACTGAGTGTAAAGCTGTTGTACGCATCCTTTTCGCCGAGCGCCGTATAAAGTGCCCTGGCTTCGGGAATGGTCAGGCTGCGCATGGCCGGATTGCCATAGAACGAGAAATAGCTGACCATGGCAAGCTCCGCAAGCGCCGCCGCAGCGACGGTTTTTCTTTTTCCTGCAAGCAGGGCCCATGCGATCAGGACAAACAGCACATCATCCACCAGCAGCCAGCGGTATTCCGTGACGATTTCCGAAAGCGCAACCCTGTTAACGGCGGCACAGACGAATGGTGATACGGCAATCAGAATCACAAATGCCACCGCTGACTTCTTCAGCAGATTCCGGTCGATTCTTCCAGCATCGTTCAACAGCGGCAGCACCATCGCCAGCAGAAGAAAGGTCAGATTTGAGGTCCAGCGGAACGACGGTTCCGAAAAGCCGTGCATCACGGAGCTGAAGATCGGAATGAACGACAACAGAGCACAGACGGCGAAGCACCACAGCGTCATTGGTCTCCGGTTCTTTTTTGTAAACAGCTGCGGAACCAGCAGCGTCATCAGCGCACCCGCCCAGATGTTGTACACCAGCGGCTCCTTCTCTCCGCGCAGCCACATGTACAGCGTTGACGCCGGCGTGCTGCGGTAGGCAAGCATGGAAGCCGGCGTATACAGTCCGTTGACTATATCAAGATACGGCGTCGGATTGCCATACGACCAGATCAGATCCCGGACTCCGAGGCGGCTGTTGCCGAGAATGTTGAGGATCTCCGGCACAACGAAGAAACCGGCACAGCTGAAGCCGACAAGGTAGAAGCCGATCAGACGGACGGCCGGTTTCATCACATCGTGCAGTGTTCCATATTCCTTCTCATGGCGCCACAGATAATACAGGATCGTAAACAGCGACGTCATGTAGAACAGGTAGTAATTGTTGAAGAACATGAAGAACACCATGAAGATGAAGAATCCGTGCTTTTTCTCAACGATGTAGCGATCGACCGAAAGGAAGTACAGCGGAAGAAAGGCGGTGAAGGTTGCGAAGAAGGGGTCGCGCATCACCTGCAGCATGTATGAGCTGAAGGCCCAGAACAGTGACGCAAGAATGGAGACACGGTGTCCTGCATGGTTGTAGCGGGCATAGGCATAGAAGCTGAAGGCGCCGGAAAGAAAGCGGAGATACGTCATCCAGAGAATGGCGGTCGTATAGGGAAGATCGCCCAGAGCGAACAGATATTCCCAGAGATCGTTGAAATAGAACAGCTTGCTCGAATAGAAGTCATTGCCCAGAAAATTGCTCCAGTTCCAGAAGGGGAGGGATCCGTTCTGCCGCCACTGCGCAAGCATGGTTCTCAGTCCTTCAAAGTTGCTGGAATAGATCGTACGCATGTCGAGGCCCAGGATGAAGGCCTGATCATTGACGATATAGGGAGTGAAGATGACGGCACAAAGAAGCGAGACGAGCGCGAAGAGAACGAGCAGATCCCGCCATGTTTTCTCATCCTTGAAGACAGGTTTGCATATTGCGTGTTTCATGATTATTTCTTTGCCTCGCTGTTCTGCTCTTCTTTGAAGATCTGACGGATGTACTGTTCGGTTTCAGCGATGAACCGGTCGGCGTCGAGCTGATCATTGCCCAGAGTCTTCTGAATGATCAAGCCGTCCGATACCATCAGCGCAAGCCAGCTGAGATAGTCGCTGTCGACGTTATCCTGGCGCTCCTGAATCTTTGCGGCAATTTCCTTTTCAAACTTCAGATAGCGTTCCATCAGCTTCTGGCGCAGTACTTCATTGCCATCGGCAGCTTCGAAGATGAAATGGAGACGGATGCCGGTCTTGTCGATGTCGCGGGCAAGCACATACTTGATCAGACGCGGCAGACGGGTATCCTTGGCGGTATTGGAGGTCCAGTCATTGAGCTGTTTCCACTGATCGGCAAGATAGTGGTCAAAGATCGCGAAGAGAATGTCCTCCTTGTTCTTGAAGTAGTAATAGACAGTTCCCTTGGCGACATTGGCGTGGTCAGCGATCTGAGCAAGGGTAACTTCCTTCAAAGACTTCTGCGCCAGCAGATCTTCTGCCGCATCGAGAATCATCTTCTGAACATCATCATTCATGCGTGGAGCAGCCATACGATTTTCTCCTGATTGACAAAGCTGACAGCCGAGAATAGACTGAATCTAGAGTCGGTTGATTGGCCGACATGGAAGGAACCTTCCATGTGCTGCCAAAATTTTATCAGCTAATTGCCATAACAGTATGTGTTCTGTACAAAGGAGAGAAGCAGTATGCGTGTTGAAGATCTGCAGAAGAAGCTTGATGCGCGCTTCGGCGAAGGTCTGACGGTGCGAAGAGAGGATCGCACCATCATTGTGTCGGGCGAAATGGACAACTGGCACGATATCGTCACTGCCTGTTCCATGTGCGTCAGCCGTGAAAAAGGTGTTCACGTCGTCAATGACATTCATCTGGCCGGTGTTGAGATGCCGAAGATGCGGATGCCCGGGATTCATGATCAGGCGATCGACGGAAAACATCCGGATGTTCTGATCATCGGCGGCGGTATTTCAGGCTGCAGTATTGCCAGAGAACTGATGCGCAGCCGCCTGAGCGTTCTTGTGATTGACAAGGAGGCGGATGTCGCCATCCAGGCTTCGGGTCGAAATGACGGCGAGGTGCACCCCGGCGTCGATCTCAACAAGGGTAGTCTGAAACAGAGCTACGTTGTCCGCGGAAACCGCATGTACGACCGCATCTGCAGGGAGCTCGATGTGCCGTTTGAACGCTGCGGCCAGTATGTCGGCTTCTTTGATCCAAAACTCCGTCCGATTGTTGAAGCCTACGCATGGCAGCGCAGGCACATCTGCGGCGTCGATGATACGCGTGTTATTTCACGGGAT
Source organism: Galactobacillus timonensis (assembly GCF_900240265.1). Taxonomy (NCBI): domain Bacteria; kingdom Bacillati; phylum Bacillota; class Erysipelotrichia; order Erysipelotrichales; family Erysipelotrichaceae; genus Galactobacillus; species Galactobacillus timonensis. The sequence goes on from NZ_LT964739.1 coordinate 1,352,118, forward strand.
GAACTTGTCCATGGTGAGAAACACCTGAATCCGGAATTTGCCTTTGCCCTGTTCAATCCGATGGCCGGTGTCGTGTCGCCCTATCAGCTGACGATCGCCTATGCCGAAAATGCCATCGCCAACGGCGCGGAGTTTTCTCTGAACACGGCCGCCACTGCTATGGAAGTTAAGGACGGCCGTATCGTAAGCGTTACGACCAACCGAGGCACCGTTTATCCCAAGGTAGTCATCAATGCGGCAGGCGTCTTTGCGGATGATGTGGCAGGGATGGCGCGGGACCGCTTCTATTCGATCCATCCCCGGCGCGGGACAGATCTCATCATGGACCGCAAAGCCGGGGCCCTGGTTCGCTCGGTGGCCTCCTGGAAAGATCTGAAGAGATCAGCGTCCCATTCCAAAGGCGGCGGAATCATTCATACACCGAGCGGCAACCTTCTGATCGGACCGGACGCTGTTGAAACCTACGAAAAGGAAAACTACGCAACGAACCGTTCCTCTGTAGATGCGATCATGACCAAACAGAAGCGGACAGCTCCTGCCCTGGACGGCCGCGATATCATTACCTACTTCACGGGTGTACGGGCCGCGGACTTTGAAGAAGACTTCATCATCGAACCCGGCCGCAGGACGAACAATCTCATTCACGTCGCCGGGATCCAGTCACCTGGTCTTACCACGGCACCGGCGGTTGCGGAAGATGTGTCGGCGATGGCCGTGGATCTGCTGCAGAAAATGGGCAATCCGGTGGAACGCAATCTGTCCTTCAATCCCATCCGCAAAGGCATTCCGCGTCTCAAGGACATGGACCCGGTACAGCGCAATGCCATGATTCAGAACAATCCGGACTATGGCGTCATCGTGTGCCGCTGCGAAGAGGTGTCAAAGGGCGAGATCATCGATGCTATCCATAATCCGCTTGGCGTTGCGACGGTTGACTCCATCAAGCGCCGCGTACGGCCGGGCATGGGACGCTGTCAGGGAGGCTTCTGCAGTCCTCTGGTTGTGCAGCTCATAGCACAAGAGACCCGCATCCCGATGGAAGATGTCATGAAGAGCGGCGAAGGCTCCTGGATCAACTGCGGTGAAACAAAGGAGGCTGACGAATGAAAAACGCATACGATGTGATCGTCATCGGCGGCGGGCCGGGCGGACTGGCGGCTGCGATTGAAGCGAAGAAGGCCGGCGCAGACGTTCTGCTCATTGAGCGCGAAGCAAGGCTTGGCGGCATTCTGAAGCAGTGCATTCATGATGGCTTCGGTCTGGTGCGCTTCAAGGAGAAGCTTTCGGGTCCGGAGTATGTCGGCCGCTTCATTGATGAGTTTCATGCGCTGCAGATTGACAGCAGTCTGCTCACATTTGTTACAAAGATTGATCGCCATGGCGATGGAAGTTTCACTCTTTCCTGTGTGACACAGAAAGGCATTGAGAAAGTCACTTCACGTTCCATTGTTCTGGCAACCGGATGCCGCGAGCGTACCGCCAAGCAGGTAGCGATCCACGGCACCCGGCCGGCCGGCGTCTTCACGGCCGGCACGGCCCAGCACTTTGTCAATATTCTCGGTCTGATGCCGACGAAACGCTGTGTCATTCTTGGATCGGGCGATATCGGTCTCATCATGGCGCGGCGGCTGACGCTGGAAGGAGCGGAAGTGGTCGGGGTTTATGAAGCCAAGCCGACACCATCGGGTCTTACCCGCAATATTGTTCAGTGTCTCGAGGATTTCAACATTCCGCTGCACCTTTCTACAACCGTGACCCGGGTCTTCGGTCAGGAGCGTCTTGAGGCGGTTGAAATTTCCAGAGTCGATGAAACGATGAAGCCGATCAGCGGAACCGAGGAAATCATTGCCTGCGATGCGCTGATTCTCTCGGTCGGCCTGATTCCGGAAAATGAAGTGGCGCAAAGCCTTGGCAGCCTGATGGATCCGCATACCAAAGGCCCTGTCGCCGACAGTCGATTCATGACATCGGTGCCCGGCGTCTTCGTCTGCGGCAATGCGCTTCATGTCAATGATCTTGCCGATTATGTCAGCGAAAGCGGCGAACTTGCCGGCAGGGCGGCAGCCATGCACGCAAAGAACAGAGATTCTGACAGCGGGCAGGAGATCACAATAGCCACGGACCGCACGCTTCAATATCTTGTGCCGCAGAAAATCTGCCGCGAAGATGCCGGAGGTCTGATGACGGTTTATTTCCGTACCGCGAAGGAAAGGGCATCTGCCACGCTTGTGATCCGCAACGGGGATACGGTGGTCTACAGCCGCAGCTTCACGGACCTTCGTCCGCCGGAGATGCAGCGGATCGTTCTGCCGCTGATGAAGATGAATCTGCGTGATGCCGTGGAACTGAAGGCATCGCTGGAGGAGGGATCATGAAGAATCTGACCTGTATCGTCTGTCCGAATGGCTGTCATCTGCAGGTAGAAGAGGTGGATGGACAGTTGATCGTCCATGGCAACCGCTGCCCGCGGGGCGAAGCGTTTGGAAAACAGGAAATGATTTCGCCGATGCGCACCATCACTTCCACCGTACGTACTGTATTCCCTGATGTGCCGGTTGTGCCGGTACGTGTTTCCGGGGAAATACCGAAGGATCGCTTCTTCGATGTGATGCATGAAATCAACCGGGTACGTCTGGATCAGAGGCTTACAACCGGTGATCCTGTAATCAAAAATGTACTTGGACTTGGCGTCGATATCATTGTTACGAGCAATATCCTGAAGGAGGGAAACTGAATCATGGCCAACAAACCGTATCAGGGATTTGAACCCAAATGGGTCAAGGAACCGGCACCGAAAGACAGCTGGCGTTCCATCTTCCGCTGGGGCGATCCTGACTTTGTCAAATACCCCAAGGAATCTCTGTATAAACTGATCAAATCCACCTTCCATATGACCGATGAAGACTTCTCCCACTATGACGGCGACATCGGCATGGAGAAGGTCGTACTCAATGCGCCCTGCCATCTGGAAGAGAAACATCTTGAGGCACTGCGGCGGATCGTTGGCGACGACTATGTGACGACGGAAGATTATCCGCGCCTTGCGGTGGCCTATGGCAAGACGGGCTTTGATACGCTGCGTCTTCGTCAGCACACGGTTGATTCGCTTCCGGATGCGGTCGTCTATCCCGATACGACGAAGCAGGTGGAAGAGATCGTTGCCTACTGCTGTGCGAATAAGATTCCGCTCTATGTCTATGGCGGCGGCTCCTCGGTCACGATGGGCGTTGAACCGACTAAAGGCGGCATCTCCCTGGATATGCGCAAGCGCTTTAACAAGGTGCTCGATTTCAATGAAGTCGATCAGACGATCACGGTGCAGGCAGGCATGTCGGGGCCGGATCTGGAAAAGAACCTGAACGAGGCCGTCAAACGCTTCGGCGCAGCCCGTGCCTATACCTGCGGCCACTTCCCGCAGTCCTTTGAATACAGCAGCGTCGGTGGCTGGACCGTTACCCGTGGCGCCGGGCAGAACAGCACTTACTATGGCTGTATTACGGACATTGTGCTGTTACAGAAATATGCGACTCCGATCGGAACGGTGCAGACAAGCCATTATCCACGCCAGGCGACGGGACCGGATCTGAACCAGATCATGATGGGCAGCGAAGGAACGTTCGGCGTCCTGACCGAAGTGACGCTGAAGGTACATCGCTACATGCCCGAAAACCGCAAGCGCTTCTCCTACATCTTCAAAGACTGGCCGACGGCAATGGCGGCAGCCCGTGAGATGATGCAGTGCGAAGCGGGCTTTGCCAGCGTCTTCCGCCTCTCGGACCCGGAGGAAACCAACCTCATGTTAAGGCTGTACAACGTCGATGAGACGCCGCTGTGGAACCTGTTGAACCATCGCGGGTACAAGGACATGGAACGGTGTCTGTTTCTTGGCTATACGGACGGGGAAAAGGGATACAGCGAAAATGTCGCCAGGAATATTGCCCGCATCGCCCGCTCGTTCGGCGGTATGAGTCTGACATCGTTTGTGACCAAGAGCTGGGAAAAGGGTAGATTCAACGACCCGTATCTGCGTGATACTCTTTTGGATTTCGGTATCATGACCGACACGCTGGAATGCACTGTCAACTGGTCGAATATGGAAAAGGTGCACCGCGAAGTGCGCAAGGTGTGCCACGCTCTGCCCGATACAATTGTGACGACACATATGTCGCACTGCTATCCGCAGGGAGCCAATCTCTATTTCATCTTCATTACGCGCATGGACAATGCGCAGGAGTTCCGTCGCTACCATTCGAGCATCCTCGACGCGATTCAGAAGTCGGGTGCCGCCATGAGTCATCACCATGGCATCGGCAAGATGTTCGGACCGTGGCTCGAAGGCAGCCTCGGCCATACGGAATACGGCGTCATTCGTACGCTGCGCGATTACTTTGATCCGGATCATCTGATGAATCCGGGCGGTACGCTGGGCCTGGATACGCCGGAGAGCGAGAAGCACTATACGCGGGAGGATATTCGTCCCAATGACAGCAGCGAGTGATCCTCTGGTCCTGGTTTTCGATGTCGGCACCCAGTCGGCACGGACACTGATCATTGACAGCCATGGCGACATTCTCGCCAAAAAGAAACACCCCTATGAGAAACCCTATATTTCTCCGCAGACGGACTGGGCGGAGCAGGATCCGGATATGTATTACCGCACCATCTGTGATACCTGCCGCAGCGTAAAGGAGGCGTCGCCAGATCTGTTTGCCCGTGTACAGGCAGTCACCATTACAACGATCCGCGACACGGTCGTCTGTGTCGATCAGGAAGGAAAGCCATTGCGGCCGGCGATTCTATGGCTCGATAAGCGGATGGCAGACGGAAAGCCGCAAATGCCGGTAACGCGCAAAGCTGTATTCCGCGCTGCCGGAGCGTCGTCAATCGTTGATCTGCAGTATGCCAAGAGTCACTGTAACTGGATCCGGGAAAATGAGGCGGAAATATGGAAGAAGACGTACAAATATCTACTGCTGAGCGGGTATCTGCTGTACCGGATGACCGGCCGCATGGTCGATTCCAAGGCTTCTATGATCGGTCACATTCCTTTCGATAACAAGCACCGCAAGTGGTATTCTTCCTCTGCGCTGACGTATCCTGTTTATCCGGTTGAGCCTGAGAAGCTGTGCGAACTTGCGGAAGCCGGTGAAGTCTGCGGAAACATCAGTGCATCATTTTCCAAAGACAGCGGATTATCCGTTGGCTTGCCGGTATATGCGTCGGGATCGGACAAGGCATGCGAACTGATCGGTCTGGGCTGCGTCAGCAGTAACCGGGGAGCCATCGGCCTGGGAACAACGGCGACCTTTACCTATATGTCCGATGAATATACGGAACCGGAGCGCTTTGTGCCAGCATATGCGGCCCTGATTCCGGGAAAATACAATCCGGAGTTTGAAATCTACCGGGGATACTGGCTGATCTCCTGGTTCAAAAAAGAATTTGCCCAGAAGGAAGTACAGCAGGCAAAACAGCTGGGCATCTCGGCAGAGCAGCTGCTGGATGAGAAGCTCGCCGGTATTCCGGCGGGATGCGACGGCCTGTTTCTGCAGCCGTACTTTACGCCCAATGTGACGATGCCGTATGCCAAAGGCGCGATCGTCGGCTTCAGTGATGTGCATACGCGCATCCATATTTACCGCGCCATCGTGGAAGGGATCAACTTTGCGCTGATTGACGGGATCCGCGGGATTCAGAAGCGTTCGGGTCAGAATTTCGATGCGATTGCGGTCGGCGGCGGCGGATCCCAGAGTGATGAGATCTGTCAGATTTCTGCGGACATGTATGGTGTCCCGGTGATCCGTACCCAGTCCTATGAGGCGACCGGCATCGGGGCCGCTATCAGCACCTTTGTGGGCATGAAGGTTTTCCCTGATTTTGAAACGGCGGTTTCTGCCTGCGTACGTACGCAGAAACAGTTTGATCCACGGCCCCCGGTACATGCGATTTATCAGCGTCTGTACGAGGAAGTGTACCGAGATATTTTCCCGCGTCTCAAGCCGGTGTACCGCCATCTGGATCAGGTTTACAAAGACGTTCTGCTGCGCTGATCCGGCGATTTCTGCTATGATTTTTTTCAGATAAGCCCGTATGATGAACCTGAAGGATGATCCGCGCACGGAGCGCCCGGCTGATCTGCTTTACCAAGGGTTGCTGCGTGCTCTGCAGGAATAGGATTTTGACAGGATTACGGTAAGTGATATTTCCAAAAGGTCGACCTTTTACCATAACTTTGACGAAGTTGCGGATTTGCTGAGATGGAAGTGTGACCGGCAGTTCAAGGAGGTACTGTCGGGTTTCTGCGAAAGCAATCCGCCTTTGAAGCAGGACGGGGAATTCATTTGTTATGTGTTTCGCTACTGGATGGATCCGAAGAATCTGGAGGTGCTGGAAATCATATTCAAGGCTCATCGGGTTGATCTAGTGTATGCGGCCTTTACCAACTACGGACCGATCCTGGTTGCGTATATGAAGAGGCGCGGCCTGAATCTGCAGGATGCTGATTCGCGCAATGTGATTGCGATCCGTGCCGGCTATTTCCTGGGCATCATGGCCGCATGGATGGAAGGCGTAAAAAAGGAGACGCCGGAGGAAGCGACGGCTTACGTCGTTCGCCAGCATCCCGATACGTTTCATGCAAGAATGGTATTCCTGGCGTCGGAAGACAGCATCTTCCGGCGTTTATTTTGCGCTGAGCAGGACGCCGAGAATGACGATGACGCCGCCGGCTGCACTGGCGGGCGTGATTGATTCATTCAGGATGATTGCGGAAAGCAGTAATCCGAAGACCGGCATCAGATTCATGATGGCCGCGGCTGCCGAGGGTGAAATGCCGCGCAGAGAGAAGTTGTACAGCAGATAGGCAAGGACGGAGCAGCCAACCGCCAGATACAAGAGGGCCCAGATCGCAGAAGGGGTAATGGTCATCGATGCGTGTCCTTCCAGAAACAGGCCCGGAATCAGAAACGGCAGCGCCAGCAGTGTCTGGTAATAGGTGATGGAAAGAACGGAATAGGCGGGACGGATGTGCGGGATCAGAAAGTTATAGAACGCCCAGAGAAATCCGTCGAAGATTAAGATGGCATTACCCAGCCGTACGTTGGAGCCTGAAAAGCTGCCTCCGGACGTCAGAATGACGATGCCGGCCATTGCCAGTGCAATGCCTGCCGCCTGTTTTTTGGTTACGTGGACATGGTAGACCAGGGCACCGATCAAAGCGGTGATCGCCGGATAGGCGCCGGAAATCAGGGATGCGGCCGACGCCGATGTCAGCGTCAGCGCATAATTTTCGCAGGCGTAATAAACGGAAATGCCCAGCAGTCCGGTCGCCAGCAGAACCGGTACATCTTGCTTTTCAAGCTTCTTGTTGTCTTTGCGGATGATCCGCACAAGTTTGAGAATCAGCAGCGACAGTGCGAAGCGCAGAAAGCACACGGTCAGAGGACCGAAGGAGGCGTAAGCCAGCTTTGTTGCGACAAAGGAGCTGCCCCAGAAGAAGATGGCCGCAACGGCACTGAGATAATAGCGGGATTTCGTATTCATGACTCTATTTTACCGGATGATCATGGAAGGGACAGGTGATCAGATGATCGTTGATGACGCCGATCGCCTGCAGATAAGAATAGGTGATTACGGGGCCTGTAAAGCGGAATCCGCGCCGCTTCAGATCTGTACTTACAGATTGGGAAAGGGCATCTTTGGCCGGCATATCCTGAGGATGAACCAGCCGGTGATCGATTACGTTTCCGTCTGTGAAGTGCCAGATGTAGGCGTCAAAGGAACCCCATTCTTTCCGGACACGAAGAAAGGCGATGGCATTGGTAACCATGGCGTGGATCTTTGCTTTGGAGCGGATCATGCGAGGATCTTTGCACAGGCGCTCCTCATCTTCCTGCGTGTAGCGGGCAATGGTTTCGGGATTCAGATTGTCCGTCAGGCTGCGGATTCCTTCTTCGCGCTTTAATATGAGCTGCCAGGACAATCCTGCCTGCAATCCTTCCAGAATAAGCATGGCAAACAGTTCCTGATCTTCATGAACAGGAACGCACCAGCGCTCATCATGGTAGGCAAGGGAATACGGGTCGGTTTCGGCCCAGGGGCAGCGTTCTGCTTTTTCTGTCATAGACCCTGTTCCTTTACGAAGGCATAGATATCATCTTCGTGGTATTCCGTTTCCCGGGAAATCCTTCCCATGGTAAAGCCGTAAATCGTAAATTCATCTTTCCCGTCGAGACCAAGAAGCCGATCGCAGAAACCACCGTCAACGGCACCGATCGCGCAGCCGCCAAGATGGATGCTTTCGGCGGCGAGATACATGTTTTCACTGATGTGTCCAACGTCGGCCATGATCATGCGGGCGGCATCGATGCCATAGCGCCATTCGGCCCGATAGCAGACATAGCTGTAGAGAAAGACAACATTGGCTTTGGCTGCCCAGGTCTGCTCATCCAGCGCCGCTGCCATGACCGTACTGACAGGATCCTTTGTGCCAAGAAACTCCAGGGCGTGGTACCAGGGAAGATAGTGATAGAAACCGTCCTGCAGGCTTTCTACATTTCTCAAAATCATATAGCATTCGAATTCGTGGCGGGCGCCTCCGCACGGTACGGTGCGCATCGTTGCGTAGCTTTTGCCGCGGATGGACTGAATGCCCTGTGTACACCAGAGAAGATAGCTGAGCGACAGTAGTGACATGCTTTCTTCTGTATAGATACGATGGCTGCGGCGGCCGTTGATGATCTTCAGAAAGTCATGCTCTATGGGCAGTGCGTCAAAATTGTTCGGCAGTTCAATCCGCTCATTCCGCATGGGTGCTTTGACCAGGGGAGGCTGCGGTTTCTTCAGCTGCTGATCCGTTTCATAATCCTCGGGTGCAGTGTCACGTGGATGGAGAAAATCTCTTCCTGCTTCGATACGCTTTTGAATTTCCTGAATGTCCATGGCGTTTCCTCCTCTTTGTGTACCATTTCAAGTGTAATGCGGATCGATACAGTTTTGGGAAAAGGTAAAGAAAAGCACACCGGGGAAAAGTAAAAATGGGAAAGAGGCTGTCTTTTCCCATGTACATTGCTGTATAGTGATTACCTGGTTCGATCAGGAGCCTTCCGGAGAGGAGAAAAAAGCTGATGGTGTCTGAGGTGCTGTTTGGAAATCTGTTAAGCCTTGGTGCAATGGTTACCGATTCGCTCAGCAGCAAACAGGATTCGGTAAAAAAGATGTTATTTTTGCAATGCGTCAGTCAGGGCTTCTACAGCATCAGTTCCCTCATCCTGAAGGGGTATAGTGCCGTTGTGCAGAATGTGATCAGTATGCTTCGGAATATCATTGCGATCCGGGGAATCCGCTCCAATGTTCTGCAATGGACGATCACGGTACTGGCTGTTGTTCTTGGTATCTGGTTCAATAACCGCGGTTTGCTTGGCTTACTTCCGGTTGTAGCAAACGGCATGTATACGGTTGTCGTCTTTACGGTCGGGGATAATCAGACTGCACTGCGCTGGGCCTTTTTGATCGATATGCTCATGTTCGTTGTATTCAATTTTGCGATCATGAACTATGTTGGCTGTCTTGCCTCCGTGATTACAGCAGTCGTGACTGCCCGCGCGATCTATGAAAGCCGCTCTGGCCAAGCAGAGCACTCTGGAGAAGTCAATCAGTGAGGGGAAGCCAGGGAGACGATGGTGCGGATGGCTGCCTCTGCCAGGTGACTGATCGCATAATCTTCCACGCCGACAACGGTCGTGTCACAATGATGGACAGGGATCAGGATGCGCTGCGCTGAGCTGGAACCGATGGCAGATGCCATGGCGGCAGTAATCTCTCCGTACATGGAATCAGCGATCACAATACCGATCGGGCCGATGATATAGTCGGCTTTTTTTGCGCATACTACAACGGCATTTTCTCCGGCTGCGACATGGTCTGCTCCGGCTTTGAGCATCGCTTCAGCGGCCCGGCTGTTAGTGCCGACGGCGATGATCTCCGCCTGAGGCAGTTTCTGCTTTGCGGCAGTAACAAGTGCTTTTCCAATGCCTCCGCCCTGACCGTCGATGATTACGATTTTCATAACTGTTCCCCTCGCTTCAATGCAGTGGAATTATAGCAAAAATCCGCTCAGATCATTGCCTGAGCGGATTTTGTCAATATCAGTCCGGGAGTTCAGTCGACGAAGACAGGAACCACTTCCTGCGTAGCGACATCGATCATGCCGATATCGGACATCTTGATTTCCGGCGCAACCGGAAGGGCAAGCGTCGCGATCCTCAGCAGCGGATTTTCAAGCTCCGTGAGGCCGACTTCGCGATCGGCTTCCTTCATCTTTCTGGCAAGAGCTGCGGTACCTTCGGCATCGAGCTTTGAAAGAAGGCCGGCAATCGGCAGCGGCAGAAGGGCAAGAACTTTTCCGTCCTTGACCGTCACAAGGCCGCCTCTGCACTCCTTGAGGGTATTGGCGCAAAGCAGGGCATCCTCTGGCGTATCGTAGACGATCGTCAGGTTATGGGAGTCGTGCGATACGGTCGAAGCCAGGGCGCCGGTCGTGTTGCCTGTTCCCTTGACGATGGCCAGGGCAATGTGATCGAGGCCGAAGCGGTTGACGACGGCGACGAACTTGGTGTCAGCATCGGGAAGAATGATGCGGCCGTTTTCGACCTTGACCTTCATGACAGCCTTCTTCGTGATGGCGGAATAGGGTGCCGTATATTCGATGTAGTTGACAGTAACTTCGCCGTTTTCAATCGGTGTCTTAAGGACGAAATCGTCGGCGGTCAGCGGCCTGAAGTTCATCGAGTCGCGCTCTTCGATCGGATAGGTCCTGTCTTCGATGTCGGCCAGCAGCTTTCCATCTTCTGCCGTCAGCTTTCCGCCGAAGTATACCTGATGCATGTCCATTGCCTTCAGATCAGGCAGAACACAGAGATCAGCGACATAGCCAGGAGCGATGGCGCCGAGGTGTTCCATATGAATTTCGCGGGCATTGTTTATGGTGGCAGACTTGACGGCATCGATCGGATCCATGCCCTCTTTGATCGCCAGACGCAGCACATCGTTGATATGGCCGACTGTCAGGATATCTTCCGATTCGCGATCGTCGGTGCAGACATCCAGCGTATCGAAGTAGCGGGAATTCTTGAGACCTTTCCAGATCTCCTTGACGTTCTTGGTCAGGGAAGATTCACGCATATCGATGCGCAGGCCGAGTCTGTATTTTTCAAGGGCTTCAGAAGCCATGGAGGATTCATGGTCGCTCTCCGGTCCGCCGCACAGATAGGCCGACAGCATGCGGCCGGAAACCATCGGCGCATGTCCCTGCAGATAGAGGCCGTGGGCGCGGGCAACGGCAATTTCCGACAGCATACGCTCGTCGCCATGGATGACGCCGAGGAAGTCCATGATTTCGGCCAGACCAATGACGCGCTCGAGGGATGAAAGTTCTTCAACTTCTTTCGAGGTGAAGACGGCGCCTGTAAATTCTTTGCCGGGAACGGAGGGGATGCAGGATGGGATGTCGATCAGCTGACGCATCGGCAGCCCTTCGGAGCTTTCATGCATATATTTGACGCCTTCGACGCCGAAGACGTTGCCGATCTCATGAGGATCGGTGACGACGGTTGTTGTTCCCTTGGGGATGACGGCCTTGGCAAAGTTGCGCGGCGTCAGCATCGTGGACTCAATGTGCATGTGGGCATCAATGAGTCCGGGAATCAGGTACATGCCCCGGCAGTCGACCTTCTCCTTGACGGGGACGTCGATGACGCCGGGATTCTTATATTCGACATGGGCGATGAAGCCGTCGTAGACATAGACGTCGCCAAGCAGCACTTCGCCGGTGAAGACGTTGACGATGCGGGCGTTAGTGAAGACAGTGTCGCTTTCAATTTCGCCGAGAGCTGCCCTGAGCAGTGCACGTGTATCTTTCGGAAGCAGTTTGAGCATGGTTTTCTTTCTCCCCTGTGCGTCACATTACAAAATAGAGAGCCAGCGGGATGCAGAGAATATACATTGCGGGATGAATTTCCTTTGCATGTCCGGTGCATACCTTGATGAAGACATGAGCCAGGATGCCGGCTGCGATGCCGGTAGCCATGGATCCCATGAATACCGTGAACATGATCATGACAAACGGTCCGAAGGCTTCGGTGAAGTCGGAGAAGTCAATGTCCTTGAAGCCCTTGACCATGATGAAGCCGACGAAGATGAGAGCCGGGCCCGTTGCGGCATCCGGAATCATCAGAACTGCCGGCGCAAAGAACATGGCGATGAGGAAGAGGATACCGGTCGTGACAGCGGTCAGACCAGTCCGTCCGCCGGCCTCGACGCCGGCCGAAGATTCGACATAGGTTGTGACCGTGGTGCAGCCGAAGATGGCGCCGACACAGGTGCCGATGGCATCGATGAGGAAGGGCTTCTCGATGCCGGGCAGGTTGCCGTTTTCATCGAGCCAGCCGCAGCGCTGACCCAGGCCCAGCACTGTTCCCAGAGTAGAGAAGAAGTCGCCAAAGAAGGCAATGAAGATGAGGACGATGCCTTCGGCTGTCCAGATATGGGTGACATCGAGCTTCATGACGACGTTGCCGACCTCTGTGAAGTCCGGAAGAGCAGCGAAGGTGGAAGGAACGGTGGTGACGCCCATCGGGATGCCGATGATGGTTGTGACGATGATGCCGATGAGGATGGCACCCTTGACTTTATACGCAGTCAGCAGCGCGATGATGGCAAGGCCGATCAGAGCCAGGATGACAGCGGGACTTGTGAAGTCGCCCATGCCCAGGCCGCCGTTGAACGTTGCCAGGCCGGTGTTTTTGAAACCGAGATAGGCGATGAAGAAGCCGATCGCGGTGGAAATGGAAATTTTGATGTTTTTCGGAATGATGCGGACGATCAGATCCCGGACTCCCAGGATGGAGAGAACGAGGAAGATGACGCCTTCAACGAGGATGATGCCCATCGCCTGCGAGAAGGTGATGGTACCTGCCTGAATCATGCCGCCGAGCAGGAAGTTGCTGCCCATGCCGGTGGAGAGGGCGAACGGCATGTTGGAGTAGAGCCCCATCAGTATCGTGATCAGGCCCGAAATCAGTGAAACGACGACGACGAACGACTGTTTGGTGAGCACCAGGCCGCTGGCGTCAGTGAGTGCCGCTTCTGTTCCGACCATTGCCGTCGGCTGTACGATCAGTACATAGGCCATGGTCATGAAGGTGGTAAGGCCGGCGATCAGCTCTACTTTCATAGAGGTTCCGCGGTCGGAAAAATGAAAAAAATCCGCAAGTTTAGACATCTTGTTTCCCCTTTCTGTAAACGGACTGCCCACGTGCATCCGCGCTGCAGACGGGAAAAAGGTGCTTGTCTGCGCCATAGTCTGACATTTACGGTGTCAGGTAGAGACTGCCGCCCGTATCGCGGCATTATACGGCTGCTTGTGGACAATAGATATTCTAAAAGGATTTCTGAAAAAGAACAGTCTCGCTTTTTTCATAGATGTGATATAGCATTAGCGTTTCTGTATGTCTTTGGACGGTATGGAATGGTATAGTCATGGAGGCAAAGGGGCGGCATATTGTATGCAGGCATATCAAAGCGGTGACACGATTCAAACCTGGCTGATTATTGCGGGTGCGGACTTTATTGTTGCGGCAGCTGTATTTTTCTTTCTGGAGCCTTCACGCTGTGCGATTGCGAGCATTTCGGGTCTTGCGATTGTGCTTCAGAATTTCATTCCATTACCGGTTTCGACGCTGGTCATGATCATGAATGTGATTCTGCTGATTCTGGGATTCCTGTTGATCGGAAGGGAATTCGGCGTCAAGACAGTCTATACGTCGCTTCTACTGCCGGTGTTTCTTGGCGTGCTGGAGCAGCTGTTTCCGGGATACAGCTCCCTGACGGGGGATCAGATGCTGGATGCGCTCTGCTATATTCTGGTTGTTGCGGTCGGGCAGACGATTCTGTTTCATTACAATGCGTCGTCCGGCGGCACGGATATTCTGGCCAAGATCATCAACAAGTTTTTCCATCTTGAGCTTGGCAGCGCAAGTGCGGCGGCAGGCATGGTCATCGCCCTTTCTTCCGCGGCTGCCTATGATTCCAAGACGGTTGTGATCTCGGTCCTCGGTACGTATTTCAGCGGCGTGATCCTGGATAATTTCATCTTCGGCTTCGGTCTGAAGCGAAGAGTCACAATTGTGACACATCATGAACAGGAGCTGATTCAGTTCATTCTCGATGACCTTCACAGTGGCGCTTCGGTGTATGAGTTCTATGGCGCCTATAAAGGTGAAAAGCACCGGGAGGTCGTATGCATCGTGGACCGGGCTTCCTATCAGAAGCTGATGAACTATGTGCAGCAGACGGATCCGACCGCATTTGTAACGGTCTACAATATTTCCAGCATTCGCTTTGTTCCGTTGAATGACAGGCATGCGGGCATCCAGTAGAGGATGCCCGCATGTTTTCATAAGGCTGGTTGTTGTTTGTTGGTGCTAAATGGTCTCGGCATTGACGAACTGGCTGTTCCACAGGCTTGCATAGAAGCCGTTGGCCTTGATCAGATCATCATGTTTACCCTGTTCGACGATCTGGCCGTCCTTCATGACGAGGATGAGGTCGGCGTTGCGGATCGTGGAAAGACGGTGGGCGATGGTGAAGCTCGTCTTGCCGTGCATCAGGTGGTCGATGGCGTTCTGTACCAGCTGCTCCGTACGCGTGTCGACCGAGGAGGTCGCTTCATCCAGAATGAGAAGCGATTTTCTGGCTACGAGAGCACGGGCAATGGTCAGCAGCTGTTTCTGACCGGCAGAGAGGTTTGTATCATCCTTCAGTACGGTGTCATAGCCCTGCGGCAGGGAGCGGATGAAGTGATCAATGCCCACAACCCTGCAGGCTTCTTCTATTTCTTCCTCACTGACGCCGGGGCTGGCATAGGCTATGTTGTTGCGGATGGTGTCTTCAAAGGTCCATGTGTCCTGAAGAACCATCGAAAACATGCGATGAACGTTGGCACGAGTCATGTCCTTTGTGTTCATGCCGTCGATGGAAATGGTACCGTCATCGATTTCATAGAAGCGCATGAGCAGGTTGACCAGTGTCGTCTTTCCGGCCCCGGTGGGGCCGACTATGGCCACATTCTGCCCGGGGCGAATGTGGATGGAGAAATCCTTGATGATCGGCTTGCCGGGTACATAGCTGAAATCAACATGGTCGAAGCTGACGGCGCCGGCGGTCGGGATAAAGTTATTGACCTTGTTGGTTTCCGGATCCATTTCCGGTGTTTCCAGGAAATTGAAGATACGCTCAGCAGCGGCTGCGCAGCTCTGCATGTTCGTGATGGCCTGGGCCAACTGAGCCAGCGGCTGTGTAAACAGTTTGACATAGGCGATGAAGGCGACAATGACACCGAACGTAATCTGCCCGCGCTGTACAAGGAGGGCGCCGACGACGCATACCAGCAGATAGCCGAGATTGGATACAAACTGCATCAGGGGCATCAGGATGCCGCCAAAGAACTGGCTCTTCCAGCTGTTTTCATACAGTGAATTGTTGAGATGCGTGAATTCGGCTTCATTTTCCTGTTCTGCGCCGCTGGTCTTCACAAGCAGATGGGCGGCATAGATTTCTTCGATATGGCCGTCAATGGCACCGAGGTAATAGGAAGTGCCCTGGAAGTATTTTTGCGAAGAAGCGATGATGCGCCGGATCAGAAGGAAGCCGGCAAGACTCGTGATGATGGCCGTCAGGGCAAGGGTCACGTTGGTCTGGAACATGAAGATGGATGATCCGATGAAAAGGACAATGGCACTGACAATGTCCGGGAGCGCCATCTGCAGAGCATCGACAATGGTTTCGACGTCGTTGGTGGTGCGCGAGATCAGGTCGCCGAAGCTTGACGAACCAAAGGCGGACAGAGGGATGCGGTTGACCTTGCTCGAAATGTCATTGCGCATTTGACGCCCCATGGCCTGGGCAGCGGAAACCATGAGGAAGCTCTGGCCGTAGGTCAATGCGAAACTGAGCAGATAGCAGGCGGTCAGGAAGATACCGGCGCTGCGGATGGCATCAAAGTTGAACGCGCCCGTCTGCATGCCTTCGCTGATGAGATCGGTGATGGAACTGAGACTCCCCGGACCGAGAAGTGAAAAGATGGCGCCGGCAATGGCTGCGACAGCAGAGCCGATGATCATCCGGCGGCAGCGCTTGGCATAGTGCACCAGACGCAGGAAGGCGCCTTTGAAGTCTTTCGGCTTTTCGACGGCTTTGTTGCGCATTCCTCCGAGGTTGTTTTTGAAGTTGATTGAACCGAGCTGATAGGGATCTTTTGCCATGTTATGCCTCCGTATACTGGGTTGCGGCAATCTGCTGGTAGAGGGAGCAGTTCTTCAGCAGCTGGCTGTGTGTTCCCTGGCCGACGATTCTGCCCTCATCGAGGACGATGATGTCGTCAGCGTCGCGGATTGTTTCGATGCGCTGTGAAACGAGAACGGTTGTGATGCCTGCCGTTTCCTTCTTCAGGGCTGCGCGCAGGGCGCGGTCCGTCTTGTAGTCAAGGGCGGAGAAGGCGTCATCGAAGATATAGAACTCGGGCGTGCGCAGAATGGCACGAGCGATGGAGATGCGCTGTTTCTGGCCGCCGGACACATTGGATCCGCCGCGGGCAATCGGGGCATCATCCTTTCCTTCCATGCGGTCGGTAAACTCGGCAGCCTGCGCGATTTCCAGCGCCTGGTGGGTGTCCATCTTTGATTCATGCTTTCCGTAATGGACGTTGGAAGCGACGGTTCCCGAAAGCAGCGTCGCTTTCTGGGCGGCATAGCCGATGCGGCTGCGCAGTTCCTTCTGGGCGATGTTTTTCACATCTACGCCGTCAACGAGGATTTCACCTTCATCGGCGTCATACAGGCGGGGAATGAGGTTGACGAGAGTCGTCTTTCCGGATCCGGTGGAGCCGATGATGGCGAGCGTCTTTCCTTTTTCGACCTTGAAGCAGATATCATCGAGCGCCTTGCGGCGGGTGCCAGGATAGGTGAAGCTGACGTGACGGAATTCGAGGCAGCCTTCCGGGGCAGGTGAAACGGGATCTGCAGCATCCTTGATGGAAGGCGAATGGCTCAGCACTTCCTTGATACGGTCCGCCGAGATCGCTGCCCGCGGGTACATGTTCAATGCGCCGTTGAGGTTCATGAAGGACTGAATGAGGCTGGCCGTATACGAGGAGAAAACGACCATGGAGGAGAAGACCGTAAGCTGTTCGGCGGCTCCGGCGGCGGCAATCATGGAGGCGCCGGTGAGATAGATGCCCGCCATCAGCATGTTGGAGGTGAACTTGATCGCCGGCCGCATGAGGCTCATGGCATGGTGGGCTTTGCGTTCACTTTCGGCCAGAACGTCATTTTCGTGTTCAAACTTCTGTTCCTGATAGTCTTCGGCGTTGTTGGCGCGGATGACATAGATGCCGGTCAGATTTTCGCGAAGTACGCGGCTGAGACGGTCGGTGTATTCCTGACGCTTGCGCAGACGGGGATGGGCATAATTGATCAGAAAAATGATGATCAGCCACATGAACACCATGGCGATGACTGTGAGCTTGGTCCAGGCGGGATAGTGGTTGGCAATCTTGACCATTGCCCATACGGCATAGGTAACAGCCATGATGGCAAAGCGCAGGCCCCTGGAAAGGAAGTTCTGTATCTGGGTCACATCGTTGGTGGAACGGGTAATGAGCGAGGCCGTGGAGAAGCTGTCCATCTCTGCCAGCGAAAAGGCTTCGATGTGTTCATAGATCTTTTTACGCAGATCTCTGGAAAAGGAGGCGGACAGTTTCTCGGAAAACAGCTGGGCAAGGATTGCGCTGGCGGCAGCCGCCAGGGCACATCCAAGCATCAGTAGTCCGCTGTGTACGATGTCAGACGATGTTCCGCTGCCGGTTTCGACGAGTTCCGTGATCATCTCCATGTAATCGGGCATGCGAAGGGTATAACCAACCTGCCCCAGGACAAAGATAACCGTCAGAACCAGAAGGAAATACTGGTGACGGGTCATAATCTGTTTCATTAAACGGAACATAGTCAGTCTTCCGCTTCCTTTTCTATACTGCGACAGTACGCTGACACTTTGCTGAGAAGGGCATAGAGCTGTTTCTTCTCTTCTTCATTCAGACAGCCAAAACATTTTTCGGCGGTCTTACTGCGCTTGTTATGGAGCTTGATGGCGGCTTCTATACCTGCTTGCGTGAGATACAGTTCCTTCTGGCGCTGGTCTTTGGGACTGTTTTTCTTTTCAAGCAACTCCATCTTTTCAAGTTTCTTGATGGCGACGGTCAAAGACTGGGGCCTGATCTCCAGTGTTTCGGCCAGCTGTTTCTGTGTGATGCCCGGATGATGGCGCAGTACATTGAGCATGCGGCCGTAGCCGTGCAGTTCTTCGGGGTCATCGGCCGGGTCTGAGAAGCGGATTCTTCGGACGGATCCGTGGATGATGCCCAGCTGATGGAGCAGATCTTCATCGATTTTCATAAGTCCTCCTCGCATTCTATTTAATAAGGTATCTTATAATAAGATATATTAATAAATGGGATGTGCAACTGTTTTTTTTACCTGCTGCGGATGGAAATTCAGAATTTTCATCCGGGAGGGTGCGGATTCTGGTCTTCAAACGGTCAGGTTTTTGTTTAGCATAATGAAAAGAAAAGTGAGGGATTGGATATGCCGGGA
This sequence comes from Galactobacillus timonensis, assembly GCF_900240265.1. Lineage (NCBI taxonomy): Bacteria > Bacillati > Bacillota > Erysipelotrichia > Erysipelotrichales > Erysipelotrichaceae > Galactobacillus > Galactobacillus timonensis. The sequence goes on from NZ_LT964739.1 coordinate 1,370,822, forward strand.
AGTTTTCGGAAGTCGCCGTTGTACTACGGGATGCCGCGTCCGATTCATAGTGATCTGAAGGACAGGCGCATTGTTCAGGAGGCGGAACATCCGGTTCGCTGGAGCTTCATGAAGATTCTGCGGGAGTTCAGCACGCTGAAGCAGTTCTATCCCGACATCAATCCCTATACGGAGGTCTATCAGGTACGTGACAATACATGGGCACTGTACAATGACAGCTTTGACGGTGCCGGCGATGTGTGGATGTATCTGGTCAACGGGCCGAAGAAGGCGCTGCTTGTGGACACGAGCTTCGGCGTCGGCGATCTGAAAGGGCTGATTCATAAGCTTGTCGGTGACAAGGAACTGATCGTGGTCAATACGCATGCACACTTTGATCATGCCTATGGCAATGCACAGTTTAATCGGGTGTACTGCCATGAATATGAGGCGGCAGATCTAAAGACAAAGAATAATCCGGACATTTGGGACTATCTTTTCAATCAGACGGGACATGATCTCGATGTCTGGGGAGAGACGGTTCATCCGGGTGAGCCGGTGTATACGAAGTTTGATCGGAAGGATATCATTGTGGATCTGGACCATAAGGAAAGCTACCGGCCGTATGAGATTGTCGGTGTTCCGGATGGATATCTGTTTGATCTTGGTGATGGGTATGAGGTGGAACTGGTACATCTTCCGCATCATACGCTTGGCATGAGCGGCTATTACGACCATGTGACGCATTGTCTTTTTGCGGGTGATCTTACCGGTGGAAGAGGTGTGAAAGCCGGTACTCCGCATGGTGAGTACGGTACGGTTGAGGCACTTCACGATGCGTTGAAGAAGCTGCAGCCGAGGTTCCCTGAGATCTCCGGTGTCTTCCCAGGACACGGGGCATGGGATGTTTCACCGGTATGTCTGCAGTATCTTCTGGATACGACGGAGAGGATCATGAAGGATCCGGAACATCCGGACAAGATTACGAAGTTTACGACGCCGGATGGTGTGAAGCACGTGAGTGCGGCACGTCTGATCGAGCAGTGGACAGCACTTCGCTACAATCCGGAGCGGATCTTTGAGAGGCAGTTTTTTGAGGATGTGCCGCAATCAGTCTGAACGGGAGTGAGCGATCATAGTGATCGCTTTTCTGCATTATGGAGACAGTTGCGGGTACAATCCTGTTATGAGTGATTTGTTGAGGACTTCGCTGCGTGTTCTGGAGGATTCGCTTCCGGCTTCGCTGGAAGCGATCTATGCCTGGAATCTCAAGCATGGGTACGATGTGGAACGGATCGGGAAGTATTCGTATATTTCCTTCGCCATTCCGCTGTATGAGGATACGGAGCGTCTGATCGTTTTCGTGTATGCGGATGGTCAGCTGATTGCGGATTTTTCGGGCTTTCATGGTCCGGTCGGGACGATCCTGTCGGATACGGAATTCATTGAGGTGTGCCGGCGGGAGTCGGACTGGATGGATCTGGAGCAGCTTGTGTTCATGAACTTCGCCTTTGACGCAAAAGCGGATGATGAGGTGATGCTCGTGGGAAGCTCCTATGTGTCGCTGGCATGGCGCAGGCAGGGGATCTTCCGGGAGATGGAACGCTGTGCACAGAGATTTGCGCTTCGTACACATATGGAAGAATGCAGATATATCTGTGTATTTTCTCTGGACCCGGATGTGCCGTGCTACGGGCCGGATGCGGTGGATGAGCCGTATGTATATTCCTTTGAGCGTGATGAGCCGCTGCGCAATCGCAACATGCAGATCCTGGAGAAACTCGGCTATCAGGAATATGATGTGGATTTTGGTGAAATCGGAGCGGATGGTGCGAAGCATCGCTTCGCCTGGAAGTCAGAGATGGTTGCGGCAGAGGAAGCGGGACAGGCTTAGCAGTAAAGCAGACCGGGGGACGCGATGGTTGAATCCTTTGTACCGGCCTGCTTTTTTAGTGCGTCACTTGACATATACGGCACGGGGGTATATAAAAGATTCCGGAAGATACCGGCCGGGGGTATCTTGGAGAACAAGTATGGCAAAAGAAAGAACGATGAAGGAAATGCACCACATGCCGCGTACAGAGGAAGAAAAAAAGAATCTTCTGGTTCGTCTGCGGCGGGCGGAAGGTCAGATCCGGGGCATTGAGAAGATGGTTGAGAATGACATGTACTGTCCCGATATTCTGATTCAGGTCAGTGCGGTGCAGAGTGCTTTGAACAGTTTCAACAAGGAACTGCTGACATGCCACCTGAAGGGGTGCGTTGCCCAGGATGTGCGCAATGGCAACGATGCCAGCCTGGATGAGCTGGCGGAACTGATGAAGAAGCTGATGAAATAGAAAAGAGGGGCTTATGAAGCAGTACATTATCGGAGGTATGTCCTGTGCCTCCTGCCAGGCGCGTGTGGAAAAGGCTGCGGGTGCGGTTGCCGGAGTTGATTCGGCTGTCGTTTCGCTGCTTACAAATACGCTGACGGTGGAAGGTGATCCTCGGGACGCTGACATTATCAAGGCAGTAGAAAATGCCGGTTACACGGCAAAGGTAAAAGGCGCCCAGGCCAAATCCGCTCAGGGTGAGTCGGCCAAGCTTGCGGCCGAAGAGGATGCCCTCAAGGATACGACGACGCCGAAGCTGAAGAGGCGGCTGTGGCTGTCGATCGGCTTTGTGCTGGCGCTCATGTACATTACGATGGGCTACAACATGTGGGACTGGCCGCTGCCGTCGTATTTTACGCATAATCATCTCGGTCTGACGCTGACGCAGATGCTGCTGGCGATCGCGGTGATGCTGATCAACAAGGATTTCTTTGTTTCGGGATTCAAGAGTCTGTTCCATGGCAGTCCGAATATGGATACGCTGGTGGCTCTTGGTTCTTCGGTATCCTTTGGCTGGAGTACGTTTGTGTTCTTCAAGATGTGCGGCATGATCACAAACGATGCTTCGAACATGGAACTGATGGAGCTGTATCATAACGATCTCTACTTCGAGAGTGCGGCGATGATTCCTGCCTTCATTACCATCGGAAAGATGCTGGAGTCGATGTCCAAGGGACGTACGACGGATGCTCTGAAGAATCTGATGAAGATGGCACCGAAGACGGCGACTATCCTCAAGGATGGCAAGGAGACGGTCGTCAGTGTCGACGAAGTGAAGGCGGGCGATATCTTCGCGGTCAAGCCCGGGGAAGCAGTTCCGGTTGACGGCATCGTGGAAGAAGGAACCAGCGCCATTGATGAAAGTGTTCTGACCGGTGAATCTCTTCCGGTAGATAAGGGCCCTGGTGATAAGGTGTCGGCTGCGACAATCAACAGCTCCGGCTATCTAAAGGTCAGAGCGACCCGGGTTGGTGAAGATACAACCTTTGCGCAGATTATTCAGATGGTATCGGATGCGGCCGGAACCAAGGCTCCGATTGCGCGGATTGCAGATCAGGTTTCAGCAGTATTTGTGCCGGCTGTTATTGCCATCAGTGCCGTTGTACTTGTGATCTGGCTGATTGTCGGAGCGCCATTGGCAACGGCTTTGAGCCACGCGATTGCGGTACTTGTCATTTCCTGCCCGTGTGCACTTGGACTTGCGACACCGGTTGCGATCATGGTCGCTAACGGAATGGGTGCGAAGAACGGCATCCTCTTCAAGACTTCGGAAGCGATGGAAAATGCCGGCAAGGTACAGATCATCGCCTTTGATAAGACCGGAACGATCACGAAGGGGAAACCGACAGTTACGGATATTCTTCCTGCGGAAGGAACCAGCGAAACACAGCTTCTGCAGTCTGCACTGAATCTTGAGGCCAGGAGTGAACATCCTCTGGCGCAGGCTGTCGTTCAAAAGGCGGAAGAAGAACATCTCAGTGCACAGGATGTCACAGACTTCCAGGCGCTGAGTGGACATGGCGTTCAGGCCCGGCAGAATGGAAAAACTCTGTATGGCGGGTCGATGAAGTCGGTACAGGGCCGGATGAAGCTGGATGATTCCTGGATACAGAAGGCCGATGCACTTGCTTCGCAGGGCAAGACGCCGCTGTTCTTTGTGGAAGACGGCAGGCTTGCCGGCGTCATTGCCGTGGCGGATGTGATCAAGGAAGACTCTCGCAGCGCAATTCAGCAGCTGCAGGCAATGGGCATTGAAACCGTGATGCTGACGGGCGACAATCAGCGGACGGCGGAAGCGATCGGAAAGCAGGCCGGTGTTCAGAAGGTAATTGCCGGTGTGCTTCCGGATGAGAAGGAGGCTGTGATCCGTAAGCTTCAGCAGCGTGGTAAGACGGCGATGGTCGGCGACGGCATCAATGATGCGCCGGCATTGACCCGCGCGGATATCGGCATTGCGATCGGCAGTGGAACAGATGTTGCGATCGACAGCGGCGATATCGTTCTGATGAACTCAAAGCTGTCGGATGTTGCGGCGGCGGTTCGTCTGTCACGGCAGGCGCTGCGTACGATTCATGAAAACCTGGTGTGGGCGTTTGCGTATAACGTGGCTTTGATCCCGATGGCTGCAGGTCTGTACCGTGGCATCTCGATTTCACCGATGTGGGGTGCGGCGGCAATGTCGCTGTCCAGCTTTACGGTATGCATGAATGCGCTGCGCCTGAACCTGTTTGATGTTCATTCATCGAAGCATGATAAGCCTTTGAAACATCAGGCACTGCCGGAAACGGAGCAGCCTGTGACAGCCTGCCCGCTTCCCGCAGAACCGGCTAAGGAAGAGGCATCGATGACCATCGGTGTTGATGGAATGATGTGCGAGCACTGCGAGAAGGCGGTTGCGGATTCACTGAAGAAGATTGACGGCGTTGTGGACGTGCATGCGGATCATGAGGCGAAGAAGGCGGTCGTATCATTTACGAAGCAGCCTCGTGAAGAAGAAATGAAAAAGGCAGTCGAAACTGCCGGGTATACATATACGGGAATCATCGAAGAAAACAAGGAGGATACGAAGATGACCAAGACAGTGGATATTGAAGGAATGATGTGCGAGCATTGCGAGAAGCGTGTCAAGACGGCGCTGGAGGACGTTGACGGCGTTGTTTCGGCGGACGTTTCCAAGGACCGCAAAAATGCGATCGTAACCCTGAGCAGGGACGTCAAGGATGAGGATCTGAAGAAGGCTGTCGAAGCACAGGATTACAAGGTGCTCGGCGTACATGCCTGAATGAAAAAATTGGCGCTTTTGAAATGTGTGGGGTTAGAGTCAAACCGGAGCGATAAATCTCTGGGGTAACTGGCGCCCCATAATCATGAACTCAGCGCCCGAGTCATCTGAAGTAAGACATGACCTTACAACTGGTTTGAACAGCTGTGAGGCCAAGTTTTTATTTCGCCGTTTTTGTGACATTCGAGTGTATCGGGTTCAATGAGTAGGTCGCATCCTTGTCCAGAACGTACATGAGGCGGTTGCGGAATCTGTCCCAGTTGTGATAGCCGTTCGCATTCTTCTTGATGCACTTACAGATTGAGTTTCGGTTTTCAATGATCGCATTGGTCATCCGCTTATGATAGGCATTGGGTTTGCCGGTCTTGGAATCGACCTTGTAGATGTAGCCGTAGGTAGTAAGAGAATTGATGATTTCGGTCCGCCATTTGGTCAGTGTGCTGGCGAAGTGACGCATTTCCGGTACCTGAGACTTCCTGAACTCCGTAATCAGTTCGTTCAGTTTCTGCTCCCTATCGTTGGGCGTGGCGGTCTCATAGTAGTCGTATACTTTTTCTTTCAGATTCCATGACTCCATCAGCTCAGGGCTTATTTTCAGGAGCTTCTCGCGGAGATCATAGTAGTTAATCGGAAATTTGAAATGATTGTTATATCTTCTCTGTCCGTTTGGATCGAACAGCTTCTTACCATCTTTTGTGCTGCTGTCGGAATGCCTGTAGAGAATCCAGTTGAACTTCTTGAGAAGATAGTATTCATCGGAACCTTTTGTGGTTCCTTTCATGGCACGGATTCGAACACTGTCGGTCTGGCGTCCCAGTTCCTGGCAGAGATGGAATCTGTCCACGATACCGATACTGTTCGGGAAACACTTCTTCATGACCGTTCGATAGGTATCGTACATATCGAAGGAACAGGCTTTGACTTTCTTCCGCTCTTCCAGCGGGATCTTCATAAAGTAGCTGAGCAGCCGATCTTCCCGTCTGGAGTTCAGGAAATCAATGGGCGTCTGTCTCTGGAAATCCATAAGAACACAGACGAATTTCTCGCTGTAGTTGCGGAAGGCATAGACTTCATCAAAGCTGATCATCTCCGGCAGAGGTTTCCTGGGAAGACTGACGTGATCATCAAACAGATAGGCAGCTGTGGCAGGAGAGAGATGATACCTGCGCGCAACGGAAGAGAATGTCTCGTTATAGTTCTTCAGATCCGTGAGCACTCTCTGAACCGTGAATGCGGAGATACTCATACTGCCAAAGGAGAATGGATTCTTCTCTGCATAGGTTCGATGACATACCGGACAGACATATCGTCTGGCCCGGTAAAGCAGCGTACATTTACGATCAGAAAGAACACTGTGCGTAATCTTCTTCCAGTAATAATCTTTGATCCTTGGAGTTTTACAGCCGCATTCCGGGCAGGGCTCATAGTGCGGAACGAGCCGGACTGAGATCTGTGCATTTCCATTCAAGTTCTGATACTGGAAGTCCTCCACATCACTGTCTTCCAGGCCGAAGAGCTCCATGATGTCCTCTTTATTCGTGTTAAGAGACATACCGATGACCTCTGATTCTGCAGGGAATCGATTGAATACCGTATACCATGCATGAATTCCTTTCCGGAAAGCCGAATCAAAATGATGAACGAAGGGCTTTTCTTCAAAATGATGAGGTGAAACGTTCCTTCGTTCGGTATTGATCGGCTTTCATCCCTTCTGCCCTCAGAATAGGAACGCAGAGGCTTCTTTGATATTCCTGCTGTGAGAAAAAGAGGTCATGTGAAAACGAGCTGGCAGCGCAGCTTTCTGTTCTGCAGGAACTGCCTGCCAAGCAGGGTAATACAATTCGTGGTTATATCCGTATTGAGGTAAATGCGCCTGGTATTGAGAATACTCTGCCAGTACCGGTTGAACTTCCAGCGGATCAGCCGTACAGCGTCATAGTCAAAGGAATTACCGCTTTCTTCAACGGTAAAGGAACGATCCCCGCATGAAGTAAGAACAGCGGTAAAATCGTCCGCGGTGCGGCTGCTGTAGGGGATCATGAAAGACAGCAGAACTGCATCTGCAGACGAGCCTTTCCGGTAAACACGCTTAATGATCAGTGGCACAGTATGATCAAGAATGGTAAATCTTCTGCTGTACTTTGCGTAATACAGATAGCCATTATTCACAATCAGTTCGGAAACCGACTGATCATAAAAGACCTGAACAGCTCTTGTAATGATTTCCTGTGTGGAAGAATCGTTTGAGGAATGAATCAGGCGATTCTTAACAAACTCCACGAGCTTGTGCAAATGACAATGAATCATGATCATCAGACAGGTCTATAATGGAGTCGCTGGCATATGCTGGACTGCGAAGGGTTTGGGGATGCCAGCTTTTATTATTGCCAGGAGCTCAACATTCCTCCTTTACCTGAAGGATAGTCTTTTTCATCCAATTCGAACAATACCTGTACAAAAAAAGCAAACCCCAGAGTCTTAAACTTTCACAGACATACATAAAAGATGGCAACCCCATCACCTTGAAATGCAGGTCACCATCCCCTCAAATTTTTAAATATCCAAAAAATTTCCGGAGGCACGCCTCCGGATTTTTTTTCGGCAGATGATGAATCCCTCTATCATGGCCTTCCTGTACCTTCATGTTTCAAATTGTGTCTCAGATGTAACAAATGGTCGAAGCAGGAACAGATATGAAGGATACGGCATATAGTGACAAAAGAAAAAAATATAGTATATTTAGGCTGCCTGGAGCACTGACATTCCGGATTTTCGTTTTCTAAATATCTATGAAAGGCAGAACTAACGTGAAGAAGATATTCGGTTCAATACTAACAGTATTCTTATTGCTGCTGAGTGGATGCGGTGGCGAAGCGGCAGAGAATAGCGCTGTGGAAGCCGAAGTTCCCTCTTTGCCGCCAACGGCATTTGCTCCTGTTGTACTGGCTGAAGGTACTCCCAATCCTTCATTTGTTGAAATTTCACTGGAAGAGTCTGCCGTATTTATTGAACAGGACGGGACCGGAATTCTGTATTACGGAAGAGAAGGCTGTCCCTTCTGCAAGCTGGCGCTTCCGATCATAACCAAAGCTGCTGAAGATGAAGGGGTTCTTATCTATTACATCGATGCGGGACGGTCAACGATTGATAATGATGATTCCGTCACGCTTAACAGCGGGGAAGGAATGAAGATATACCAGCGTCTGTTCAACCTGCTGGTGAGCACGTTCGACATCCGGAACGAAGCAGGAGAGCCCACATTTTCGATTCCTCTTGTCGCAGGAATTAAGAATGGAGAGATTGTCGGACATCGCGTCGGACTTCCCGACAGTTTTAAAATGGTCGATGAATCAAGCAGGCTGAGCGACAGCGAATACAACGCCATGTATCAATCGTATGTTGATATTATTTCTGCGGTTGAAAACTGAGCTTTCCAGGAAAAGCGGGGGACAGCTGTTCTCTGCTATACTTGGTTTAGGAGGATTCATTTTATGCTTGGATGGTTGATTCTTATTGCCGTTATCATCATTATTCTTGGCCTGAGCATCCGCATTGTTCCGCAGGGGAGTGCGTATGTCGTGGAGCGTCTTGGCCGCTATCAGGCAACCTGGAACTCGGGTCCGCATCTGCTGGTTCCGTTCATTGATACGGTACGCCGCCGTGTTCTGGTGAAGGAACAGGTCGCTGACTTTGCGCCGCAGCCGGTGATTACCAAGGATAATGTCACGATGCAGATTGATTCGGTTGTGTACTTTAAGGTCATTGATCCGGAACTGTATGCCTATGGCGTCGAGAATCCGATTATGGCCATGGAAAATCTGACGGCGACTACGCTGCGTAACATTATCGGTGACATGGAACTGGATGAGACACTGACTTCGCGTGAAAGAATCAACGGAATCATGCTGTCGACAGTGGATGCGGCAACGGATCCGTGGGGCATTCGCTGCACACGTGTCGAAGTAAAGTCGATCACGCCGCCGGCTGCGATCCGCGATGCGATGGAAAAGCAGATGAAGGCGGAACGTGAGAAGCGTGCAGCCATTCTGACGGCAGAAGGTCAGAAACAGTCGATGATTCTTACGGCGGAAGGTAAGAAGGAAAGTGCGGTTCTGAACGCCGAAGCTGAGAAGCAGGCAACGATTCTTGCGGCAGAAGCACGCAAGGAAGCCGAGATCCGTGAAGCTGAAGGTAAGGCGGAAGCGATCCGTCAGGTGCAGCAGGCAACAGCCGATGGCATCAAAATGATCAAAGATGCCGGAGCGGATGAGACCGTGATTCGTCTTCGTTCTCTGGAGGCACTTGAAAAGGTTGGCGATGGCAATGCGACCAAGATCATTGTGCCTTCCGATATTGCCAATCTGACCGGGACACTGACGGCCCTCAAGGAATCCGTCAGCGATCAGCCGGCGCAGAACTAAGCCGATATTATGAACATGGGTTTCGGTGTATTTTTCACCTTCATCGTCATTTTCCTGGTCCTGATTGTTATCTCCTCGGCGGCCAACGCGGCGAAACGTAATGGTGCGGGGAAAAATACAAATATGCGCCGGACGGTATCGAGCGATGGACATGCTGTTCCGCGTCGTGAAGATCTGACCTGCGACACAAATGAGGGTCATCATCATCCTGAGGAATCGGCAATGGCTAAGGAATTCGGCCCCCGCTATATCGTTCACGATGAGCCGGAAGAGGGTTATGTAATTCTCAACGGCGTGAAGCGCAAGCTGACGGACTGCAGTAAATACTGAGGACAGAGGAAGAAATTCTTCTGTCCTTTTTTCATCCCATTGAAGATAATGGACAGGCATGAAGAAGAAATACATCTTTCTTGACTACGATCAGACACTGTTTTCGCACCATACCTTTACGATGCCGGAGTCAACGTATCATGCTCTGGCAGCGGCGAAGGCAAACGGGCATCATCTGATTCTCGATACGGGCCGCGTGTACCATACGGCGCGTCCCGAACATCAGGAGCTCTTTGACAGCATCCTTTTTTCAAACGGTGTGGGACTGATCAAGAATCATGCGATCGTTTTTGCCCACTTTTTTGCGGCGGCGGATATTGCGCGTCTCATTCATATCATGATTCCGGCAGGTGCGGGTCTTTCGCTGCATGGCATCGATGCGTCCTGGAACGATCCGATCGCTCTTGCGGCATGGGGCATTGATCCACCGGATCCGGTGCGTCTGTTCTTTCCGGCAGACCATATGCGCCGGCTGGATGAGTACAAAGGAGAACCCATCAATAAGATCGATTTCTTCTATACGCCGAATACAGACCGGAAACTGGCAGAAACGGCACTTGGCAAAGACTGGGAAATTGCCCGCATCGTATCGGCGGCGGGGGCGGAAGCACTTGGCGGCGAAGTGACGCTGCCGGGGATTACCAAGGGAAGCGGCCTGATTGAATATCTGCAGAAGGAAGGCATTGCGCAGGGGGATTCGATTGCGGTCGGAGACTCGGCCAATGACATTCCGATGCTCAGGGCGGCAGGTATTGGCGTCGCCATGGGCAATGCGTCGGTAGCAGTGAAGAAGGCGGCGGACTATGTGACTTCCGGGATCGAGGAAGATGGAATTTACCGTGCCTTTGAGCACCTTGGACTGATTGGAGATATGCGGTAGAATAATACCGCTGTTGGGACATAGCCAAGCGGTAAGGCAGGGGACTTTGACTCCCCAATGCGCGAGTTCGAACCTCGCTGTCCCAGCCAAATTTTCACAACTAGGTCATTATGCAGATAAAACTACCTGCGTAATGGCCTTTTTTCGTCATTACGTTGGTTTGTGTAGAAGGTTCGTTTTCCAGAAAAGGAGGTGATGCGGGTGACGGCAAAGAATCGTACGTCACGAAAAAATCCAAAACCAACGGCCAAAAGTAGCTCGTGTGATCTTGCATATGTGAACACAGCCACAAGGAAGGTTCTGAAAGAAATAGTTGGAGATGAACCCCTTAATACCTTTGGGAAACGAATGAGTTTTTCTTACGAAAACTTAAGGAGGGTAGTTAATAACCCTGACAAGTCTTGTAATCCAACTGTCTTGTTCCTGACTGATTTTGCGGGAGCGACGGGCCGTTCTGTTGAAGAGGTGTTCCAAAGAATCGGGAAAGAAATCGATGAGGAAAAGGAACGCCAAAGGAAGGAGAAGGAAGAAACTGAGAAGAATACATAAGAAAGCAAAAAAAAGAGGATGATTGCTCATCCAGGTAATGCTCTATGGTCCCCGACGGATTATTAGATCATTGCTTCCAAACGGGAGAAGTTCTGAGGGTGTTGGCGCACCGCATCAGTTTCTGATCCGAATGGTCCTGGGATTCAAACCTTCAAAAAAGAATGGCCAAATCCAAGGTGTTTTAAGCGCGGCCTTTTGGCTCTGCTTACGTAATGAAATTTATCACGCATCACAAATGTTTTCAACCCTACAGTAGTTCACAAATTTTTGGGACGAAACGTCCCATCTTGGAGAAATCTATGACAAACACGTATTTCAGCCGTTCGGATGCAGAAACACTCAGCTTCTTTAAGCTTCCGAAAGCACTGTTTACCGAAGAAAAATATATTCCCATGTCCGCAGAAGCCAAGGTTCTCTATGCCTTCCTGCTGGATCGTCTCTCTCTGTCTCTTGCCAATGAATGGTTCGACAAAAATGGAAATGCTTTCATTATCTACACATTGAAGGAAATCCAGGAAGCGTTCCATATTTCAAGGCCAAGCGCCATCAAGCGTCTTGATGAGCTGGAAGCTGCGGATCTTCTGAGACGCAGCCAGAGCGGAATTGGCAGGGCATCCAAAATTTACCTGAAGAAGCTTGTGATTGAACCGAAGGAAGAAGACACCGATCCGTCTGATGATACCGAAGAATCCGGTCCAGAAGATGAGAAAACTGCCCGTGTAAAAAATTTTGACACGGACGAAAATGACGCTCCTGAGGCCGAAAATGCCGTGTTAAATAACTTTACACGCCGTGTAAAAAAATTTGACACTATCAAGACTGATATTAGTAAGACTGATTATTCTAAGGAATCTATCTATCTATCCGAAAACGCAGAACCGATGGATGGAGCGATCCTCCAGGAATCCGAGTCTTCCGAAGATACTCCTTCCGCTTTCGCAACTGTTCAGGAACAGCCCGCTGATTACAACACCTACTACACCAGACAATTCAACATCGACAAGCTGATGAACAAACCGGAACACGCTTCCGATAAGCCATTACTTCAGGAAATTGTCCGCTTATGCGCAGATATGACTTCTGCCTGTGACAGATCCGCATCCGTGACCATCGGCAAACGCAACTACTCCAGCCAGGAGGCCAGGGAACGTTTCATGCGGCTGTCCGGTGATGACATCGAATATTTCCTGGACTGCTTCAGCAGCGTACGTACAGATGTCCACAACCCCAAGGCATATATTCTCACATCCCTCTACAATGCGCCGGAAACAATCGAAACCTATAGGTTCCGTAAGCGTCGGCGGCGGACAGAAGTGCTGCCAGCGTACTACTACGAGAAAGATAAGCCCATTGCGACACCATCGGACGAGGATTCAAAACCAGTGGATCGTAAGGCTTTGGCTGAAGAATTGTCGAGGATGGACGAGGAAGAAGCTCCGGTAGACAGGGTAGCACTCTTAGCAGAAATGAGAGCAGCGGCGCAGGCATAAAGCATCAATACTCGCCGTGGGGCGAAACGCCCCCGCACAGGAAAAACAATTTGGGGACGAAACGTCCCGGAAAGGAAAACCCATGATCAGATCAATTCTCAACGTCAAAGGCGGCGTAGGCAAAACAACAACTTCCATTCAGCTTGCAGCGGGATTTGCAAAATCCGGACGCAAGACACTTCTCATCGATGCTGACGGACAGGCGAATGCGACTGCTTCACTGCTTCCGAATTACGATCCGACGGATCCGTGCATTGTCGAAGCCTTGAAGGGCCTGACGCCGATTGAGAACTGCATTTATCCGTCCAATACGGAAAACCTTTATGTTCTTCCGGCACGGCTGGATCTGTTCTCGACGATCTACGAATTGCAGAGTACGACGGTTTCCGGGTTCCCGCAGCTGATCCTGAAGAAGATCCTGAAGCCTTTAGACTTTGAAGAAATTTTCATCGACAACAATCCTTCCATCAACCTCATGAGTATCAATTCCGTTCTTTCTGCACGGCAGATCATCATTCCGACAAACATTGATGCGGGCGGAATTGCCGGAGTGAAGGCTACATGGGATCACTGCCGGAATGTAATCGGCAGCCTTGACCGTGAGGAGCCGTTAGACATCCGGATTCTGATCACGATGATCAACCGCAACAACACGGACAGAGACATCATTGAGCAGCTGCGAAACGCTTACGGCAATCGCGTATTCACATCCCAAATCCGTTACCAGAGCGCGCCAGTAAAGCGGGCAACATTCTCAAACCGTCTTCTGATTGACGATCCGAAAAACGGGGTTGCGGAAGACTACAGGACTTTGATCAACGAAGTAATTGCGGAGGAAAACTGACATGACAACGAAAACACCCACGTTCAACATTTCCAGCATTATCGGCAACACGAAGGATGAAGCACTGGATCTGAATGCAAACCGCATCTTCCTGGTGGAACTGACGGATATTCAGCGCAATCCGGAGAATCCGTATGACTGCAACGAGATCGAGGAACTTGCCGAGAACATTGAGGATCAGGGCCTGATTTCACCACTGACTGCCTATGAAGACCCCAATGACGGCATTGTGCTTCTCTCCGGTCACCGCCGCAAGATGGCGCTGGAACTGCTCAATTCCCAAGGCAGAACCTACCGATTCCAGGGCAAGGACATCACAGGAAAGGCACCTGTTCTCTACACGCAGAAGCCGCTGACCTCACCGATGGAAATGCTGAACATCATTTCGGCAAATGCACAGCGGGACATGACGAATGACGAGAAGAACAACGTGATTCTGAAATGCCAGGCAGCAATCCATACGCTGATTCTTCAGGGCAAGATCACGAAGGAGAAGGGACAGAGGGAACGGCAGCTGATTGCCAGTTATACAGGTATTTCAGAACACTACATCAAAGATTTCTTCACGGAAAAGAACCGTAACGAGAAAGCAACGTTCGTTGACGATGATCCGCAGAAGGAGGCAAAAGACAAGCGGTCCCAGGAGATTACGGAGGAACAGAAGATATTCCGGAAACACAAGAAGACAGCTGAAACCTATCTCGACTGCCTGATCAAGACGAGATACAAGAGTCTGGATCCGGAACAGGTCGATGAGCTGAAGGCGATCTGGAAGCAGATCAACGAGGCCGTTAGCAAGCTGGAATGGTGAGTTCAGGGGGAATCATCCCCCCTGAAGAACCACCGAACAAAAGCACCAAAGGAGGGAGAGAACGATGGGAGCGAGAGAGCGACTTGATAAGATCCGGAAAGAACTATCCGACGGATTTGATAAGTATAACCGTGAAAATGATTTTGACGATCCTTCCTGGAGACGCGCTGTTCAAAACGGCTTGCTTGTCTTGAAAACCGACATTAAGGAGGATGAGCGGCGGCATCGGACCAATGAAGAAATTGCGAACGATTTTGTCCTGCACTATCTGCGGAATGCGCCGGAGGAAGTTCTTGAAGCGATCCATTCTATTTGCGCAGCGAAGGATTACAGCCTTGAAGCCTTCAAAGCTGATTGCCGCGCAGGGACGGTGCCGGACAGCATTCTGAGAATTGTCGTGTTGGCCCTGCCGACGCTTATTGACGATGAGAAAGGAGAGAATACATGAGACGCTGGGACAACATCATTACAGCTCCAATGACACAGTATGAACGCTTCTACTGCATGGTTCGGATGCTGAATGACCTGAATGATGATTATGGCGGAGACTTGATGATTCCGGACGAAAACGGGGTGATTTACATCAATAAGGAAGCAGACAACGGGAGAGCCACAACAGGCTTCTCCCGCTCCATCATAGCCGTTTCCAATGATCCGCATCATCAGCGCAATCGGATCAATGAAGAAGATCATCAGCACTATAACGATATACGGCTTGCAGAGCTTACCATGGATACGCATTTCAATCGTCTTAGCAGGAATGAACGACTAATTATGATTTCAAAACACATCCGGCTGAAAGGGAAAGAGAAGCTGCCAAATGTGAAACTATCAAAATCCCAGTACTTTTATGTTCAGCGGTTTGCTGAATTCCATCTGATCGTTGAATGGGGCCTGAATATCTTTGATAAAGGCGGGGCTCTTAGAGGCTATGCAGTGGAAAATGAAGATGATGCCTTCTTCTTTGAAAAGAAGATTACGAGTGATAAGGAACAGCTTGGCGAACCCCGAAGAATCCGGCGATAGGAATTCTGGGGGCGAAACGCCCCCAAATAAATGAAAGGAAATACAGGATGATTAAGGTAATGTTCAGACAAATTGGATATTCAGTTGCAGATATCCGGGATAACCGGGTTACTCTTGTTGATCTAAACAGGGTGCTCCAAAAATACGTATGGTCGGCTCTGATGCGCTCCAAGATTACTGGAGGTCAGGCCGACCATATTTTTGTGCGGAGCTTCTGAAGTCAGGCTGAATGCCTGCGGGCTCTGCAGATGTTACAGCACCGTCAGTTTTTCGTGCAGACAAGCTTCAGCGACAGCTGCAGGCATCCGGTTTCTCTGATATTTCTGATCTCGTCGATGGTATAGCCGGCACTGTNCAGGGTGCTCCAAAAATACGTATGGTCGGCTCTGATGCGCTCCAAGATTACTGGAGGTCAGGCCGACCATATTTTTGTGCGGAGCTTCTGAAGTCAGGCTGAATGCCTGCGGGCTCTGCAGATGTTACAGCACCGTCAGTTTTTCGTGCAGACAAGCTTCAGCGACAGCTGCAGGCATCCGGTTTCTCTGATATTTCTGATCTCGTCGATGGTATAGCCGGCACTGTACAGCGCTGCTTCAAGGTTCCGGCATTCTTTTCTCAGCTTCTCTTCATTCGCTGAGCAGGTTTCTGTCTTCTGTTTCATTTCTGTTCATGCAAAGCATCTCGTGCTGTTCGATATAGTGAATGGTGTTTCCGTCAATGGTATTCATATTGTTCTGTGCCGCATACATCAGGGCCGTTGTACAGATGCGGTTGATTCTCCGCATTCTTCCTCCGGTGTTGTTCTGAATGGCCTGATAAGCGTCCTCTGTAAACAGACTGCGCGTGCATCCGCAGCACTGAAGGCAATGCCTGATATATTCCTGTGTCTCGTTCAGGTTCAGCGGGTGAAGCGTGCAGCCGATCTGGAAGCGGTCCTCAATCGCATGATACTCATTCACGTCTGTCATCTTCTTCCAGAGTTTCGGCTGTCCGCACAGAACCATTGACAGATAGCTTTCTGAATCATAGGCCTCGTTCAGCAGGTACTGTGCTTCATGAAGAAGATTGATACGGAGCACATGCGCCTCATCAATGACCAGGCATACCTTCTTTCCTTCTCTGTGAAGGTGGGCAAGCTGTGATTTGGCCAGCTCCCTGGCATCGACACGGTAATAGCCGATATCAATTCCCATCTGCCTGAGAATGTCACAGTACAGCTTGCGGGTGTTTGTATTCAGCCCGTTGACATAGATGAAGAGCACATCTTCATTTTCTTTATACAGGCGCCTCAGCAGCGTCGTCTTTCCGCATCCTGGTTCACTGACCAGAATCATGAACTCATTGCCGGCAATGCCTGCCCGCAGCCTTTCCGCCATTTCCTTCAGCTCCGCTGATTCGTACATCTCACTGACCGGTACGTTCCTGGAAAACGGTTCTCCGGTCATTCCGAAATAGTCTTTATACATGTTTTCCTCCATCGTGGCTGTAGGAGACCGCATTCGATACCGGCACTTCTTCTCTGCTTTCAGCAGGCACCGGCTTGTTTTCCTTCTTCTTACCGATGGCATTCTCTGTCAGCGCCTTGTTGTATTCTTCGATCTCCTCCCGCCGTTTCTCTGCCGCCTGCAGGTATTGTTCTCTGCGCTTCTGATCACTGCGCCGTGCAGCTTCCATCGATGTGATGCGTTCGTCTGTGTCCGGCATAAGGATATACAGTCCGCGGTTGCGGAATCTTTCCCAGTTCGTATAGCCGCACGATGCTTTCTTGAGCAGTCCGTTTCTCCGTTCCAGCGGACCGGTTGTCGGACGGACGCCCTGAGTGCTGACCTCACCTGTAGCGGGGTCTATTTCATAACAGGCATCCACAATATCAAACGAATTGAGAATCTCGTTCCGCCAGCTGGTCAGCGTCACGCCGAAGCTGTTCATTTCGGGAACGGATGAATTCCTGAATTTCCTGATCAGTTCCGGGAACTGTTTCTCTGCTGTCTTTCTTGTATTTTCTTCATAGAACCTGATCAGTGATTCCTTCAGCTCCCAGGCTTCTTTCAGCTCGGGACTGAGAGAAAGAAGCTTTTCTCTGATCTGGTAGTAGTTCAATGTCTCCTTCAGTACGCTGTTGTATTTTCCCGGGGCGTTGGTCGCAAACAGAAGATGGCCGGCATCGTCAGTTTCATCATCACGCCGCCACAATACCCAGTTCCATGTCTTGTACAGATAGTAATCCGGGTTCTTTCCGTGTCCATCCGGGTTGCGGCGGGGACAGTTCTTCATCAGACGCCGCCTTACTCTGTCTGCCTGGTCATTGATTTCTTTTGAAATGTGGAATCGATCCACCGCGTGACAGGCATGTCTGAGGAAGGTTCTGCTTGCCCAGCGATAGTCTTCCCACATGTCTGAGCATACAAGCTTCACGTTGTCCCGTTCTGCCTGCGGGATAGATTCAAAGAAGCTCCGCAGGCATCTCTTCTGACGTGAAGGAAGAAGATCCACCGGTGTCTTTCCGGTGAAGTCATACAGTACACAGACATACTTGGAGTCCAGTTCCTTATGCCTGAAACTGTATACCTCATCAATATCAAGGTATTCAGGAAGCTTCTGACGGGGAATGTTCACGTGTGTGTCGAAGATCGATGCCGCACTGGTCGGTGAGATATGGTTTCTTTCCGCTGTCGATGTGAATGTCACGGCAGGATCTTTCAGATCTTCCAGTACGTTATTGACTGTCAGAACTGATATCTTCTGCTTTTTGAACGTAAGCGGATTTTTCTCGTAGTATGTATGACCGCAGCACCGGCATTCATACCGCCTTGCATGATAGATGACAATGCATTCTCTGCCGGAGAGCGCCGAGTGCCGGATCCTTTTCGTCACGTATTTGTTTACCTTTGGCGGCGGATCCTTACATCCGCAGGACGGGCAGGGCTCATACCTTGGGATCAGTGTCAGTTCAACGAAGAGTGTTTCTCCTTTCTCTCTGACATTGATGTCTTCTACATCTTCCGCTTCCAGCTGGAACACAGCACACAGACTTCTCTGCTTCTCATCAAGCTGTTCAATTTTCATACAGTCTTCCCATGCCGAAACAGACCGGATTGTCCGGTCCTGTGATAAAGCGTTCCTTTTCCATGCCTGAAGCGGCTGTTCCGCTGTGAATTGCGCAGGTTTGCATAAGATTCGTCTCCTTACGCATCGAAAATACTTCACACCAGCGGAATATTCAGTCTGAGTTATGTTGCAATGTTCTCGTAAAGCAGTACCTTCAGGCGGCTGTTCTGGAAAAATTGACGTGAGAAATTCTGTACAAAAGCGGTGCAGACTTCGAACCTGTCGCTTCTTACTGTCAGATCAAGAGTCTTCAGTTTCTTCCGCTCTTCTTCCATCTTCCTTTTCAGCCACTGAAACCATGAGCAGTCTCTGTCACAGAGATCCGGGTTTTCCTCGGGTTTGTGCTTCTCAGCGGCTTCCATCACATCAAGAAAGAAATCCGCTGTATTCTCCAGATACGGAACGGCATTCCGGAACAGTATGGCATGTGTCTCATACCCGCCGTCCGGTTTCCTTCGCCCGACTCTCTGGACACGCAGTAGCGCTCTGCCCTGGCCTTTAATGAACACCCAGCGGAAATAGGAGCCCCACATTCTCCATCCTGCAGGCAGGGTGACCGCCTCAAGCATCATTTCATACGCAAGCTGTATGACATGATCCGGATTCCACTCTTCCGGATCGCCTTTCTGCTTTTTCCATTTTCTCTTTCTGTTTTTTCTGATGATCAGCTCAGCAGGCTTGAAAGAAAGCCCTTTGCCAAGTACCATTGATATTGCCTTTCTAGGTGGCTGTAAACAGACTTGTGGAAGAGGGTGTTTACAGTCTTTTATTTATTCACGGAACAAGAAAAACACAGGTACGGTTTCCCGTCAACCGGTGAACAGCCGGTTTATCACTTTCGGGAAGAGAACCTGTGTTTTATGTTTGCGCTGCCATGGGCTGTCCTGCTGAACAAACCATATTTTCATTTTGAAGCGTTTCAGCTCAGCAGAAGTACATCACCATACGTTGCCGGGGAGGACACCCTCGATCATATGTAAACGGGGATATTCCAGAAATATTTCGGCTGAATTCAAAATATCCACAGGAGAATGAGTCACGGCTCGCTTACATAAGTTTCATTTGTATAGGAATACATCGTCCCATTGTAAAAGGTCTGTGTGTATTCATAAGGAATTTCTTCACCGTTTTTGCGCAGAAACATAATACTTGCATTGCAAAGCAATGCTGTGTTATTGATCCGAAGCAGCTGCTTTTGTTTTTCCGTGGGATTGACAGCTGATAGTGTTGTCAGCATTCTTATGGGAGTGATGCCGATGGAATCAAGATAATTCTGAAATGATGCATTCAAAGAGTTGATATCTATTGCAGGCACAAGCTTGGCTGAGATATAGGAATAACTCATGGCAATAGGCTTATTATCTCCTGTCCGAAGACGTTCGAAAAAGTGTATCATGTCATTATCATGAACCCGAAGTTTAGCCGCAATTTCCGGGACTTCGGCAGCGGATACAATCCTGTACTGGATCAGGGACGATCCAGCACGTAGACCGATAGATGCCATATCCTCTGTAAAGCTTGATATAGACCGAGTTGACTTAGTAATAGAGGGCCTTGTGACAAAGCTGCCCTTTCCCGGAATCTGCTGGATCAGTCCCTGATTGCTCAGGTTTTCCAATGCTTTGCTGACAGTCATCCTTGAAAAATGAAATGTGTCGCACAGTTCATTCTCGGTAGGTATCTGATCACCTACCTGCAGTTCACCGTTAGTAATTTTCTTGACAATATAATCTTCTATCTTTTGATATTTAGCTAATTTCATACGAATAATATATATAAAAATGTATACAAAATCAATTAATGAATAGCCATTTATATGAAACTGACTGTTTTTTTTTTTTAGCCGGTACACGTAATAAATCATGACTTTCCGTATTTATGCCGTTTTTCTTCGCTGAAAATAGTTTTAAGGACATTCGACAAGGAAAATAATACCCGTATTTGACTTGCCTACAGCAATTTTTGTAAAAATATTATGCTAGCTATTGACATTTAACTAGTCAAATATTAAATTATGACTAGTCATATAAAAGCCGGCAAATATGAGGAAAGAGAGATGGGAATGATCAGGATAGTACTTGCGTCTCACGGGAAACTTGCAGACGGTATGAAGGACTCGGTTGGAATTATTGCGGGAAGCACAGAACGGATACAGACGCTCTGCGCATATACAGAAGGGGCATCTTCTGTAGATGTACTGATTGACAGACTTTTCTCCTCCGCAGATCCAGGGGATACGTACGTAGTGATTACAGATGTTCTTGGAGGCTCAGTAAATACCGAATTTGCAAAGAAACAGAGACAGTATGGGTATAGTCTTGTATTCGGCATGAATCTGGCATTGGTTCTGGAAATTCTGCAGATTAACGATGCTGAAGATATCCAGGCCCGACTTTCAGAAATAGTCGAAAACAATAAAAATTTCATCGGCTGCTTTGTACAGTCAGCTGAGGAAGAAACAGAGGACTTTTGAGGAAAATCATTATGATTCTAATGATGAGAGTGGATTACCGCCTTCTTCACGGGCAGATCGTATATAGCTGGGTAAGACATCTGAATGCTGACTGCATATTGATTGCGAATGATGCGATCGTCAACGACAGTGTCAATAAAATGGCTATGCGGGCTGCCAAACCGGAAGGAACCAAACTGGTAATTAAGGACATTCAGAATTCAATTACAGCAATTAACAGCGGAGTTACAGATAAGTACCGATTATTTGTGATCGTAGGGTGCGTTGCCGATGCATATAAACTTGCAAAGGCATGCCCTGCAATTAAAAAAATCAATCTGGGCAATGTTATCGGACAGCCTGATTACCGTCAGATCAACAAGACATTCAGTGTTTCAGGTGAAGAAGAAGGAATGCTGAATGAACTTCTTGACGCAGGGGATGAGATCTTTGCCCAAAGCGTACCATCGATGAAACAAACGGATTACACAAAATAAAGAGGAAAAGATAATGAAAATTGCATTGTTACTTGGCCTGATGACATTTCTGATTTATGTCATCGAAAATGCCGGCGGAAGAAACTTCATCTCACAGCCGATTATGGTCGGCATGGTTACAGGCATTGTCCTTGGAGACGTAAAAGCAGGCGTTATGATCGGCGGGACGCTTGAACTTGCTTTCCTAGGCGCAACATCCATCGGCGCAGTCATTCCTCCGGATGCCATGACAGGAACGATTCTCGGCACAGCATTTGCAATTAAGTCCGGAGCTTCCGCAGAGAGCGCTCTGGTTCTGGCACTGCCGATTTCATCACTGGCACTGATTCTGAAAAACTTCTATTACGGTTATGTAGTTTCTCTGTTTGAGAGAAAAGCAGACAAGTATGCGGCAGAAGGAAGTACTGCAGGAATCGAAAGAGTTCACTGGATGACAGGATTCGGCATGGCACTGATGCTGTCTCTTGTTGTGACGATATCCTACGCTGTAGGATCCGATGCAGTCAGCAGTTTCCTGAACTCAATCCCTTCATTCATAACAACCGGAATGAACATCGCCATTGGCTTGATCCCTGCAATTGGATTCAGCCTGCTGGCAAAGACAATGCTGACGAAGGCCAACTGGTATTACTTCCTGTGTGGATTTGCAATGGTTGCTTATCTGAATATGCCGATTCTTGGTGTCGCAATATTTGGCTTGATTCTTGCCATGATCGTTTGTCAGACTGCAGCCAGAAATTCCGCTGCTGAAGTAAACAAAGAGGGAGATGAAGAAGATGACTTCTGAAAATACAGCTGTGACTCGTAAGGATCTTGACCGCACAATGTGGAGATCCTGCGGATGCTCCTTTTCCTGGGGATATGAAAAGCAGGGAAATATCGCGTTTGCATATGCAATGATACCAGTACTTAAGAAGCTGTATCCAGACAAGGAAAAAATGAAGGCGGCGCTGCAGAGACATCTTGCATTCTACAACGTCACCAATCAGTGCATGACTCTGAATCTTGGCATTGCTGCGGCAATGGAAGAAGAAGCTGCCAAAAATAAGGATTTCGATATTTCTGCAATCAACAAAACAAAAATTGCACTGATGGGCCCGATATCCGGCATTGGCGATTCTATCTTCTGGGGCATTCTGAAAATCATCGCTACGGCTATCGGAACAACGTTTGCGGTACAGGGCAACATTCTTGGCCCGATTCTGTTCTTCCTGATCTATAACATTCCGGCATTCGCCGTCAGAATAGGCTTGATGAATGCCGGCTATAAGATGGGAACGTCATTCCTTTCCGATGTCCAGTCAAACGGCCGCCTCGCAAAATTACTGGAAGGAGCAACCATCCTCGGATTGGTTGTTGTAGGTGCAATGTCCGCAAGCCTTGTGAATCTGAATATCGTCGCTTCATTCTCTGATGGTGCCAACACAATGACCATTTCAGACCTGCTTAATCAGATCATGCCGTGCCTTGCATCCCTGCTAGTCTTCGTTGCCACATACTACGGCATTGTCAAAAAGAATATTTCGCCAATCGTCATGATTGTTATTATGACAGTTGTCGGCATCGTCGGTGCATACTTTGGAATTCTTGGTTAATGGTGGACAGAATGGGAACAATAGAAGAGAATGTCCGTGAAACCTCAGTCTATCTGGATAAGATCTTGGCAGGCAGAAAGGAACTGTTCAGGGAAGCGGTCAAGAAGCCATACACACATATCATTATTACCGGCAGCGGATCCAGTTACTTTGCTTCACTTTCTGCAGCGGATTACATGCAGAAATATATGCAGATTCCGGTCACAGCCCTGTATCCATATCAGCTGGAAGAAATGATTCCTGCAGATCCTGCCGGAACATTGTTGATCGGTGTTTCCCAGAGCGGAACAAGTCTGAGCACAGCACGCGTCATGGAAGAGGGAAAGAAAAAAGGCTGTCTGACGGCATCCATGTCAGGTGTTGATGATTCGGGGACCATCATCAATAAATATGCGGATTATATCCTGACTGTAAACTGCGGAGAAGAGGCTGACCTGCAGTCAAAGACCAAAGGCGTTATCTGTACAACAGCCAATCTGATGCTCTTTGCGCTGGAGTGGGCTGCTGCACACGAAAAGGTATCAAAAGCAGAATATGAAAATGCTGTAAATGCATATAAAGATACTGTCGAGAACATGCATGTGATTATTGATGATGCAGCACAGTGGATCGAAGTCCACGGGTCAGTATTTGCAAATTCACAGGATATCAAGCTTGTCGGGACGCCGAATCTGGCAGGCGTTGTCGGCGAAGGAAGCCTTAAGCTGAGTGAAACACTCCGCTGCCCGGTTTTTGGTGGAGTGTTTGAGGAATTCATCCACGGGTACTATAATGCGGTAAATACAGGAACGCTTCTTGTTCTGATTGATGACGGAACAGAAAAGAAGATGCCTGTATTCGCTGACGTACTTTCCGAGTATGCCGGTAATGTCGTTGTAGAGGGTGCAGATGTCACTGGTGCTCTAGATTTCAAGGTGAGAACCAAAGGACATCGGGATTACGAGATGTTTGAGTACATGCTTTGGATTTATATGATCTGCTACAGAGTTGCATGTATGAAAGGAGTCGATATTTCTCAGCCCCTGGATCCATTGTTCCATGCGAAGCTTGGAAGCAAGATATTACGGTCTTGATCAGAACAGAAGTCATATTCTTTCATCCCTGATTTAGGAAACATCTTTCAACTCATAGTTTTATTCGCCCGTTTCCTTAGTGAAGCGGGCTTTTTAGCATTCTGTGAATTCGGATACGATTCTGTTCTTCTCAGCAGGTATGAAGAAACAGCAACCTGTTATAATTGTTGATAGAAAGTAACTGCATCGTGGATGAGGGCACACAGATGAGAACGAATTTTGACTTTCTGAAAAAGGAAAAGCTGTTTGACAGTTTTTCTGACGTTGCAGCCAATGCGGCATAGTCATATTCCATATCACCGGATCAGATATAGTCTTACGATCACTGGACAGGAGAATCTGCAGACAAGGATAAAACATGAGATAAGTACGATATAACGGTTGTACTTATTTTATGGATATGGTTGGAGTTTAACCTCAAAGAAGGGTGCTCCAAAAATACGTATGGTCGGCTCTGATGCGCTCCAAGATTACTGGAGGTCAGGCCGACCATATTTTTGTGCGGAGCTTCTGAAGTCAGGCTGAATGCCTGCGGGCTCTGCAGATGTTACAGCACCGTCAGTTTTTCGTGCAGACAAGCTTCAGCGACAGCTGCAGGCATCCGGTTTCTCTGATATTTCTGATCTCGTCGATGGTATAGCCGGCACTGTACAGCGCTGCTTCAAGGTTCCGGCATTCTTTTCTCAGCTTCTCTTCATTCGCTGAGCAGGTTTCTGTCTTCTGTTTCATTTCTGTTCATGCAAAGCATCTCGTGCTGTTCGATATAGTGAATGGTGTTTCCGTCAATGGTATTCATATTGTTCTGTGCCGCATACATCAGGGCCGTTGTACAGATGCGGTTGATTCTCCGCATTCTTCCTCCGGTGTTGTTCTGAATGGCCTGATAAGCGTCCTCTGTAAACAGACTGCGCGTGCATCCGCAGCACTGAAGGCAATGCCTGATATATTCCTGTGTCTCGTTCAGGTTCAGCGGGTGAAGCGTGCAGCCGATCTGGAAGCGGTCCTCAATCGCATGATACTCATTCACGTCTGTCATCTTCTTCCAGAGTTTCGGCTGTCCGCACAGAACCATTGACAGATAGCTTTCTGAATCATAGGCCTCGTTCAGCAGGTACTGTGCTTCATGAAGAAGATTGATACGGAGCACATGCGCCTCATCAATGACCAGGCATACCTTCTTTCCTTCTCTGTGAAGGTGGGCAAGCTGTGATTTGGCCAGCTCCCTGGCATCGACACGGTAATAGCCGATATCAATTCCCATCTGCCTGAGAATGTCACAGTACAGCTTGCGGGTGTTTGTATTCAGCCCGTTGACATAGATGAAGAGCACATCTTCATTTTCTTTATACAGGCGCCTCAGCAGCGTCGTCTTTCCGCATCCTGGTTCACTGACCAGAATCATGAACTCATTGCCGGCAATGCCTGCCCGCAGCCTTTCCGCCATTTCCTTCAGCTCCGCTGATTCGTACATCTCACTGACCGGTACGTTCCTGGAAAACGGTTCTCCGGTCATTCCGAAATAGTCTTTATACATGTTTTCCTCCATCGTGGCTGTAGGAGACCGCATTCGATACCGGCACTTCTTCTCTGCTTTCAGCAGGCACCGGCTTGTTTTCCTTCTTCTTACCGATGGCATTCTCTGTCAGCGCCTTGTTGTATTCTTCGATCTCCTCCCGCCGTTTCTCTGCCGCCTGCAGGTATTGTTCTCTGCGCTTCTGATCACTGCGCCGTGCAGCTTCCATCGATGTGATGCGTTCGTCTGTGTCCGGCATAAGGATATACAGTCCGCGGTTGCGGAATCTTTCCCAGTTCGTATAGCCGCACGATGCTTTCTTGAGCAGTCCGTTTCTCCGTTCCAGCGGACCGGTTGTCGGACGGACGCCCTGAGTGCTGACCTCACCTGTAGCGGGGTCTATTTCATAACAGGCATCCACAATATCAAACGAATTGAGAATCTCGTTCCGCCAGCTGGTCAGCGTCACGCCGAAGCTGTTCATTTCGGGAACGGATGAATTCCTGAATTTCCTGATCAGTTCCGGGAACTGTTTCTCTGCTGTCTTTCTTGTATTTTCTTCATAGAACCTGATCAGTGATTCCTTCAGCTCCCAGGCTTCTTTCAGCTCGGGACTGAGAGAAAGAAGCTTTTCTCTGATCTGGTAGTAGTTCAATGTCTCCTTCAGTACGCTGTTGTATTTTCCCGGGGCGTTGGTCGCAAACAGAAGATGGCCGGCATCGTCAGTTTCATCATCACGCCGCCACAATACCCAGTTCCATGTCTTGTACAGATAGTAATCCGGGTTCTTTCCGTGTCCATCCGGGTTGCGGCGGGGACAGTTCTTCATCAGACGCCGCCTTACTCTGTCTGCCTGGTCATTGATTTCTTTTGAAATGTGGAATCGATCCACCGCGTGACAGGCATGTCTGAGGAAGGTTCTGCTTGCCCAGCGATAGTCTTCCCACATGTCTGAGCATACAAGCTTCACGTTGTCCCGTTCTGCCTGCGGGATAGATTCAAAGAAGCTCCGCAGGCATCTCTTCTGACGTGAAGGAAGAAGATCCACCGGTGTCTTTCCGGTGAAGTCATACAGTACACAGACATACTTGGAGTCCAGTTCCTTATGCCTGAAACTGTATACCTCATCAATATCAAGGTATTCAGGAAGCTTCTGACGGGGAATGTTCACGTGTGTGTCGAAGATCGATGCCGCACTGGTCGGTGAGATATGGTTTCTTTCCGCTGTCGATGTGAATGTCACGGCAGGATCTTTCAGATCTTCCAGTACGTTATTGACTGTCAGAACTGATATCTTCTGCTTTTTGAACGTAAGCGGATTTTTCTCGTAGTATGTATGACCGCAGCACCGGCATTCATACCGCCTTGCATGATAGATGACAATGCATTCTCTGCCGGAGAGCGCCGAGTGCCGGATCCTTTTCGTCACGTATTTGTTTACCTTTGGCGGCGGATCCTTACATCCGCAGGACGGGCAGGGCTCATACCTTGGGATCAGTGTCAGTTCAACGAAGAGTGTTTCTCCTTTCTCTCTGACATTGATGTCTTCTACATCTTCCGCTTCCAGCTGGAACACAGCACACAGACTTCTCTGCTTCTCATCAAGCTGTTCAATTTTCATACAGTCTTCCCATGCCGAAACAGACCGGATTGTCCGGTCCTGTGATAAAGCGTTCCTTTTCCATGCCTGAAGCGGCTGTTCCGCTGTGAATTGCGCAGGTTTGCATAAGATTCGTCTCCTTACGCATCGAAAATACTTCACACCAGCGGAATATTCAGTCTGAGTTATGTTGCAATGTTCTCGTAAAGCAGTACCTTCAGGCGGCTGTTCTGGAAAAATTGACGTGAGAAATTCTGTACAAAAGCGGTGCAGACTTCGAACCTGTCGCTTCTTACTGTCAGATCAAGAGTCTTCAGTTTCTTCCGCTCTTCTTCCATCTTCCTTTTCAGCCACTGAAACCATGAGCAGTCTCTGTCACAGAGATCCGGGTTTTCCTCGGGTTTGTGCTTCTCAGCGGCTTCCATCACATCAAGAAAGAAATCCGCTGTATTCTCCAGATACGGAACGGCATTCCGGAACAGTATGGCATGTGTCTCATACCCGCCGTCCGGTTTCCTTCGCCCGACTCTCTGGACACGCAGTAGCGCTCTGCCCTGGCCTTTAATGAACACCCAGCGGAAATAGGAGCCCCACATTCTCCATCCCGCAGGCAGGGTGACCGCCTCAAGCATCATTTCATACGCAAGCTGTATGACATGATCCGGATTCCACTCTTCCGGATCGCCTTTCTGCTTTTTCCATTTTCTCTTTCTGTTTTTTCTGATGATCAGCTCAGCAGGCTTGAAAGAAAGCCCTTTGCCAAGTACCATTGATATTGCCTTTCTAGGTGGCTGTAAACAGACTTGTGGAAGAGGGTGTTTACAGTCTTTTATTTATTCACGGAACAAGAAAAACACAGGTACGGTTTCCCGTCAACCGGTGAACAGCCGGTTTATCACTTTCGGGAAGAGAACCTGTGTTTTATGTTTGCGCTGCCATGGGCTGTCCTGCTGAACAAACCATATTTCATTTTGAAGCGTTTCAGCTCAGCAGAAGTACATCACCATACGTTGCCGGGGAGGACACCCTCGACCATATGTAAACGGGGATATTCCTAAACAGTAACGATGTAATTTATCTTACTATTGATCAATTCATGAATGAGTGCGACTCTATTGATTCATGGCGGGATATTTATTTTCCGAAATCACTTGAATCGATATAATTTGTTTATAAACACATTTATTGACTACATTGCTGGCAAAACAGATTGGAGGCCATTATGAATAAGAAGAAAGTCATTATTATTACTTCCATTGCAGTCTGCGCCGCTGCCGGAATCGGCGGATACGAATACTGGAAATATGAGGACGCAAAGAAACGTGCTACTGCATACCAGACCGCTAAGGATTCTCTGGTTCTTGAACTTGCGGTGGATCCTACGATTGAATACGGGGATACCATTGAGGATCCGGAAGCACTGGCAATGTCTTATGTTACGGATTCGTCTGGAAATGTTACGGTCACAAATGCAGATAAGCTTGATTCCAGTAAGCTTGGCTCCGTTGATCTGACCTATACCGTTTCGGCAACAGATACTTATGGTGTTGAAGTGTTGGAGTCAAAGGACCTGACTGTTACAGTTAAGGATACAAAGGCACCGGAAATCACACTGGAGTCCGATTCTGTTAGCATCCAGGAAGGCAGCGACTTCGATCCGCTGGCGAATGTGACAGAGGTCAAAGATCCGGTGGATGGAGATCTTGATAAGGCCACATTAACCGTTGATAATCCTGTTGATACAGCGGCTCCGGGCGATTACACGGTATCTCTTTCCGCTGCAGATGAATCCGGTAATACAACCGATGTTTCGTATGCTGTTACGGTTACACCGAAGCCCGTTGCAAAGAAAACAACGACAACCGCATCTTCAAACAATACTTCAAGTGGATCGACGGCTTATGCCGCTGCCGATTCTGGTTCTGAATCCAGCTATACGCAGCAACCAGCAGCAAGTGATTCCGGAACAGATGTAGCGGTAAACGATTCTTCTTCTAATTCCTCTGGCGGGGATTGGAGATACACAATTTCCAACGATATTATTGGACAATCTAAAGCTGTATATGATGAGGGTATGGAACATTATGGAGAAGGCACTTCATGGGGGGCTGGAATTATGCCGGATGGATCTGCTGATTGGTGGCAAGAATATTGATTTATACTTTACTAATTTACTAATGGTGAAAAATTTATACATTTAGCACAACAAAAATATATTCTTGTAGTTTTAATCAAAATACCTCTTCTCGACCGGAGTTAGAAAGGGTATGATGTTTATGCTGTTAGAAGTGTAGATGAGAAGCGTTCCGACAAGACGGAGCGCTTTTTTTCTGCACTTTTTTTCTTTCCCGGGGCGAAACGCCCCGGACTTTTTGGAGGGATATATGAGAAAGGAAAATGGCTTCATCCGACCGTTTGCAGCTGTCCTTGCATTTCTGATGATGGTTTCATCGGTGAATGCAGAGGATCCTGCCCCTGTACCTGAAGAGACTCCTACAACGGAGGTTTCCGGATCCCGGGATTCTGCAAACAGTGAAACATCTTCAACTGCTTCCGAGTTGCCGGAGCCTTCTGAAGAAACAAGTTTACCGACTGATCAAGAAGGAAAATACAGTTCGGAACAACCTTCCGATGCTTTTTCATCTGATGAAAAAAGTGGAGAAGATACTTCATATACATCTTCTTTAATTGATTGGGATCAGGCATTACAGACCATTAACTCTGGAAACGTATATCGCACTGATACCATGATTATGGGCACAATTAATCAGGTTGCTTCTTTACTTACACAAAGCAGCTCTTCCGCAACTGGTATTCGACGAGCGCCTAGACGTGCACCAGCGCAGCTTGATACTGGAGGTGAAAACTCAGTTTATTCAACATATACAGTTAATGGAACTGAACGATGGTCCAGCCCAATGTCTTTGCAAGGCCATCCGGCATATTGCATTGAGCCAGGTGTAAATACAGGTATTAATTACGAATCTGAGCTTGCATTTGATACTTTTGACAGCGTAACGGCTCATCTGGTTGAAAGAATTATGTGGTATGGTTACGGTCATCCTTTAACTGGTACTGATCCTCTTGATTATGAAGCAACCCAATTACTTGTATGGAAATACACTGTACCTGAAAAATTCAGTGAGATCTGGGCAACGTATACACTTTGTCCTACTTTTCCATCAACTGTTTCAGCATGTAATTTCACTACGGGGACTGGAAAGGCTGATGTTCAAGAACGCATGGACAAGATCATGAATCTTGTAGAAAACCATGATAAGGTTCCTTCCTTCGCTAATGAGTGGCATGGCACCGAGCATTATGATTTGGACTGGAATGAAACACTGACTCTGACAGATACCAATGGAGTAATGGATTGGTTTAACGATTATTCAGAAGAAGATCATCCTGGCATTAATATCAAGCGTGATGGTGACACTTTAAAAATTGATATTGATAATATGTACAATGCTGACGGGCAGACACTTACTTTCATGAGAAAGGATTCTGAATGGAAGGCTTTCTTAAACGGAATCCTGGTTTGGAGATCGCCAGGAAAACAGTCAATTATGGCGGCTGGAGCAACTGACCCTACTCCCCAATATTCACTTTCCTTTTCTTTAAACCGCAGCAACATCACTCTCGTCAAGCTTGATGAATACGGCAATGCCGGAAACTTCACTGCCGGAACACAGTTCTATGTAGGATGGTATGAAGATCCGGAAACGCAGTATGAAAAGACCGGTGACAATGATACCAACTGGACTGATATTCACGATCCCAATAAGGTGAAGAAGGACGATGTTGACGGCATGTCAAATGTCACCAACGGGACAACCTTCTATTATCCGATCATGACCGAGGACGGATCTTCCGTTCGGATCTTCACGGTTGGTGCAGATGGCAAGCTGCACATTGATGGGTTGCTGCCAACGAACAAGAAGTGGTGGATTCGCGAGGTTAACGCAACGAATCCATACACGGAAGATGACCGTGTCTTCTCTGTTACAACCGGAGCCACCGGAACAACGAATACCTATTCCTTTGAAAACGGGTTGCGGGATATTACCCTGTCCCTGGTAAAGAAGGACAAGGATGATCAATATACCAAGATCAACGGTGCTGTTTATCGGATCTGGGAAATCGGAAACGATCTGGATCTTTCCAAGGATCCGACGGAGTATGGAACAGAAGTCAATCTGAACCGCCTGAAGAATCCGACGCTGACCTATCAGCAGCTTGTAGAAAACACGAATCTTCAGAAGGGTGATGTGTTCCAGTTCAACGGCTATGTGTATGAGATCACGGAGGCCGGAGATTCTACCTATACCGTTAAGGCAGTTAAGGCAAGTGAGTACAACTTCAACACAGACGATGTTTTCTCCCGCTATCAGTTCTTAAAAGCGGAGGATCAGGATGATATTCTTGGATTCACCCCGGCGGATTCCTCCAGGGAAAACGCAGCCTATACGGTCTATGACATTTCCAAGCGCCATGCGACTTATGCAGCGGATGACGATGAGACGGCGGAACGCAAGATGAGCGTTACAAGTCTTTGCGACAATCTGAAGACGGATGACGGCACGATTGAGCCGGATCCGGACGGGAAGACACTTGCATGTGTTGTAAGCGTCACGGAAGACAGACCCGTCTCCCAGACCTTTACAGCTTCCACATCGCCAAGCATTGACGATATTAAGACGGCAGCCGCCGATCAGAATGTAGAGCTTGCCAAGGGCAATACAATTACCGTTAATAACGTTCGTTACACTCTGAACTCTGTTTCTGACGATCAGATTACAGCTTCCCCGGAACGTGATTATTCCGTCGATCTTTCCAATGCAAAGCCGAGTTACTACGATATACCGAACGTTCGTGACATTAAGACAGGCGATACCTTCACGCTTTCCTATCCGGAGACACTGGATGGAAAGACGTTCACGGAGGCAGAACAGAAGTTCATTGTTACGGACGCAAATGCTTACACTCTGACTATTGAAACAGTTCCGGAGGATCCGGATGAAACGCCGGAAACCTTCACCTATACCGTTCCGAACTGGATCGATTATGAAGATATTCCTTCTTCCATACCGGAAACGGAAACATTTACGATCACAGGCATTACGAATCCTACCTATACGGTTACTGACAGCAGAGGAAACAGCTATCTGGTCAAGAGCAGCGGAACCGAGGTGTTGACAAACGCATCCGGTGACGCTGCCATTACCGATATTGATTATCTGACAGTGATTGGATCCTTTACGACGGATCCGGATACCGGGGAGCTGGTTGAGGATGTGACAGGCTTACAGGAATCCGGCTGCCTGGATCCGGTAAATACGGAGGCATGTCCACTTGGGACGGAACGTCCCAAGTCCTTTACACGGACGGAAACGACGGAATACAGCGGTCCGCAGTATGCAGAAGCAGTCGGGGGCGAAACGCCCCGGAGCGCCGGAGACACATTTACAGTTGATGATGTTGAGTACACAGTTGTTACCGCTGACGATGGAACAAGCATCCAGCTGGGCTATGTGAAGGATGATAAGGAATGGATTGTCACGCTTCAGAAGGATACAGAAGTTAATGAAGCTGTTCATGGCGAGAAGTACGATGTTACCTTCACGATTGCCGCCAGTACGCCAAAGGAGTTTGATGTTTCCTGGAACAATATTAATGTTCCGGTTAATTCCTTAACGGCCAACAAGAGCTTCCATCTTTCTTCGACGGGGAATGATACAGGTCTTATTACCTGGGAAAGCATTCCGAATAAATCCGCCGCAGCCGGAACCACATACACGGACGCGAACGGCATTGAATGGACGATCCTTTACAATGACACGCTGAATCACAAGATTGTTGTTAATTCCAGCAAGGGACGCTACACGGTAACGCCGGAAGGCACGGAAAACAGCAATCCAACAAATTGGCAGTCGCTGATCGACGCAGAAGCAGCACGGGGAACGACCTATAAAGTCGGTGAATCGTATACGACAGAATGGACGAAGCAGCTGGAAAAGGGCGATACCTTCACGATTGACGGAACGCCTTATACCGTTCTTTCTCATGAATACACAACAACCAGCGGAACCACAAAGCTGACAGATCCAACAGCACATGTTTATACGCTTATTTTCCCCTGGGAGAAGGATGCACCTTATTCCTTCACGGAAGCAGAAACACTCGCTGCCGGAGGATCCAGTTTCACAGATGGAGGGAAGACCTATTCCTGGACCGCAGATCAGATCAACGGCAATACCGTCTATGTTCTGGAGGATCAGGGCACTGGAGAAACCTGGACATACAGCACGAAGACGCTGAAAGCTGATTCCAGTGCAAATGCACCTTATGAACAGATTGAACCGGAGTACACGCTGACAGTAATTAAGCCGTCTGCTATTACCTATCAGCAGATCACGAATGCAGCATACGATGAGAAACAGGTCGGAGACAGATTCACGATTGACGGTGTTACTTATACCGTAATGAAGATTGAAAACGTAACCGATCCGGAGTCCCAGAAGAAGATCACTGTAGAGAACGCTGACGGCGAAGAAAGCGTGATTTATGAGAAGCAGAATCCGGTAACAGATCCGGATGATGCAGACGCAGAAACCATTGCTGCATTCTCTTACGATGATTACACCGCCGCATCGAAGCTGGAGGAGGCCGGAGATACCGTTACCATCGAAGGAACCAAATACACGATTCTGAAGAAGGAAACGACTGACAATCACGGTGTAATGTTCCGGATCCGCAGCGCAGCCGGGGAAACAATGGATGTCTATGAGTCACCGGACAGCAACTACTACGATACGGAACGCATTTACACGCTGAAGACCAACACGGAGTACAACCTTTCGGATCTGTTCACTGGTGCCTATGATATGAAGCTGCAATCCGGCAATTATCATGTGACGCTTGAAAAGGAAGACAATGCGGACGGATCGAAGACAGTAACCGTTTCTTCTGATGGCAATACCACAATGGTTCTGCTCTTACTGGACAAGAACGGTTATGTTACGGATTCCAAGCAGATCGTCTTCTCATCCACGGGAACGGAAGGAAGTACCGATGGTCTTCCAGTCTTTGAAGGTGAAACCGGAAAGCAGTATTTACGCATTGTGGATTCTCTGAACCACAATGTTCCGGTCCCGTATGGAACTACACAGATCTACACCGATGAGGCACACACGAAGCTTTATAAGGAAGTGACAGCAGATAAGGATGGTGTTGTCGATGTTTCTGACTGGCCCGCGGGAACGTATTACTACACGACGGCAAGAGGCGAAGGAACAGTCGCAGTTGTCAGCCCGGAGGAAATGACAGGGCAGTTGAAGGTCAGCGGCCTGAAGTGGGGAAGATCTTACATGGCATGTGAGTTCGGTTTACCGGAAGGATATGACTATGGTAATGATGAAGTCTGCCATACTTTCACGATGAATGCGGATGCAGAAACCGATGTTATTAACGGCGAGGCATTGAACAAGCTGCGGAAACTGAAGCTGAAGGTATACAAGGTTGATCAGGACAACAACAGTATTCTTCTGAATGGCGCATGGTTCACGGTCAGTGATGTAAACAATACGGATACCGTCATTGACGAGCATGAAGCGAGTACCTTTAAGGAACGGATCACCCTGGCGGATATTCCGACAGACGCGGAACCAGGTGATGAAGTTATTGTCTGGAGAGCAAAGTCCGGCGGAACAGTGCATCGTTACCGGATCCTGAATGTTGCCGCAGATTCCATTCAGATTGAGTTGTTTGATAACAACAAGAGCGGAACGAAGTACAACATTCCGGTGAAGGGGATCAGCAGCACAGCACCGATGCTTTACAGCGATATTGTCCGTGCTGTTACCGTACCGAAGAAGGGATCTGTCTTCACGGTTACGGAGAAGGAACCGCAGAGCGCGGCACAGTATTATGAAGTGCTGGCAGTGACGCGGACCCAGGGAACCGATGCGTTTGGAAAGCCGACGGATATCGAAGTGATCAGCACTGCAACCGTCATCAACAAGAACGAAACCAATGCAGAGGCGATTGTACTGAAGGCAGTTGAGAGTAATGAAACCTATGCGGCTGAAGACTACGGAAAGTATGTTTCCGGCGGAATCTTCACGGAGGTTACGGAAGAAGTCAATGCACTTCCGGTCAGCTGGACGGATCTTGTGACAGCAGCCGGAGGAGCAGAGAACATTGCGGAAGGAACCGAAGTAACAATTCAGCAGCGGACAACAGTGGCTATGCCTTCCTACAGCGATCTTGAAGGACTGTTCGGAAAGACGCTTGCGGAGGTTACGGACGGGGACAACTTTGAATATCAGGGAGTCACCTATACCGTTGGATCCACTCTGATCCAGACGGAAGGTGAGACAACGACGTACACTTTCTACCTTGATGCACTTGGCAGCCGGTATACTTACAGGCCGGATACCATTGCGGGATCTGTAGCCTATACAGTAGCAGCTGCCGGAAAGGTAACAAGGCTGTATACAGATGCGTATGGAAACATTACCGCTGTTACCGTCGAGGATGGAAACGGCAATTCCTACTATGTGACAAATCAGGACGAGCAGAAGACGATTACCGTAGGAAAGCCTGGAGCTGAAGCTATTGTTAGTAAGAATGAGGATCTGAGCGATCCAGTCTATCTTGGATACACCGACGGTAACGGTCAGCTGGTTCTGAATGATGTTCCTGATGGAACTTATTACATTTCCAGAAACGGAACAGTCACAGAGGAACAGGTTGGCAAGGGTCTTATTTATCTGCCGGAAGTGGAATACGGACATAAGCTTCAAGTATGCGAAACCAAGTCTCCAGTCGGATACATGATTGGAAATGCCTGTGAGATTGTTGTTCCGACGGCGGACTATTCTACCGATGTTGTGACGAATTTCCGTACCAACGCGCAGATCCGCCGCAGACGGACAATCCAGCAGGCACGGATCCGGCGGTGGAGAATGGGCGCAATCGAAGAATGATTGCATATTAGTATCAGCTCTTGGGCGTGGCCCCTCCCCAAAGCGCGCTCAATCTGAATAGATGGCTGTAACAGCCGGAACAAGGTTTCCTCACGTGCCCGGCTGTTGCGGTCCTTTTTGTTAGGAATGCGAGAAACAGAATTACCTTGGGGCGAAACGCCCCAAGAGTAAATACTTTTGTTGACAGTTGGGACGAAACGTCCCAACTTTTTTACGGGGCGAAATGCCCCGGAAAGGATGAGAAAGAGTGGCAGAATATTCATGGAAGGAAGATTGGCCGGATGAGGAGAAGCTGAAGATCTTCAAACAAATGAAGTCCGATGGAAATACTTCAATCGAGGACCTGAGTGAATCGCTTTATGACTATGGGTTCCGTAGCAAAAACATTGATACGATACAAAGAGTCCTGGATCTGTCGGATGACCAGGCTGAAAAAACGGCTGATGATTTGAACAACTATGAACAGAATGACCGTGCGGAAGCACAGGAACTGTATGACATGGGGTGGCTAACACGTATTGATGAGGATGGCAGGTTGATTGCTACGCATCCGGATCTTGGGGATGACGCGGAGCTGTTTTATCCGGTCAGGGAATATCTCTTGGAGCTTCAGTAGAAAAACGAAGAAAAGACTATGCAGATAGTCCGGTAAAGGAGATCACAATGAAGGTTTTGAAATGGATCCTGCGAATTGCGCTTTCAATCGTTTTCTTTGCGGCATTCTTTATTCTTTCGATTGTCCTGGCAGTAGGCGGCTGGATCAGCAAGTTCTTTTGCGGGTTGTTCCTTATACTGCTTGGCCTTGAATCATTTTTCCGTATGTTCCACGTTGTCCTTTGGTGCTTTCCGGTTCTGTTGAAATACTTTGGAGTTGCTTTTCTAATTATGGCCGTCTGTCTAATTCTCGATGAATGCAATTTTGAATTGTATGACGGAAAAATAGCGGACTGGTTGGAATCACTTACCAAGTAAATCAGACTGAACTTGGGACGAAACGTCCCAAGTTTTTTGCGGGGCGAAACGCCCCAGAAGTAAACAGAAACATTGATAGTTGGGGCGAAACGTCCCAAGGTTTATATGGAGAAAAATACAATGCAATCCGAAAGGGAATATGAAATTGAACAGATAATCAACAATGTTGGAAGTGAATATATTTATGGTGATTGTTTGCCACGGGAAGCGGATCAATTAGCCATCCATGCAGAATTTGATCATCTAACGGATGAAGAAATTGAGAAGGAAGCTTTGGATATTTTTAAAGGGTATCCAAAGAAGATCCATGTAACGTTAAAGAATCTTGCAGATGCGCTTAAACGTGGGGAAACACTTGCAGATATGCTCCCGGTTGTGGCCGGACAGGAGTGTAATATTGTAAAGCTTTCTGATGAACAGTATGAGGAAGCTAATTCTGCTGATATTGTTTACATTCCGGATCTGAATTTGCATGAAATACCCTATTTCCGACCGGTTACCATTGAGGAAGCTGATGAAATCCTGCAAAGATGCTATACCAAACAGGATTTTATTGATGCGACCTTTGGCGTTAAAGATGCGGATCACTACCTGTTTGAGTTTGTTGACTGGCAGACACCAAATCTTCAGGATCTTCTGGAGGTTGGCCTTGGCGATGAAAACATGGAAAATGAACTTCAGTCACGCATGAATCAAAAGAAGAATGAAAAACAATTTAATGACTTGGGGCGAAACGCCCCAAGAGTAAATGCATGTGTTGACAGTTGGGACGTTTCGTCCCAACTTTTTAGGAGGATGAAATGTACAGTGCTGACTCAATCAAAAAATGCCGTGGATATCTAACGGACTATGTAAACAGCATTACGCAGCACAGTCCTTCCGGGGGACGGGGAATGTTGCTGTCCGATCTGCGGCAGCGGAACCGGAAACAGTGGCAAGAGCCGTCCTACCGGAGCATTTTCCATTGCCCCTGATAAAGAACACTGGAAGTGCTTTGCTTGCGGAACAGGCGGAGACATCTTTGATCTGGTACGGGAAAAGGAAAAGATCGAAGGATTCAATAAACAGGTGGAATTTGTTGCCGCAAGGTATTCCATTCCATTAACAGAAACAACCAGGGACGGCAAGGAAGTTCCGGTAAAGAAAACGGAGACAGATTACGGCTACCATAAACCGACAGAAGCCGGGATGAAAGCAGCGCAGCGTGTGATTGACGCAGCACAGCAGCATGGATCCGAAACGGATTATTTCAGGAAGCGGGGTCTTTCGGAGGAAATTATTGAACGGTTCCAACTTGGATTCAGTCCGGAAAGCCAGACGATCTATATCCCTTATGGATCTGGTTCCCATTACTTTGTAACCCGCAAGATAGGCGAAAAGGCGTATAGAAAGCTTCCGTCTGATATCTATGGAAGCGAACCTTTGTTCAATAAGGATGCACTCTACAGTGGGCAGCCATGTTTTATTTGCGAGGGTCCATTCGATGCCATGAGCATTGAACAGTGCGGCGGGAAGGCCGTTTCTATCGGCGGCAATGCCTTCTGGAAACTGATCCGCTGCATTCGTGAGAAGCAGCCGGACGGAACACTGATTCTTTCCCTTGATAACGATGATCCGGGACGGGAAATGCAGAAGAAATTTACGGACCTTCTGAGGAAGGAAAGTATTCCCTTTGTGGCGGCGCAGTATTCATATGATTCCTATCAGAAGAACAAAGATGCGAATGATATGCTTCAAAGCAATCCGGAGCAGCTGAAAGCAGACATAGCAGCAAACATAGAAAAAGCAAAAGAAGCTGAAAATAAGGAGTTGGGACAAAACGTCCCAACTTTTTATGAGGATCCGGATAGTTCATTAAAAGCCGGGCAGAATGAGCTTCGCCGATGGGATACGAAAGCCCAGGAACACGTTCGGGGGTATATGCAGCCGAATGAAAAAGGCTA
Organism: Galactobacillus timonensis; assembly: GCF_900240265.1. Lineage (NCBI taxonomy): Bacteria > Bacillati > Bacillota > Erysipelotrichia > Erysipelotrichales > Erysipelotrichaceae > Galactobacillus > Galactobacillus timonensis. The sequence goes on from NZ_LT964739.1 coordinate 1,410,052, forward strand.
TTACAGTATGCCAGTTGATGGTGGAAAGGATTGGAGATTTGGGATCAGTCCTGGGAAATACGGCCCATATGTAAAGATTGGCAAGCACATCTTCCCGGTTAATAAATCCGGATACTTCTGGGTTAGACAGGGAAGCAAGAAGGAGGACAGCTTCAAAAATATTCTCCAGACAATGATCGACGCAATGCAGCAGAAACAAGAACAGTTCAAACAATTAGAAAGGAAATCAGAATGCCTAATGAATCCAGTGAAAACAATCTGAATAGAATCTCGCTTTCAGAAGCGCTTTGGGCGATAGTGATCTGCACTATTCTCACAACTGGTGCTGTATTTCTTCTGATGTTGATCCGTTAAATGCAGTATTCAGCCGGAGGAAATTATGGACAATAAAAAGAAACATCGGCGGCTTTCAAAGCGTGAAAAAATCATACTAAGTATGCTCGGCGTAATTGCCGGGCTTTCTGTTTATCTGGCTGGATCCAGAGCAAACGCTTCCTCTGAAATGGGGTCTTATGAAGTCAAGGACGGCAGCACTCTTTCTGATCTTGAAAGCTGGCAGCAGCAGAATCCAGAGATCCAGTACGTTCTGACCTTCCATGATGGTGAGAAAGTACGGCAGATTCCGGTGATTGAAACAGATCATCCGGATGATTATTACAGGCATAACGTTTATGGGAACAAGGATCCGATGGGCGCTCCATTTATCGATCATCTGATGGATCCGGTTGAGGATCAAAACATTGTTGTTTTTGCTCACTCATCCCCGACGGAAGATTGGAACTTTACGTTCCTGAAGAAGTACGTTGATTCAGATTATTTCAATTCTCATCCAACTTTTACTGTTGAAAGCGAAACCGGAACCAGTGAATACACGGTTCTTCTTCTGGAACACTATGACACCGACAATGAAGAAGAATGGTATGAATGGGCTGAACCAAGTTATGGAGGAATTGAGGAAACCGAAGCAGTGTTCCAGGAAGCTGCGAATCATGCGGTACAGATCCGTTACGGCATTCCATACCAGGGACAGACAATTATGACTCTTGTAACCTGTGATATTCCTTCCAACCTTTCCGGGAAAAACATGCGGTATGTGATCCAGGCGGTTAAGACAGCAGATTTGGGGTAAACAGAATGAATAACTATGAAAAGGATTTAGAGGACCTTGCCGGAAAGCTGAATGATTTCGGCTGGGAAGTATTGCCTTATGAAAGCGGGGATAACTTTAATTCCCCGGAAGAAGCGCTGGAAGATATTAAAGAATCTCTCCGTGAAGGACAGACAGATCATTATCGGGAGTATTTGCAATCATTCCTTGATGAAGGAATTGAGGTTGATTTTGATGTTCAGGGCCTGATCGATGATATTGATAAGTTTCAGAAAGCCTATTTTGTAAAAAGTATTACCTGATCGGGTTAAGGAGTTGGGACGAAACGTCCCAACTTTTTTGAAAGGAAGAAGAAATGGATAAGTATGACGATGAATTGTTAAATTGCTTTGCGGATGTTGCAAGGGATCTTGGATGGGAAAGCGATTGGGAAATGGAAAATGGATATCTGGATATCGAAAACTGGTCCCCATGGGGCGATAGCATTCTTATTTCATTAACTGAAGATGATTTTGAAAGCTATGCCAAGCTGACCCGCCGCCTGGATGATGAATATCAGAGCTTTATGACGGATGAATATGCAGCTGAATGGTATGAAAGAAACAGGGATGATCCTCATGGTATCCGGAATGCTTTGGAAAATGCAGATGGAATTGATGAGATCCTAAAAGAGATTGCCGAAACAACAAGATCAGAATTGGCAGAATCCAAAACCATAGATAAAGGCTACGGCGGAATAGATATTTAATTGAATGCATGGAGCTACAAGAAATAACTGACATTTTTATGCGGCAGGATAGTTTTGGGACGAAACGTCCCAAGAGTAAATGTAAACGTTGACAGTTGGGACGAAACGTCCCAACTTTTTAGGAGGATGGATGTGTGAAACATATGATGAAGAGTTGCTGAATCGCTTTGCCGATGTTGCAGAGGAACTTGGCTGGACGAGCGACTGGAATTTAAAAGGCGGATATTTGGAAATGGAAAACTATTCTCGTGCTGGGGAGGATCTGATAATGACGTTATTTACGAAGGACTTTCAATCTTTTGACAGTCTGATCCACCGTCTTAGGGATGAATGGTATGACTTTAATCCCGATGACCATGCGGCTATGTGGTACGGACAGAATAGAGGCGAATCCAGTAGCCTTCGGGCTTTGCTTAATGACGCTGACTATATTAGCGAAATGCTTTATGACCTTGAGAAGCTCACTTACAAAAGGCTTTATCAGTATGAAAAAAAGGAACACGATAATTTGACAATAGGTTGATGAAATGGCTAAAGAGACAAAACAGAATGCAGAACAGGTTGTAGTTGGTGTTTGCCCGCTCTGTGGGAACCCAGTAGTTGAAAAGGCGAAGTCTTATCAGTGCTCATCCAATAAGTTTCATAAAAACGATGATGGTGAGTGGGAGATGACAGAAGGCTGCGGATTGAAAATCTGGAAAACCATAGCCCATAAAAAGATTACACCGAAGATTGCAAAGACCCTGCTTGCGAAGGGAGAGACAGATACATTGTCCGGCTTCAAATCAAGATCCGGTAACGAATTTAGTGCTGCATTGAAACTGGAGGAAGACGGATCTGTAACTTTCATTTTTGATGACCAGGATGATGATTCCGAAGATGAAGAAGAGGAATAATCGGTAGCAATGACTGTTGGGGCGTTTCGCCCCGCTTTTTATAAGGGAGCAGGAGAGTGGCAGAAAAAATAGGAACATTTGCAATGAACTACCGCACAAGACGCTATGGAATCATGGATGAGCAATGGCACTGGATGAATATCTCATTCCATTGCGGAGATCCTGTTACGGTGATGAATCCAAAAACGGGCAAATGGATTAAGACAACTTTAGAAATGGAACATGGTCTTTGGTATTTGGCAGGAACAGATCTTTGCGGCGATGACCTGATGCTGTATTGCAAATTCCCGGAAAAAATACGTATGCGGTGACTCTGGGGGCGAAACGCCCCGGACAGCAGGTGGCTTGAATTTTGGCGAACATGCGCACCCATTGGGTGTAAAATGCTGATGGTGAAGCATATGGAAATAAGAGAAATGAGAGCGATGCTTGGAGATACGCGATCCGATTTTTCTGAGCGTTATAAGATCCCGGTACGCACAATTCAGAATTGGGAAAATGGAGTTCGCGAGGCTCCACAGTATGTGATGACCATGCTGGAAAAGCAGGTAAAGCATGATTGTGTCAATCGAAGAACATTCATGCTTCAGCAGCGTGATCCAAAGAAGGAAGATCTTCCGAAAATGCGAAACTTTTCGGAGACGATGGAATGGCTGGCTGCCGTTCAAAAGTGCCTGGGCAGTGACGTTGTTTTTGGGCTTGATGAAGCGCTTTTTTGTGATGAATCATTTCTGGGACGTATGGATGAATACCTTGTCTGGATCTATGGTGATGACTCGTTGAGAAAATTCAACGGGGTTATGGTTCTTGGAAATGAGATTGACCCGCTTTGCGTCAAGACTAAGAAGGGAATCCGTTATACGGATTTCAACAGGACACTGGCTGATGCATTTGCCAATGAGGGTATTCTTGATATGCAGGGAATTACGGAAGCACTAAGTTTTCACTACTTCAGAAACGGGGAGTCTTTCGATGGGATCTGTGTCCCGCCGGAATATCAAAAGCGTTTTGAAAAATTGGCTGATGATGCGGTTCATTATTATTCGGAATGATGAGGAGTTATGCCACACAATAATACGGAAGAAATGATGTATAAGGTTATGACTGCTATTTATGACAGTGGGCTGCCTATTGGATTTAAGGGATCACTTGTCTTAAAAGCCTTTCTTCGTAATGCTGGTTTTGAGGATGATTTGCGAACAACAAAGGACATTGATGCCAACTGGAGTTCTTCGGATTTTCCAACAGATCAGGAGGTTGTTAATGCTTTACAAAAAGCTGTTGATAGGACAGATCTTGGACTTGTTGTTACGATGACGAGACAGTATGGGGAAGGTAGATCGGCCGGTTTTGTTTTCTCCAATCCGGAAACAGGAATGAGTGTCTTTTCGATGGATATGGATATCAATAGACAACCGATCCCATCTACTCAAATGTATGAAGATTCTTATTTTCACTTTAGAGGGGTTCTTCCATCTAAGATGATTGCTGATAAAGTGACAGTTGTTTCTTCGGATAAGGTTTTCCGCCGCGTGAAAGATGTAATCGATCTTTATTATTTTTCTTCCGTTGTTGATCTTGATGCAGATAAAGTAATGAAGACAATAGAGGAATCCGGCAGAGAACTTGGAGACTTCAATGCTTTTCTTCATCGGAAGGATGAATTGCAACATGCGTATGAAAAGTTCCGCTTTGGAGAGGATATTTATAAACCTTCTTTTGAAGAGGTGTATCAGACTACGCATTCATATTTGTCTTCGCTTATGCCATTAGAGAAGGATAAAGGATTGATGATTGGATAAGTTGGGACGTTTCGTCCCAACTTTTTATGAAAGGAGGTGATCTTTTGGATATAAACATGCGGAAATATCTGGATTCCTTCCGCGCTGATGGAATGAACGACCAGCAGCTGAAAGAGATCCGGACAGGCATAGAACACAAAATATCAATCACACGGATCCGGCTGTATGCGAAACTGGAATACGACTCTCATCAGATGGAACAGATCCGTCTAGGAATTGAACACGGGTTGACGGATGAGCAAATTGCGACGTTTGCAGATCCATCATTTTCAGACGATGAAATGGAGCATATCCGGACGCGCCTGGAGTTTGAACGAAGATCCAAGGAAGAGATCACGGAGGAGTTGCACCGGAAACGTCTGCATAATCTTCTGATTGCTTTTGCAGCGGCGGGCCTCCTGATGGTGATTGGAGTGATCGGAATCTTTGGCTTTGACACCATACGGGACTATTTGCAACCGTTGAATATTGTGCTTACGTCGAATGATGTAACACTGGATCCTGGAGATGTTTTCTCACCGATGAATTACGTTAAATCCTACACACAGCAGGATACAGAGCTGATTCTGCCGGATCCCATTGATACAGACACCGTCGGAGATCAGAAGGTTCTCTATACACTGAAAAACGGCCATAAGTCGGTATCTAGGGAGCTGATGGTTCATGTGGTTGACGATGATGCTCCAGTGATTACCTTATCTTCAGACAGCGCAGAGCTGACACGGAAAACGGATTCCTTCAGCTGCCGCGCTTTTCTTTTATCCGCAACAGATTCCTATGATGGAGATCTGACAGATCAGGTCAAGTGCAACAGTCTGATTGATTGGAGCAAGGATGAGGTCACGGTTCCTTATACCGTCGAAGATTCTTCCGGAAATGCTGCGGAAGCGGATCTGGTGCTGACCATCAAAGAGAAACCAAAGCCTACACCGACCCCAACATCCGCGCCAACACCAACCCCACAGCCGAAGTACACACCTTCACCGGATTTCGGCAGCGGCCAGTCTTCCGATAGTTCTTCAGGAGGAGAATGGCAGACTTCCGGATGGGAAACGTATTCGGAGACGAGCGATTGGGTATATGAGGATGTCGGCGGCGGCGAAACTTACGTTGATAGCGAAGTAATTGAAGATTATTGAGGAAAGGAAATTATGCAAAAACCAATAAAGAAAGTATCTTTTGCAAGCGTTCCGGAAGAATACAGAGTGCTACTTGCCAGATACGGAAATGATACGGCTCTGGATACACTCTATGAGGATCCTAGTGAAAATGTGCGATATGAAGTTGCCAGACGAGGCCGTCCGCAGTATTCCCGTTATCTTCTGCATGATGATGCTCCTCTTGTGCGCAGAGGGGTCGCTGAAGGATATGGAAGCGCGGAGCTGGATGTTCTTGTAAATGATCCGGATCCGGATGTGAGAAAAGCAGTTGCCCTACGGGGAAGAGATCAGGATCTTGCAGTCCTGTTTCATGATCCCATTTCATGGGTTGCCACTGCCGCACGAACCGCAGATGACATAAATCATGGCATTATCACCAGGGATGTTCTTAGGGTTGGCCTTGAAAGCGGAATTTCATTAGCTGATCTTTTAGAAATTTCCTATGCGGAAAACGGCACAATTTTTTTTAAGACATCCAACGATGATGTTTATTCTTCCGAGCCGCGGATGGACCGGGTTGTATATATATCCTCCCTGTTTCAAAATGGCCGGAATATGATGCAGTCAAAAGCAGATCCATTCGATATTGAGAATATTCTTGATCGTTCCTATACATTGAATGATCTTTATACAGCAACCTATCAGAATATGTATGCCGTTTATGATTTGCTTGACCTCGCGGAAGGAGAACCTTTGGAGGAAGAAATTGATCATCTCCTTCATTTCTATGAGGAGAGTTCGCCAAATTTAGATCCTTATCAGGATCAGTTTCTTGACGATTACAACAAAGATCGAATGGCTAAGTATAAAGCAAATGAAGCCGTCAGAAGTATGTAACCAAATGCTGGGGGCGAAACGCCCCGGAAAGGAAAAAATCAAATGAACAAGTTTGTACTATCGGGAAGACTCACGGACAATTTCAAAACCAACGCAACGGAATCCGGACTGAAGGTGATTCATTGCTGCATCGCAAATAATGACCGGAAAGAAACACGATTTATCAACTTCACCATGTTTGGAGATGAGGCCGTGCGTCTTGAAACACGCTGCCCGAAGGGATCATGGATTGAGCTGGAAGGCTACATTGAGCCATCCACTTATGAGAAGGACGGGAAGAAGCGTACTGTCCTGAATCTTATTGGAACACATGTTCGGATGATTGTGAGATCTAAGAAAGATACTTCTCCGTTCCAGGACTTTAACGAGCAGGAGGATACGAATGAATCAGAAGAAAGTGAAGACAAGGATTGAGGACTGCATTTACTATTCCGGCGGAGTTCCGGTATTCTACCGATATGAGATCCACGGAGGCAGACCAGAAGCCCTTGAAGAATACCTGAATCGCCGCCTGAGCCGCGTCCACAGTAAGGTCACTATTTCCTGCCAGACGCGGGATTTGATCCTGTCAGCGACTAACGGATACGAGGCGATGAGCGAAAATGTTGATAAAGGAGTGATATTAAGATGATCCGCAGCTTGACGTTATATTTTGACGATTCTGTTGTCCCCAAAGTTTCGGGTACGCATATTGCAACGTTCCCGTTGAAAACAGACGGAGGAACCGTCTATTTTGACATTGATCTGAACAACGTCACCGTTAAAGGTGATTCATTCCGCGTGGAGGCGGAAAGTACAACTATGGTCCCAATGAAAAACGCAAAAGGAAAGATTGTTGGTAAGCTGTCCTGGGGAGCGATCTGCACCAAGTACATGATGGATAAGATCCAGAAGGAAAAGAGCGATCAGGATGAAGATGTTGTGATCTTCATTGACGAAGGGACGCTGACAGACGAAGAGATCCACGAAGTCTGAAAGGAATTGGGGCGAAACGCCCCATTATCTATATATTGACAATATATCGGCACACCGTTATATTGAGCATGCGGGAGGCTGAGTATGCTTATAAATGATGAACTAGAAGAAAAGAAGATGACCATTTACCAGCTTGCTAAATTAAGCGGGGTGCCGTATGCAACTCTAAATGATATTTGCCATGAGAAGACAAAGCTCACTAAGTGCAGTGCTGAGACTGTTTATAAAATTTCCCAGGCATTAGATATTTCCATGGAAGACCTGTTGGCTCCCTATCTTGTAAAGCGTAGTAGCTTTGAAAATTTCAAAAGTGCTGTCTGCCATAGAGTAAAGGAAGAAGGAGACATAGATTTTATGATAGGGGTTATTAAGAAGGAATATATCCCAAGGTACTTCAAGAGAAAATGGTATCCGGAATGTTATTACCTTCTTGCCATGGTTGATTATCTTAGCAGACTGAATGACTTTCCTTTAGTTTCTGATTACGATGATATTCGTCGGCATAAATTGAAAAAAATCATATATCCGGCAAGCATTCTGGCAATTGCGGCGGCCGATGGAAATGATGATGCGTTACGAAAATCTGAGAAGGAGGCAATTCCAGAGTTTATGCGATTCAATATCGTAGAAAGTGATATCCGAAATGTCGTCTGAGCAGAGCGTAGAGTTTACAAATGAAAGCATTAAATATTAAACAAATTTTTAAATGATCTGTCGGGGGCGAAACGCCCCCGTTTTTTATTGGAGAAAGGTATGGATGACAACGAAACACGATTGAACTTTCTTGCAAAGATGATTTTCACAACACTATTTGCGGCGCTTGCAGTGATGATAGCGTCCTCATTTTTGATGTAACGGAAAGGAGGTATATCAATGAAGACAAAAGAATACCGCGAGGAGATAGCGCAGCAGTTTATTGATTCTCTCCAGGAAAAAGGACTGAGCTGGAAACAAGGATGGATTTCTCCTGTTTCCATGGAAAACGGAATTACTAAGAAGGCCTATAAAGGGATCAATGCCTTCTGGCTTTCCATCGTAGCTGCCAGGATGGGATACCGTGATCCACGCTGGTGTACATTTAATCAGATTGCGAATGATAAATACCATCCAGGGCAGACCTGGCATTTGAAAAAGGGATCCAAAGGTACGTCTGTTGAGTATTGGTTCCCGTTTGACAAGGTGAAGCATAAATATCTCACATGGGAAGAATACCGAAAGGAGCTGGAGAAGCTGATAAGAGCCGATGAAGCAGACCCGGAGCGATTTATGATCTGCGCCAAATATTACATAGTGTTTAACGCGGACTGTATCGAAGGCATCCCAGAACTGACAAAAGATCTGGAAAAGAGGGAAATGAATGAGCTGGTCCTGAAGACTGCTAAGAATATGGGCGTTGAGATCATCACGGATGATATGGACGGCTGCTATTACATGCCACGGAAGGACATTATTCACCTTCCAAAACCAGAATATTTCAAGACGGATACCGACCTGACTGCCACTGCATTCCATGAGCTGTCCCATGCAACCGGAGCAGCAGGAAGATTGTCACGGCCAGGTATTGTGAATCCTAATATTTTCGGATCCTCCGATTATGCCTACGAAGAACTGATTGCGGAAATCTCCAGCTGTTTTATGACAGCCGACATCGGGACTGAAATGACGAAGGAACATATGGACTCACACAAGGGTTATGTAAATAGCTGGATTGAATCCATTAAGAAGGATCCGAATGTTCTGATCAAGGCGATCAAAGAAGCTACCGCAGCTGCGAATTATCTGAACTGGAAGGCCGAGCTGATTACCGAAAAGGAATATCAGGAAACGCTGAAGGAAACAAAGGTAGAGTCAAAGAAGAACACAGGTGATGAAACTCTGGAGCGTTTATGCAAACAGGCAGCAGAGTTCATTGACTACAACAGGGACGATACCTATACATTGGAACACTTCCATCGTGACTTTCCGGATCTGCACAACGTCGATCTTGTAAAGACAACGGATCCGGCATCCGGGAAAGAGCTGGTTGTGTCCTTTGACCTGATCGACCATTCCTACAGCCGCTATCTGGACCGTGATCTGGTTGATACAACAACATTCAAAGCCGATGAAGATTTTTCACTGGTGCTGCAATCAGCGATCCCGGAGGACTTTATGGATCTGGAAGGGATCAAAACAAGGGATATTGAGGCTCAAAAAGCAAAATTATTAGCGCTCTGAAACATGCCCTCGATTTAAGGGGCCAAACGTGCGATTTCAGGCACTTTTTTATTTGGGCGATAATTATCCTTCGGATGACTCGACTTGTTCAATTTTGGGCCATTTCTGAAGGCTGATATTTCATGCAAGCATATATTATGCGGTTGTGAGAGGAGAGATACAGAGAAAATGGATAATTTTGAGAATGAAACAGGAATTCCATGCAGACTTTATGTGCTGAAAGAGTGGCATGACGTTCTTGGCTACGGCGAGGAAGAGATTCAGGTGTTTCCCAGCAGGGACCTTGCCCGCGCAAAGCTAAAGAAGGATTTCTGCAAATGGGCGCACATTGATGAATCGGAATGGAACAAGGCACCGAAGATGTTCAATATTGGAAAGGATTGGTTCAACGAGGATTATGTCGAAGTCGATAATGATGTCACAGGATCTCATTTCTTCATTATTGATGAAAAGACGATGACTTTTTCTAATCCGGACGCTGAACTTATTTTCGATACGGTAAGAACGCAGAAGGACAAAGAGGCTGTCCGATATTATCTTGATGACTTTATTGATGATATGCAGTTGGATATATCCCCTGAAGAGCAGGAGAAGATTTTAGAAGATGCCGTGCGCATATATCACGCAAATTATGATGGATCCCTGGCTGCTTATGATCAGATGAATGGTGCCGTTGAGGATGTCCTTAAAGAGCGTGGTTTTATCAAATCCGAGAAAGGAATGGAGCTTTATGGATGAAGAAATCGAACTGATCAGCATTGAGGAGCTGGAAGCGTATCTCTACAGCCTGGAAGACGGGACGGTTGCGAAGATTCTTCTGAATGATGAGGAGGAATACGATGACGGATCTGATGAGTGACCAGCTTTCACTGTTTGATATGGATCCGGAACCGCAGACAGATGTGAAATCCTCAAAGCAGAAGTATCCGTTAAAGGAGCAGAAGGTACGGTTGCGGTTGGAAGAAGGCCCAGGACTTTACAGCACAAAACAAATGAGCAGCCCATATGACGCGGTTGATGTCATGGCAAAGGTGTTAAAAGAAATGGATCGCGAGTATATGGTTGTCGTAAACCTAAACAACTATCACCAGCCCCTTGGATATTCAGTCGTTTCTATGGGGACAATAAATTCTTCTATTGTCGGAATCAGCGAGTTGTTCAAGACTGCTGTACTTGCAAATGCTGGATCTATCATCATGATGCACAATCATCCAACTGGAACACTTTCCGCATGTGAACCGTCCAAGGCAGATTTAGACATAACGAAGCGAGTAGCATTGGCTGGAACAGTAATGGGTATTCCTCTATTGGATCATATTATTGTTTCTGGAGACTACACGCTTTCCCTGCGGGACAAACATCCGATGCTTGGATGGGACAGCGTAAATCAAAAAGATTTTGAAAAAATGTTCCGTAATTCCGGCAGAACAATGTAGGTGAACAGATGGACGAAGTAATTGCAGCAGCACTATCGGATCTTTCTGGAAGCGATAAGGGAAACCAGGGCTTTCATTTACAGGAACAATATGCCCGTGTCTGTCTTGAAAACGGCACGGGGCTTTACAGTGAAACACCAATAAAAAGCCCGGAGGATGCCGTGCGGGTGATGGCAGATGTGATGAGCGGAATGGACCGGGAATATGTGGTCGTAGTCAATCTGAATAACTTGAACCAGCCGATAGGATACACAGTCGTTGCCATCGGTAAAATCGGGACAGCATTGTTTAATCAGATCAATATTTTCAAGACGGCGATTCTCTCCAATGCGGTAGGGATCATTGTGCTGCATAACCATCCAAGCGGAAATCTGAGGCCAAGCAAGGATGATCTTGCTGTTACAGCACGTATCAATGTTCTTGCCAAACTGTTTGACATTAACTTTTTGGACCACGTTATTGTCGGGACAAAGGGAAAGACAAATTCTCTGGCTGGCAGCTGCCCGGACTTATTTACAAACGAACCTGTCGATATGCTGAACCGATGGGTTTCTTCGCGTTATAAATCAGCGAAAAATATTATCTAGGAGGGATTTCTATGAAGATCGGAACAAAGGCTTTTTTAATTGCAGCGGAAGCGTCCATGCTCATGACAAATGTTATGGCAGAGGGGGATGGCGATGGAGTCACCATTGATACGACTGAAGCACAGAATCAAATTCAAAATATTACTGACGCGCTGACAAAGATCGCATTGTGGGCGATTCCGATGGTCGGCGGCATTGCGATTCTTGTGACGATCATCCGGTGGCTGACACTGGATGAACAGGAACGGGAACAGCGCCCCGTCCACAAACCGATCATCAAGATCTTAGCTGTCGTTATTGTTGCCGAATCCATCAATGTTATCTTCCGCATCTTCGGGTTATCCTAATCCAAGTAAGAACTTGGGGCGAAACGCCCCAAGGGTAAATGTATGAGTTTACATTTGGGACGAAACGTCCCAACTTTTTATTAGGAGGTAAATGAATGACAGATGATGGAAGCATTATGATGAACGCCTTCCGCGCAGTCATGTGGGTCTTCGTTGAGAAGGCGCTGGAAATATGCGATCTCTGTTATCAGCTGGTTCAGGAAATGTTCGGGATCAATCTTGATAAGTTTCCCTGGATATGGACCTGGCTGACGATATTATCCGCACTGCTCATTTTCTTTGTGGCGGTCCGGCTTGTTGTCCTGATGATCAGGGCGCAGTTTGATGATCAGTCTGTTGAAATGCTGTCCGGTGTGGATCTACTGCGAAGAATCACAGTGATGATCGTAATTCTCGCGTTAATTCCGACAACACTGACTCTGATGAGCCGGGTCAGTTCTTCATTGGCAACGATCTTTCCGACGCTTGTTTCCGGATCCGATTCTCCTTCTTCAATCCTGCTGGAAATGTCTTCACTTGATTTCTCCCAAGTTGGAGCGAAAGCGGAAACAGCAATCACTCTGAAGGATGTTACGGATATTAACCTGATGGAAGGGGACTCCTACGTCTACTTTCCGCAGACCGGAAATATGGTCGTTGTCCTTTTTACGAGCGTCGTAGCACTTTATATCTATGTAATGATCTGCATTCAGATCGCATCCCGCATTATTGGTCTGCTGCTGAAAATCTGTATTGCCCCGTTTGCACTGTCTTCTTTGGTTGATCCAAAGGACCAGGCATTTCAGACGTGGGTAAAGCTGTGCGCAGCCGACTTCCTGGCAACGTTTTTTCAATCGGTATTATTGGTCCTTGCCATGACTGCTATTGCTTCAATTGATGTCTCAACCGTAGCAAAGGTCCTGTTCATGATCGGCGCTTTAATGGGCGTTCTGAATGCGCCGCAGGGCATTTCTTCTCTGCTTGGAGCCGATGTGGGCGCTGCTTCAGGAATGCAAGCAATTCAGTCTGCAATGACGATGGGCTATGCAATGACTTCAGCCGGACGGGTCGCAGCCGGAGGCGCAAAGCTGGCCGGAAAAGCTGCCATTGGAGCTGCGACCTCAAGCGTCTATGGGGTTGGTCGCGCCCTCGGTGGCAAGACCTTCAATCCTTCTAAAGTTCCTGCCGCATATGTTCCGGGAGGCGGCGGAGGTGGCGAAGGCGGGGCTACTGGAGGTGCCGCAGCCGGATCCGTTGGAGATGTGGCATCCGGCTATTCAAGACCACCTGGAGAGGATGGAGCGTCCGTTGATGGCCTGAACCGTGTCAGCTACGCAAACGGTATCAACACCAGAGAGAATACGGTTGCCAATAAGATCGGACGGGCTGCCGATCACGCCAGGGGGTTCCGTGGGGCGGCGGCCAGAGCGGTTCTGAAGATGGCCTCCGGAACATACAAGGCGGCTGGCCAGAAGCTCTATCAAAACAAGTACAATCGCTGGACCGGAAATGCTTCTCCTTCCGCCATGACAAGGATGTATAACTTCCGCCAATCTGCACGGAATTATGCACGTTTTGTAAGGAACGGTCAGGCATGAAAGGATGTAATTTATGGATAATGAACAGCCGTTAGAATTTATCGCACCCCGTAACTTCAAGCGAGGGCGCTTTTTGTTTAACCGCTTCCGTCCGATGGATGTTGGGATCTGGGCGGCGCTGCTGGTGGTGACCTTCATTGTTTTTATTGCGTACATGTCGGGAGAACACTGGAATATCGGCATCGTGATTCTGATCTGGGTTCCGGCAATGGTCTGTACGTTTCTTCTGATACCGTTCGGTCAGATTTATCACAACATGCTGTTTGCGATCCGCTGCGCATGGAACTACTACAAAGCGAAGCACAACTACTACTGGGAGGGGATATACAAGTATGAACCGGAAACCAAAGATGAGCCGGATTGAAAAGAAACGGGCTAATCAGCTGAAATCCGCTAAGAAAAGCGCAAAGAAGATCAAGAAGAAACTTGCGACAACGCTTGCCTGGATGGATGTTTCTTCCGTCGAAGATGACCGGATAACCATTAAACGCGATAAGAAAACGCTTTTCATTAAGGGCGTGAAGCTTTCCCCGCATGACATCTTTATTGATGATATTCCTACCCAGGCACAGTTAATCAATCGGCTGCGAATGGCACTAAACAACGTTCCGTATGAATTGTGGTTTGGATTTGTTTATGCGCCAGTCAACATTGACCAGCACTTGAACAACCTTGATGCTGCTCTGGATGAGGAAACGGATCCGATCTGTAAGCGGATGATCCAGTCGGATCAGAGTAAAGCCGAGTGGTTTATCGGCAATTTTTCCGAGCTGGAGTTCTTTGTTATGGTCCGTGATTCTGACCAGGAACGGCTGGAGAAGAAGCTCAATGATCTGTATGCCGGAATGCGTGTCGGTGGAATGGATCCTTCTATTCTGAATGCACGGGATTATTACAACTATCTTTCCTTTGTGTTTGAAAATCCGAACGTCAATGACTATGTTTTCAGCCGTGGTATCTTCAGCTTCTTTAACCAGAACTTTATCTGGAATGAGGAAGAAGAACGGTGGGAGGACAGGGACACAACCGAAACGTTTGAGCGTTTCGGAGGAGATCCGATCCCGAATATTGCGCCGGAATGGAATGAAGTCAAACGATCCAGAATTGCCCCGGTGTCGCTTCAGATCAGCAGCGATCATATGATCCTGGGCGATATTTTCATGACAAATCTGCTTGTGACGTCCATTCCGCAGTTCTTCTCCCTTGGATTCTTCAGCGGGCTGCTCAATGATAAGAACATCAAGCTATCGATTACAACATCAAAGCTGAATGTCTCTACATCGGTAATGCTGCGGAAGGAATACAACGAGAAGGAGCGGGAAGTACAGCGCACAACGGATCCGTCTTACAGGCAGCGTTTAGTCAATGAATTGTCTTCCCTCGACAATTACATTAAGGACGTTCAGGCGAAAAATGACCGGACACATAACGTTACGGTGATCCTGACGATCTGCTCTGATAATCTTCAAAATTTAAAGCTTGCCAAGCGCGATATGAAGGAAAATCTACGTGGAATGGGTATCTATACCTCTGACGGAAGATTTCTTCAGGAACAGCTTTTCCGGCTGTCTAATCCATTATTTATAGATACAAAGATGGAACCGATTGTGAAGGAAAACGTCGGGATCCCTCTGACCAGTGACGCGCTGGCCGGGCTGTATCCGTTTGTCTTTGAAACCATGAAGGACAATAACGGATTCCTGCTTGGAAACGAGCTGCACCAGGGCGGTGTGATCCTGATGGATCCGTTCTATTATCGGAACCAGGCGGAGGATTCCAGAGGCAATAAACGTATCAACGGCAACATTGTTGTGGTCGGTGCTTCCGGAATGGGAAAGACAACGACCATGAACCTGTTTATCCGGCACTTCATTATGAAGAAAGTTAAGCTGCTATGGATTGATCCGGAGAACAAGAACAGGTCGCTTGCCACAAAATACGGCGGAGCGTTCATTGACTGGGGCGAACCAGGGAACGTTATTAACGTGTTTGATCTGAAACCGAATGATACGGATGACGCGGATGAAGGATGGCAGGAACGGATGTGGGATACCCAAATAGCCGTGAACCGTGCAATCATCCGCGTTGATACCGTCCTCCATCTTCTGTTTCCGGATCTTGACCCGCTGACGGACAGCTGCACTAATGAGATAACCTTAATGGCTTTTAAGAAGGTCGGAATTGCGCCGGATAAGGACGGAGTATGGCCTTCCTTCAAAGGACGGAACCGCAAGGAATATCCAACCTTTGAAACCTTCTATGACTGCATTAAAGAAACCATAGACACCTTTACGGCGGATACAACAAGGACCCGTGAGCTGAAGATTCTGAACGATCTGGAGCTTGCTATGCGCCAGATGATCCACAAGACTTCCGGTAAATACGCAGACTACTTCGATGGGTATACGACGGTAGGCGTGAAACGGACAGCACGACAGATCATGGCCTTCGGAACCAAGAGCTTGTTTAATGCGGAGGACCGTCTTCAGAGAGCGTTGTACTATGTGATGTTTAACTATGCCTGGGCCGAGTGCCTTGACGCGAAACAATACTCTGCATTCATTATTGATGAAGCACACACAATGATCCTGAAGGACAAGACCGCAGAACTTGTTTCGCAGTTCTACCGACGCAGCCGCAAGTATCAGAACGTAATGCTGCTGGGGACGCAGGAGCCGCGTGACTTTGCAGATCCAAGAGTATTGACTGATGGTAAAGCAATTTTTAATAACAGTGCTTATAAGATCGTACTTGGCCTGGGGCACGACGCAACGGAAGACATCCGGAAGCTTGAAACGCTGAATGTTTCGGAGGCGGCATTGATTGAATCCTTCCAGCAGGGCCAGGCACTTTTGCTTGCTGGTGACAGACGTATTGCCATCAATGTTTTAGCAACCGAGGATGAGCTTTCTGATATGCGGGGCAGTAGCGATTTTTAACACATTGGAGCGACAATCTTCTGATTATTTTTCGGGAACATGGGATCTGTTTGCATATGAAACAGTGAAAGGAGGTCATATCAATGACCACAACTATCATTGTTTCTATTGTTATCATTGCTCTGGTTCTTATTTTTGCACTGCTGCAAATGGCAAAACTGGAGAGGCGCATCAATGATCTCTGCATCCTTGTTGTTGCAATAACCGAAAGCCTGGGAAGTCTGGATTATTTATGATCAGCACATAAAAAGTTGGGACGAAACATCCCGACTTTGCCAGCGGATTTCTTGAAGTATCGATTCTGATGTGCAGGGGAGCAAGATATTTCTGCTTCCCTTGCATTATCAGAAAAAATCAGTTATATAGTGAGTGCTCTTAAACAAATGGTGTACCCTACCAACTTGAAATGGGAATGATGAAAAGTGGTGTACCCTACCTTACCATAAGTGGGAATGATGAAAAGTGGTGTACCCTACCTGATCATAAGTGGGAATTATAAGAGCAGGAGACAGACAGAAATGTTTGTCTCCTTTTTCTATTGGAGGACGAATGTCTTTACGATTTTATTCAGTCAACAATGACTATCTGTCATTTTTGCGTCTTTATGACAAGCATGTGGTGTTTAATCACGGAGTACATGACAGACCTTATGTTGGCCCGGTATTTTCGTTCGGTGATTTTAGTTATTACATCCCTCTGGAGCATCCGAAGGAGAAGCATAATTCAATGGACGATTCCATTGGCCTGATGGGAGTCGGGGATCCTCCCATTGCCGTTCTAAGCATAATCAACATGATTCCGATTGCGAAGAATGAGGTCGAGTGGTTAGACTTCCGGACAAAATCTGAATGTTTTGCGGATGATCGGCAATATAAATTCCTTTTGCAGAATCAGTACCAATGGGTTCGTGACAATGAAGGAAGAATCCTGAGAAACGCTACGAAACTATATTGTTTGAAAGGACAGGATGAACTGAAAGGACCATATAGGAAAATATGCTGTAACTTTCCTTTGCTCGAAAAAGCATGCGTTGAGTACGAGTATCCGCTCGATGATCTTCAGCAGCTTCCCAGGGCGATTGAGCCGGATCGACTGTATCTCGCTGCGAAACCTGTTTTGAACAAATATCAGCTGATCAACACCTTTGACTTCAGCACCGATGGATATGAGGAGGGTATCTTCCGGGGGATGAACCTTCACCGTGACTTTGCAATATTCGGGATCAATGCAGAGCAGGAGGCTTTCATTTACAAAAGAGACATGTTTGACACGTCAGATTCTAAGACGTTTGACGAAGCTTTTATGACTTCTCCAGTGACAGACTTACGGGGACTTGAAATATCAATCGGACAGCAATTTGAGGTGATGGAAAAATCACCTTTTCTTTTGCGCTAGATGACAGATGAAGCAGGGAGGAACCCAAAGTGGATGTAAATGCAAAACTGAAAAAGTTCCTGATGATCTTTTCAGGATCCTTCATGATAGTCCTCCTAATCGGAAGTCTTCTGATGATGATCATCATGCTGCCGACAATCATGATTGGAGAGGTTTCCAATACACTGCAAAACATCTGGAAGTCTGACACGCTGATTCCAGGGTGGCACTCGATTCTGTCATCATGGCAGCGACAAACAAGGATCTCTGTTGACACCGCTGAAATTATGGGCTGCGTGGAAGCCGGATCCGCCGATGATGCGGCATTGCGCAGCTGCCTTCAGCGTGTAGATACCAACGGAAACCTCATTTTCTCTGACGGGCAGTATGAAGACATCGGCACTTTGTTTGACAGCTACCGTTCTGACATTGATGAATACAAGGGCCAGATTGCATTGTCAGCCTTCAATCAGATCACAAGGCCAGCGATATACACTGTGACTCATTTCTATAATGCAACAGCCGGAAATCAAACAGCTGCTGCGCCGACCTGGATGGAGGACGATTCTTATACAACAATAGAGCCAGTTGAAGAATACGAAACGGAAACTGAAAAACTGGAATGCAAAGAAACAGAACCGGAGAGACAAGTCTTCCCATACTATCTGCCAACAGGATCCATTTCCAAATCGTATGGATTCTCATTGACGAACAATGCGAAGCGGGACGCAAATGGAAACTACTCAACGTTCCAACCAGGGCCAGTCTATTCCGGCGCAGGGGAGGTGACAGCATTTTCAAAAGGGACCGTAACTGATCTCGATGGAACAACGTTGACGCTTCAGGTAGATAACGGCTTTCCGCTTTACGCTCAATATGAGGGGCTGGATCCGGCAGACGGAATTGAAGAAGGATCAGAAGTCTACGTGACTCAGTTAATCGGATCTGCTACGGGGGATCTGACGTTTACCGTCTGGACGGAAATCAACGGCAGCCGCGAGTACATCAATCCGGACCTGTTCGGATATAACTATTCCATCGATGATTCCTTCAGTGTACCGACGGATCCGATTGATCCTGGAGCTTTCTCCGACATTCTGGAATTGTGCAAGGCACTGGAAGGAACAAAGTACACTTGGGGCGGGGAGGATCCGTCTACTGGTTTCGACTGTTCGGGGCTTGTCTGGTACGTCTTTGAAAAGACTAGAACCTATCACTGGGACCGGACAACGGCAGCTGGTCAGTATCAGCAATGTTCGATGAAGCCGATTGCACTTCAGGACGCGCAGCCAGGCGATCTTATTTTCTTTTACTTCGGGGGCGGACAGATCCATCACGTTGGTATCTGGATCGGTGACGGCAGCGGAGAGTTCTGGTCCGCAATTAACGGAGGTGTGAGAAGGACAACGATCAATCTGTACATCATCGGATCGAGATCCGCTGGTGCAACAGGCGAGTATACATTCGGACGTTTAGCGACAGGAGGATAACATGAGCGAAAACAACAACAGCACTTCACCACATTTCAATCCAAAAATTCTTACTTTGATCGGACTGCCGATCATCATCCTTGCGGCATTTCTTCTGCTGCCGAAGAAGGACACTTCTTCCGGCGCAACTGCTTCTCCCGTTGTTGGATCCTGGTACGCATCCAACTCAACGAAAGGGAGGATCCCTTTTGAGATCCGGGCCGACGGAACAGCGACAGACATCCTCGGTCTTGAGAACACATGGACCCTTCAGGGCGAGACACTTACTTTGACATCAACAACAATTGAAGGCCGGACCACAACTTACAGTTACAATTCCGGTGTTGATCAGCTGAAGGATGAATCAGGTGTAATCTATTTCACTACACTGGAATCAGCTGCCGCAGCTTATCAGGAATTGTGGGGAGACATGGGAAGCAGTGAGACAGACAGCTACCGCGATACCCGTTCGCTTCCGACGTTCCATTACTATTCCATCGAAGACAATTCATGGACGCTGGATCTGACAGGGCCAGGTGCTGAACTGTTTCATGACGGAGAACTTGTTGACGAGTTCTCGGCGGAGGACTGGACCTGGTATCAGACGATGTACGACATGACGATGGAAGGCCATCCGACATCGGGCCAGACAATCTATCTGTATTTCGGTGAGGCTGCCACCGCAATGCTGGACGCAGAGGACGGTTGGTTTCTTGCAGTGCGCGGACTGGAGGACGGGGTTCCAACGCTCTACACATCGAACCCTGTTTATGCTGACTAACGGCATTTTGTATGACAAAAACACACGAAAGCAAGATAAGGAAAAACTGAGGACGTTTTTCGGTAAAATGTCGGACAAAGCCGACATTGAACTGCATATTTAAGCCTTTTTCTGAAGTTTTCTTGTACGTACAAATTACAGATCGTTGTACGTACAGGTTTTTTTCGTTGTCATACATTTTTGGGTTTCGGAATTTCGCAATTATTTGTCGCGGATTGATCGGTTTTTCGGTCTGGAATGAATCGATTTTTGAATTTCTTCGGAGGCATTTTGAATTTTCGGATCGATTTTTTCTTCGATTGATTTTCAAATTTCGTTCTTTTTGACCGACGGTCAATCCCATAACTGATTTTGATTTTTGTGATGGAGGATTATGGAAAAATCATCAAAAGATTCTCGGATTAACATCCGCTGCGAATACAAAGATATTGAAAAGCTCACACAGATTCAGGAGATATTTGCGCGAGCCGGAGAGAAAAAAACTACAACAGAAGTTTTACTTCTGGCGTTGGATCAGATGTACATGAGAATGAAAGACCAGGAGTCAGGCAACATTTACTCTGATTATTTGAAGAGTGTTGTGGATGAATCAAATCGACTTGCCGCTCAAAATATTGCACGACTTGAAGACAAGAACATGACGGCAATAGCAAAGATTTTGTATCAGGTTTATCTTTCAAATATTTTTATCGCATGCTGCTTCAAACTGCCGGAGGATCTGAACAGAGTATTCGATCACAATCAAATTGAGTCACTAATCAAAGAACGCAGCATTCAAACATTCGATCAGTTCATTTCAGAATTTACAAATAACGAGGAGGAAAAATAAAATGAACACAGAAGCCATTAAGAAATCGATTCAGAAAACAAACAGCAAAATCACGCAGTTAAAAAATCAGAATGAGAAAATAAGTGCGGAATTGAAAAAACTGGAAGAGAAAAACAAATCGCTTGTGTCGATTCTGAAACGCCAGGAAGCAATTGATAAAGAGTATGAATCACTCAATGATGATCGTCCTTCAAAGGATAAATCTTCAAAGACTACAGTTGCTGCCGTTGAAGAAACTTCTGAAGCTCAGACAGAATGATCGTAAAAAATTACTTCATGGTCACGGGGAAGTCAGCACCAAAGACTTCCTCGTTCAAAGGAATTGTCAGCGCTGAAACGATCTTCGGATCACGCAGCTTATTCAATTACCATGATCGAAAAGACGCAACGATTGACTCAAATCATGTTGCGGGTGAATCGCTTTTTGAAATCAAAACAGGCCAGGAAGACAGCCTGATGGGATACACCGGACGCGGAAACGCGACGGAAAATTCTCAAAAGGACGCACGCTATTTCACACAGACTTCTTCCGGAAGACTGTACACCGATGAGGATCGTCAGCGGTTTGCAGACGAGAACAGAAAGTATCTGGAAGTAAATGGAAAGCCAATCTGGGAATTCATTGTCAGCCTGGATTCGTATCAGTTTGCGAAGGATCATCATTGTCAGACACAAGAGGACTGGGCATCAATTACGGAGAGATTGATTCCGAAAATTGCAAAGTCAATCGGCATCAGTCCGGTTAATCTTGTTTACTGGGAAGACTTCCATACCAACACAAACAACCCGCACATTCACTTAACTTTTTTTGAAAAGAACTTAACCAGGAAGCGGGGAAAGATACCTGAGAAGACAGAAAAATATATCAAGACATTATTTGTGACTGAGGTTGTGGGACGAGATCTGTTCAAAGAGAAAAATGGAATTTCCGTAGATGAGTATCTGAAAACAACAAAGAAGAAAGCACATGATGAGCTTGTAACTTCCATTAAATCCGTTGACTACAGATTGTGTCAGGGCCTCGCGGATCTGTATGCGAAGCTGCCAACTAACGGACGGCTTCAATACAATTCCTATCAGATGAAGCCATATAAAGAAGAACTGGATTCCGTCATTACTTCGCTGCTTCAGATGGATGGAGTAAAGGAAAAGTATGATGAGTTCATGCAGACCTTTGATGTTCTGGAAGACACGCCGAATGAAATCATGAAGGGCAAAATTGCCACGATGAAGGAAGCGGAAATAAAGAAGTTGTATACAGTCACGGGCAATTATCTTCTGAATATTTTCAAGACAATGGATGGAGCTAAGAGTTATCAGCAGCTTGCCTCATTAAAAAAATTCAAATGGACTACGGATGATGAAACACTCCAGTCGATGATCACAGCGATTCGATCCAAAACAAATCTCACGAAGAGCGATGAGAAGTTTCTGCTTGCGGCGGAAAAATATCTCAACAATGATCATGATCCGGATGCGCTCATGCAGCTTCAGACACTTGCAGCAGAAGGCCAGCCGGAAGCAAAACATTTTGAAAACAAGCGGCAGCAATCTGTTCCGATCACGAAGTTAACGCTGCCTTCTATCAGTCGGTCCGTGAGAAAAACGGAGCGCGGATTGAAACGAACTGTATCAGAACAGAAGGCGGAACTTGATTCAGAGATCCGGCAATTCCTCCAGGAAAATCCGGATTATTATTCCGAACTTTCAAGAAAGAATCAGATTGAACTGGAGGCGAACAAAGCATAAAGGGGAACTGAAATGATTGTTATTGGGCGAATAATCAGTGTGATCATTGCGGACGCACTGATTCTTTTTTTAGGAATGCAGATAGCGAATCTGATTGCCAATGCTGAGTCCATCCTTAACGGCGGCGTTTCATTTACGCTGGATTACAACATTCTTTTTTGGCAGGGGAACAATGATTATTTTCACCTGGTGCTGCTTGCGATCATCGGGGTTGATCTTCTGATCCTGCTCAATCCGTTTTTCAGCAAGAGCTACAGAGAGCGACGGAAGGCAATGCGTAAGCTGTCCTCTAAAGAACTGGAACAGTATTCGCAATTGTCAACCGTACATCAGGCAAAGAAGGGACTGCTGCGCTTGGAACTGTCAAAGGACGGCCACATTGCGAATAAGGAATTTGATGTAGTGTCCGTTCTGATCGGAAAGGTGTGTGCTGTTTTTTGGTCGTGCAGTGCCGTTTATTATGTGATTCTGCTGGTTGCGGTGATCAGGGAAAAGGTGTTCAAGTCTGCTTTGGGATCTTTCCTTGGGACGGTTGAAAAGATAACTGTTCCATTCAGCCTTGCGCTGCTTGGTTCCGGTATCCTGTTTCTTGTTCTTGGACGGGGATACATCCGTGATTATTGTGACCAGGTCTTTGACTCTGCTAAGAAATCCTGGAATCAACTGCTGGATACATGGTCCCGTAACACTCCGTGGAAATTCAGCGACATGAAGAAAATGAACACGCGGAAGCGGTACAACTACAATCCGCAGCTGCCGTATGTTCATGGAGGATTGCCGATCCTCACGAAACGAAAAATGTTGTGGGTGGATCCAACGGCAAGCCACTCTCTGATCATCGGTACAACGAACTCAGGAAAAACATTCTCCGTGATTCACATTCTGATTGATATTGCGCGGATGGCAGGGGAATCCATGGTGATCAATGACCTTAAAGGTGAGCTATATAAAATGCACTACGACTCCCTGATAGCAGACGGATACGACGTAAAGGTGCTGAACTTTGTAGATCCGGACGCATCCGACTACTGGAATCCGTTCGGGCTGGTCTACAAAGCCTACCGAAACGCACAGGATGAATTTGAGAGAACTTACGGATCCAACGAGCATTACATAGCGATGATGGAGGCAAAGAAGAGTCTTTACCGCTGCCTTGCAAAAAAAGAAGCACTCTATAACCTGTTTGCTAAACAGGCGGCGGAGAGCAGCATGGAGCGGGGAAGCAGAAGGGTCCCCAGTAAGAAAATCCTCTCGCATATTGACGGACGAATTGCAAAAGCCAGACGTATCTATCGGGAAGAAAAGGGACTGCTTGGTGCTTCTCCTGACTTTTCGGACGCTTTTGAATATCTCAAAGAAATTGCAACTGCCATTGGTGATGAGCCGAATGCGAAGGACAGATATTGGTCCGACAGTGCGATCCATCTGATCGAAGGCGCTGTCTGCTTTCTTCTGGAACAGGAGGAATTGCAACCCGATGGAAGCCTGAAACGTCTGGAAGAAAATCAGATTAACTTTCGCAACATTAAGATCCTGGTTGACCAGGGACTCCTTCCGCATAAGATCTGTGGCGGAACTGGCATGCTGTTGGATTATTACCTACAGAACTTCCGCTTTCCGGATGATCAGTCAGTTATCAAGCTGATGGAGATCGTTCAGACACCGGATCAGACGCGGACAACGATTGTTTCTGTCTTCGGTAACAAGATGGATCTTGGAACATTGAATGACAGAGTTGCCCATATGACTTCCAAAACGAACTTTTCCTTTGAGGACATTGGCCGAAAGAAGACAGCCGTATTCATGATCGTCCACGACGAAAAGGAAACTTACTATCCGCTTGTCACCTTGTTCGTACAGCAGATGTATGTTGAGCTGATCAAGACGGCCCGTGGCAGCAAAGGGGATAAGCTTCCGGTTCCTGTTCATCTGATCTGGGATGAGTTCGGTCTTTCTCCGAAGCTGGAGAACATTATTCAGATCCTGGCAGCTGCCCGTTCCCGTGGCGTGAAAATGTACATGGTTGTTCAGGATCTTGCACAGTTAGATGCTAAGTATGGCAAGGATCTTGCTAAGTCAATCAAGAACAACGTTATGAACATAGTTTTCCTGCTTTCAGGAGAGAAGGAGAGCAGATCCGAAATATCGGAACTAGCTGGTGAGAAACTTGCATGGGACAAGGATACAGGGAAATACAATGCGGTTCCCGTCATTACAAAGGAGCGTCTTGCAACGCTTTCATTGGGCGATGCCGTTATCATCCGTCAGCGCAAATATCCTCTGATCACGCGATACTACCCTTACAATAGATATGTGTTCTATAAGAGCTTGTCTCAGGAAGGATCATTTATCAGGAAACCGCTGCCTGAAATCAAAACATTCCGTCTTGCCGATGCCTATGATGATATTGTACGGATGGTAAGTGGCGGAGAAGAAATGCAAGCAATCAAGGAACAGATGAAGGAACCAGAACAGCCGAAACCAAGACCTTTCCCTGGCTCTGCCGAAAAGCATGAGGTAAAAGACTCATCACCATTCTTCTGGAGCGGCGGGGAAAGCGAGTAGAGGAATGAATGACGGGGGCGAAACGCCCCCTCTTCTGACGGACAATGGATTAGGAGGCGAAAAATGGAAGGAGAATTTGTTGAAGGTTACATTCACGGAGACTACGTGGACCACTTTTACCATATCAACGGGGTTCGATTGGAGAAAAATACCAGGCTTTCGATCCGAGAGGGAGATCGGTGGATCCATACTATGATGATGTACTCTACGGAAGGCACCCTTATTTTCAACAACTTCTATGGAGGGTGGTATCTCAGGGGAACCAAATATTACGAGTCCTATATGGAGAACCTATACGCAAGGGCTTTTATTCCAAAGAAAAAATGATGATCCATTCCTTCATGTTTGGACATCTCCTGGATTGATGTGACATTTGAAAGATGCTTGGGCGACCATTATTCTTTAGAAGAGGCTATTATTTAATGGCTACCAAGATGTACTCTTGAGATTATGGCCTAAGAACGGTGAAATTATGATCAGAAAAGAAGTGATACAAAAATATCTTGACGATGTTGCCAAGCCATATGAGGAACAGGATCATTATGACGGCATCCCCAAATGGATTGAAGCCATGAATGATGAAGAGCTCGATTACTGCATTGCATTGGAGAGAAAAAGAATCGAAAAGATGAGGAATGAGAAGGCAAATTCAAGGAACAAATAAAAAGCGAGCAGATGATGGATCACAGCCTTCGCCCGTTCGCTCTATATACAAAATAGTTTTTTTTACAGGTTAAAGAACGTCTAGAGATGGGCGTTTTTATTTTAGGAGGATTTAATGCGATATATCGAAGAAAACGACTTAAAGAAACAGTTCTGGAAGAATTACGGTTACAGAAAAAATATCCTGGCGCATCAATTTGAATGTCTTGCCCGCTCTGGTGGTGTGGATCTTCTAACGGTTGAAAAGGTGACTGATAAAGACGGCAGCAACCATATCGAGT
Organism: Galactobacillus timonensis; assembly: GCF_900240265.1. Classification (NCBI taxonomy): domain Bacteria; kingdom Bacillati; phylum Bacillota; class Erysipelotrichia; order Erysipelotrichales; family Erysipelotrichaceae; genus Galactobacillus; species Galactobacillus timonensis. The sequence continues at coordinate 1,436,392 of NZ_LT964739.1, forward strand.
TTGTGAGCTTTGAGTTTAAGTTGGATGATATTAAGAAGGCGTTTGCCCAAGCTTATGCCAACATGGAGTTTTCCCATAAGTCCTTCGTTGTGGTTCCTTCTGATAAGGAGAAAATCATTGCGGACCGTTATTCTGACTTCCTGAAGGAGAATCCTTCAATCGGCTGCATATCCGTAGAATTTGAAGGTAGATGGAAGATATTCCACCGGGCCGCTGCAAAGCCTGATAACGCAGTGCAACTGAATCAGGCGATCATTAAATTGTGTCTCCACCAAATCGGCTGATTTGGATCCGAATCAGAAAAGCCTGGATAATCTCCCTCAATGTAAAATCAGGGTGTACCCCAACGTTACACTTTTATTTGGAAATGAGGACCATAATTAATGTAAACTTAGAGTTATAAACATTGATGCAAACCGTAAATTTTTTTAAAACAATTCTAAATTTACAGTTCCATGTTTATAAATTGTATGAAGGGAAGAAGTTAACAATGGCGAATATGCTTCCGGAAGATGTATCAAAAAAAATAAATTCTTTTTTTGATACCGTTCTAAATGTGTTAAAGAAGGACAATAGATTTTTTGCAAAGGATGGAACTTTTCTAAGAAATGCCGTTTACGAGGCGGCAATGCAGATGGATGAAAATTTGATCCATCTGCTTATTACTAATCCGGAAACTAAAGCACGCTTTTTCAAAAAGGTTGATGATGTTTTTGTTTTTGATAAGGTTGGCTTTGCATGGGTGATTAATAATCGTGAATTTCTGCCAGATAGTTATACCCGTTTCAAGAATAAAATTGGCCTTGTAGATGAGAACGAAGAAATGATTGCTACTTCTGGTAAGGTGGAACTTGTATTCCCATATAAGGATTGCGTTCTTGAAGGCGGTCAGACAAAGGAAGACCAGAAGCGTGATGAGATTTTTTATAATGAAACACTTGCCCCAGATGAAGTTGATCGGCTTTTGTATCCAAAGGTATTCACGAATGCTAAGAGGTTTTCATATGATGGAGACTATGATTTATTAGGACAGCCTACAGGTAATAACTCTAAAGTATCCTGTGTTAGAGCTGATCGATTTGAGGATACTGACAATCTGATAATTAAAGGAAATAATTTGTTCGGGTTAGCTTCAATATTAAAAAGATTCGAAGGCCAAGTGAATTGTATTTATATTGATCCACCTTTCAATACTGGCAATGATAGTTTCAATTACAATGATAGATTTTCCAGATCCACATGGCTTACGTTTATGCGTAATCGATTGACTATTGCAAAGCAACTATTAAGGAGAGATGGCAATATTTTCATTCATATTGATATAAACCAATCTCATTATTTGAAAGTTTTATGTGATGAAATCTTCTCTGAGGACAATTTTGTTGAAGAAATAATATGGGCATATGGTTCTCCTTCAGGTGGACGGGCCGCAACTCCCAAACCTGTTAATATCCATGACTATATTCTCCATTATTCAAAGGATTACCCTAATCGTAAGCAAAATCGTGTTTATGTTCCCTATACGGAAAAGTATATAAATGATTGGTTTAAATATACAGACGAAGACGGTAGAAGATACCAGCGCAGACAGCGTGGCAAAGACGAAAATGGTAATCCTATTTGGACAAAACAATATTTAGACGAAAGCAAGGGCGTTCCTCTTTCGACTGTTTGGACCGATATCCAACAGGTTTATGCGGATCCGCGGGCCTATAAAGAAGGTAATAAGGCTGATGTTGAGGTTATTAAATCATTCAGCGGTGGGCAAAAACCGGAAGCTCTTATTAAGCGCATTTTTGAGATGTCAACAGATGAAGGAGACCTTGTATTAGATTTTCATTTAGGCACAGGGACTACAGCAGCAGTCGCACATAAAATGAAAAGAAGATACATAGGCATAGAACAAATGCAATCTCAAATTGACATAATAGTAGACCGTTTGAAAAAGGTCATCTGCGGAGAATCGGCTGGCATATCGAAAGCAATGAATTGGCATGGCGGTGGTTCATTTGTGTATTGTGAACTTTCACAACTCAATCAAAATTTTGTTGATGAAATTCAGGCCGCAAATGATTTAAATACTTATAAAAATATTTATAAACGCATGGTCAAAAGCGGTTTTATCAGTTGCAAGGTTAATCCCTCAGATATTGAAGCTGCATCAGCGGATTTTGAAAATCTCTCCATGGAAAACCAGAAACGTTTCTTAATGGAGCTTCTTGATAAAAACATGCTTTACGTAAATTTCTGCGATATGGAAGATGAGGATTTTGAAATTTCTGAGCAGGATAAAATATTCACCAGAAGTTTTTATAGGGAAGGCTAATGCATGACATTTTTATATGAAAAGATGGATGCTTTACGTGAAGCGGGGGCTAGTAAAGTAATACCGTCATATATTCAGCAGAACCTGAATCCAAATTTTGAACTTCGTCCATACCAAAAAGAAGCCTTTGAGAATTTTGTTACTTATTTTGAAGGAAGTCTTCGCCAAGATCCATCCCAAACACTATTCCATATGGCCACGGGAAGCGGAAAAACACTTATCATGGCGGGGCTAATGCTTTATTTATACAAGCAAGGATATAGAAATTTTCTATTTTTTGTTAATCTGTCTAATATTGTAGAAAAAACAAAAGTAAATTTTCTTGATGCTTCTTCATCAAAATATCTTTTCAATGACGAAATAAGAATTGACGGTGAAAAAGTTGCTGTTCAAGAGGTGAGTAACTTTCAGACTGCTGATCCAGATAAAATTAATATATGTTTTTCAACTACGCAAGGGCTTCACATGGATATTTGGTTGACAAAAGAAAATGGAATGTCCATTGACGATTTTGACAATCAAAAAGTTGTTCTTATTTCAGATGAAGCACACCACCTGAATGTAGATACAAAAAAGAAGATGTCTGAAGAAGAATCAGTAAGCTATCATTCTTGGGAACAGACAGTAAAGAATATTTTTTATAAAAATTCCGGAAATGTTTTGTTGGAGTTTACAGCAACCTGTGATCTTGATAATCCAGCAATTAGGGCTGCTTATGAGAACAAAATCATTTTCAATTACCCATTACCAAATTTCTACCAGGATAAATATTCAAAGGATATATTGACTCTCCGGTCTGATCTACCTGTTATGGACAGAGCTTTACAGGCGTTGGTCCTTAGTCAATATCGACTTAAAGTATTTCAGGATCACCGCTTATCAATAAAACCTGTTGTGTTATTTAAAGCTGCGAAAATCGCTGATAGTAGGGAGTTTATGTCTTCATTCATTGAGACAGTAAGTAAACTTTCCGGGACAAAGCTGCGAGAACTAAGGGCCGCAACAGATAATCCGATTATGCAACAGGCATTTACTTACTTTGTTAAAAATGGAATTTCTGCGGACACATTAGCAGCGGAATTACGTGATGATTTTGCAGAGCAACATTGTGTATCTGTAAATGATGATAAAGACGCAACAGAAAAACAAATTCTTTTAAACTCTCTGGAAGATGCCAATAATCCTTATAGGGCAATCTTTGAAGTTAAGAAGCTAGATGAAGGCTGGGACGTTTTAAACTTGTTTGATATTGTTCGTTTGTATGAGACACGTCAATCAAGTGGCAGAAAAATTTCACCTGCGACAATTGCAGAGGCACAATTGATTGGCCGTGGGGCAAGATATTGTCCTTTCCAGATTGATCCAGAGCAACCAAAGTACCAAAGAAAATACGATGATGATATCACAAATGAAATGCGTGTTTGCGAGGACCTTTTCTACCACTGTCAAAACGACCATCGTTATGTGACAGAACTTCACCAAGCTTTACGTGAGATTGGACTCGATACTGATAGGATCATCCAAAGAGAATACGTGCTTAAAGACGATTTTAAAAAGGATCAGTTATACAAAAATGGAATCATCTTTACAAATGATCGTGAAGTGAAAAGTCGCACAGAGGTTTTTGGCCTTCAGCCGACTGTCCGTGATGCCCTTTACAGCTATACATATTCACCTGGAAATTCCGGGTTAGATGAAATCATGGCTGAAGGTAAAAATGAAAACGACTATTACCCGAATAATTTAATTACCACACATACTACTATTGGTGAAATTGCTGATATTAACTATGCCATTGTTAGTAAAGCACTTATGAAATATCCGGTTTTTAGATTTGACACGTTGAAGTCATATTTTCCAAATATCCACTCTACGAGAGAGTTTATTACAAAGGATGAGTATCTTGGAAAAGTTAGAATTGATATTCATTGCCCCGAAAAGAGTCCGTCAGTGGCTATTTATTATCAGGCAGTCTTCAATACACTCAATAAAATAAGCGATTCAATTTCTGGCATAGAAGAAACTTATTTTGGAACAAAGGAATTTAAAGCACACCGAATCAACGAGGTGTTCCGCAATAAGACAGTTAACTATACCGATCCACATGATGGTGGGATAGGTGTTTCTCAAAATGATTCATCTGTACCTAAAAAATGGAAAATTGATCTTTCTAAAGAAGATTGGTTTGTCTACACAGATAATTATGGTACTTCGGAGGAAAAAGCTTTTGTTGCATACTTTCATGGGTATGTAGATGAACTTCGAAAAGTTTACAGCAAAGTATATTTGGTAAGAAATGAACGGGAATTCCATCTTTATTCTTTTAATGATGGTGAACGTTTTGAACCGGACTATGTAATTTTTCTTCAGCGGGCAGAAACAGACGGTTTTGAGCAACTACAAATATTTGTAGAGCCAAAAGGAACAATGCTGCTTGAAAAAGATAAATGGAAAGAAGATTTTTTGTTACAGATGGAGAAAGCAGCTATTCCTGTAAAAACGTTTGTTGATAACAACCAATATAAAATTTGGGGACTTCATTTCTTTAATCAGGACCAAAGAATGAAAGAGTTTGATGAAGATATAAAGCGATTACTCTGATCATCTGAGGAATGGCATACGTCTCAGGAGATGCCTACAAATATCTAACAGAATAAAGATGTTTGCGGCTGGAAAGGACAGAATAGTATGACTGAAAATTATAAAAACGTTATTTATATTCTCACGAACCCTGCACTTGACGGATTCGTGAAAATTGGCTTTGCCTCAGATCTTCGGCAGAGAATCAAACAGTTGAGTCAGGCTTCAGCTATCCCTTATTCTTTTCAGGCATATGCGGTCTATGAGACACCTGCTAAACTGACCGACAAAGCATTACATGATATGATCGACAGCCTAAATCCTACCCTACGGACGGTTGAACAGGATGATCAGGGCAAAACTCATAAGAAAGAGTTTTTTATCATGTCTCCAGAAGAGGCTTTCACGATTTTGGAAGATATAGCTAAGATTAGCGGAACGACTGAGCGACTGCACCGGATCAAGCCAACAAAAGAAGAAACTGAGGAAACGGCGGAAGCAACAGAAGTAAAAAAAACAGCAATGCTAAAACCATTCACCTTTAGTGCATGTGACATTCCTATTGGAGCGGAGGTGGTTTTTACAAGAGATCCTTCAATAATAGGAATAGTTGTTGATGACAAACATATTAAGATCGGTAACGAGATATCAAGTCTTTCAGCGGTTGTAATGAAATATACAGGATGGAAATCAGCCCAAGGGCCGGCATATTTTACATACAACGGGAAATTATTGAAGGAAATCCATGCTGAAAAGTGTGGCAAGAAATAAACCTGTAGGAGGTACTGCAAATGGCGGCGAAGACTTACTATTATGCACGTGTGTCTTCTGCGTCTCAGAATCTCGCTCGTCAGATTGAAGCATTCCATAAAGACGGTGCGGATGATCATGATATCATCACAGAAAAGCAATCAGGGAAGACCATGGATCGGCCCGAATACAAAGCCATGAAAGAACATATGCTCCGCCCAGGCGATACTCTTGTTGTCATGTCTCTGGATCGTCTTGGAAGAAACAAACAGGCAATTAAGGACGAGTTGGACTACTACAAGAAGAACAACATCCGGGTGAGGATCCTTGATCTTCCGACTTCAAATTTAAAACCAGGACAGGGCCAGGAATGGATCCTAGACATGGTAAACAACATTATTATTGAGGTACTTTCTTCCCAAGCTGAACAGGAACGGGAGACTTTACGAAAACGACAAGCAGAAGGCATTGCAATCGCTCAAAGCGAAGGAAAATATAAAGGGCGGCAGCCGTGTAAAGTAGATGAACAGCTTTTTGCAACTCTATATGCTGATTTTTGCGAGAGAAAGATATCCAAAGCGGGAATGGCAGAGCAGCTAAAGATTACCCGGCCTACGCTTGACCGCATTTTAAAAAACCGGAAACTGATGAGAAAAGATAATCAGGGCAAAACGGAATATTTACCATTATCCGATTGATTATTTTCCCAAAGACCAGCCCCTGCTAATGGCAGCTTCAAAACTTAGACAACAACACCACAGACAAGACTTTCGTCTTGTCTTTTTTATGGTTCTTTCTATTTTGGGATTTAAGGCTCTGTTTAGAAAGCAAAACTTAACCTTGGATCCGTCAGATCATATATTCTTTTGACGCTTACTCATGGTTGCATGCATATGCACGTATGGAAAAATACATTCATTGCAATTTAACGTCAGATAGAAAGGCGGGTTTTATTGTGGATAGAAAGCTAAGAATTGTAGGCTATGCCCGTGTGTCCACCCAGCGGCAAGCGGTAGAAGGATTTAACCTGGATGGACAGATCCGGCAGATCAAGAACTACGTTGATATTTATTATGAAAACTATGAATTAACTATCCTTCGAGAAGATGGACAATCCGCTAGAACCATGGATCGCCCGGAAATGTCAAAAATCATAGCCATGATAGAAAACAATGAAATGGATGTTTTGGTTATTTACACATATGACAGACTAACCAGAAGGTTGAAGGATTTTATTGATTTTCTGGACCTCTTGTCAGAGCATGGAGTGACGCTGGATTCTATGAGAGAAAAGTTTGATACATCAACTGCATCAGGACGATTCATGGCCCATATGATCACGGCAATGGCTGAATGGGAAGAAGATACCATCAGCGAACGGACACTCCGAGGAATGCGAGAAGCTGCATTAAAAGGGAACTATATCCGAGGTGGTAAAGCTCCATTTGGGTATGAGCGTGATCCAAATGATAAACATGCGTTGATTATTGACGAAGAAAAAGCTCGTACTGTAAAGGAGATATTTCAGACTGCTGCGGACAATCTTCCGCTTTGGGGGTTGGCGGCCATCTATGATGCGGAAAAAAGAAATGGGTATGATACTTGGAGCGGAGAAAGACTCTATAAGATTATTTCCAACAAAATTTACTACGGTGTTATGACGCTAGATGGCGTTGACTATCCAATTAACGTTCCTCCTATCATTTCTCAGGAATTGTATGAGGAAGCTAACGAAAAGCGTATTTCAAAGAATTTCCGATCCTATGCTTATATTTTCAAAGGATTCATGTATTGTTCTAAGTGCGGAGGGTATCTTACTGGAAGTGGAACGTATAAGAAATCTTTACAAAAATATTATCGTTACTACAGATGTCCAAAATGCCGGGGCATTATTTCAGAGAAAAGCATATTGGAACAGGTTGAGGATCCTTTTACGCAAAGAGAACGAGAAATAAAATTCTCTCAGTGTTATCAGAGTGCCAAGAGGGCAAACGCCAGATATGCGCAGGCATTGGAACGGTTGAAGGTAAGCGATTTACTAAATCTTCCGGAAACTTATGTTCAAGAAAAGGCGGCAGAGCTTCGCATAAAACAAGCGGACCTGGTGCGTGAATTTCAGCTTGTATTAAATTCTATAAAACGGATTCATTTCTATAATAAGAACTCTCAGGAAATGCGTTCGTTTTTGACCGAGAATGTTTCGGTAATTAATGTAGATTTTAGAACGCTTACTCCCACAACGAATATTGTTTGGAAGGACGATAAAGAAATTGCAAAGCAGAGCAAGCCGAAGGTAAAAGCCAGTAAAAATGGGGCAAAAAAATGAATATGTTATTTTGTAGAAATAATGAATAAAATTGTGAAAGACAGTAGAACTATTGTCTTGCAAATTTATTTGCATCCAGTTATATTGCTTACAGGTGGTTTTATCAAGATTTAGTTTGTGAAAACCAATACGGCTCCAGCCATAAAGTACTAACAGGTCGCCGGGTTGATGATCCTTGTCAGCTCAGTGGCCTTTTTTTTGCCGGTGTGCCGGCCGCCGGCCGAACGCCAAGAGTGTCCATTGTGAGGTGGAATCGGAAAGAAGCGAAGGCAAATCTCCGGCCTGAGCGATACGGGCCGATCAGGCGCGGCTGGCGTTCCCAGAAGCACGCCTCTTTAGAGGCAGGTAGTTCACGCTCGCGTGTCTTGACAGCGATGACCGGGAAGACACGGTACAATAGGTTCGATGAAACGTAGAAAACTGTATCGTCTGATGGTAATGATTCTGGTTCTGCCGCTGCTGTTATGCGGTGGCTGCAAGCAGGCAGAGGCTGCCGATACCTGCGTCACTGCTTTTCTTGCGGCCATGGAGGCCGGAAACCGGGAGGATATGCAGAAGTGTGTTTCTTCCTCGGAAGACGGTACGGTGACGGCTCTAATGAATGTCTATGACAAGGCATCACTGGAGACGACGCTTTCTGCTGTATTTTCCGATGCTGCGCTGGATGATGATGCAGTGGCGGCCTGTGACGACCTTGCGTCGGCTTATCTGAACGCTTTATTTCAAAGCACGGCCATTCGTGAGACGCATCATGAAGGTCATCGCGTTTACAGTGTGACAGTCAATGCGGTCATGGCTTATGAAAGCCGTCTTTCCGATGAGATGTACGGCCTGCTGGGAGATGCCGTCGGAAATTTCAGCGACGACCTGTATAACGGCGTCGCTCTGGGGGACAGTGCGTCATTGACGTCTGCGGCAGCCCGGACGCTGACGTTTGCGGCTGAGCGCCTTTTTGCGTCACTGACTACGGATGATTATCATTCGGTGACCTTTGTGTTTACGGTGCAGGATGAGGATGGTTCCTTCTATATCACATCGGCGAGTGTACAGTAAAAATCCGGAGGCAGTGCCTCCGGATGGATGCTGGTGATATTGATCTTTTAGAACAGACCCTGTGCCATCATGGCATCAGCGACCTTTTCGAAGCCTGCAATGTTGGCTCCGGCGACGAGATCTTCGCCATCTCCGTATCTCTTAGCGGCATCATAGGATGCGTCTACGATGTTGCGCATGATCGCCTTGAGACGGGCATCGACTTCTTCCGCTGTCCAAGCGAGGCGTTCGCTGTTCTGGCTCATTTCCAGTGCCGAAACCGCAACACCGCCTGCGTTGGCGGCCTTTGCCGGTCCTACCACGACACCGTGCGACTGCATGTATACATGCGCCTCATGGCTGGCCGGCATGTTGGCACCTTCGAAGTAGTACTTCGTTCCGTTGGATACGATGGTTTCCGCGTCGTTGAGGTCGACTTCATTCTGGGTTGCGCACGGAATGACGATATCGCCCTTGACGCTCCACGGCTTTTCATTTTCGTGGAACTCGCAATGGAAGCGGTCGGCGTACATCTTGATGTTGGCATTGCGGGAAGCACGCATCTCGAGGAGATAATTGATCTTTTCTTCGGTATTGATTCCATCCGGGTCATAGACATAGCCGTTGTGGCCGGAGATGGTTACGACTCTGGCTCCCAGTTCGGCAGCCTTCTTGCACACGCCCCAGGCAACGTTGCCGTAGCCGGAGACGACGATGGTCTTGCCCTGGAAGGTGTCATTGTGATGTTCCAGAACACGCTGCGCATAATAGAGGACGCCATAGCCGGTGGCTTCCGGACGGATCAGGGAGCCGCCATAGCTCAGGCCCTTGCCGGTCAGAACGCCATTGTCCCAGGAATCACGAATGCGGCGATACTGTCCGAAGAGGTAGCCGATCTCACGGCCGCCAACTCCGATATCACCGGCCGGAACGTCAACGGACGGACCGATGTGGCGCTGCAGTTCAGTCATGAAAGACTGGCAGAAACGCATGATCTCACCGTCGCTTTTCCCATGAGGATCGAAATCGCTGCCTCCCTTGCCGCCGCCGATCGGAAGGCCGGTCAGACTGTTCTTGAATACCTGTTCAAAGCCGAGGAACTTGAGCATGCCGAGCGTTACATCCTTATGGAAGCGAAGGCCTCCCTTGTAAGGCCCAAGGGCGCCGTTGAACTGAACACGGTAGCCGCGGTTGACCTGAACCTTTCCTTCGTCATCGACCCAGGTGACACGGAATTCAATGACACGCTCCGGCTCACTCATCCGCTCCAGAAGGGCGGCTTTTTCATATTCCGGATGTGCTTCGATGACGGGTTCAAGACTCGTGAACACTTCTTCGACAGCCTGCAGAAATTCGGGCTCCGAAGCGTTTTTTGCCTTTAAGGCGGAAATGACGCGATCTGTATAATCTGACATGATTTCTCCTTTTTTGGATTTCTTTCTCCATTATAGAGTGAGATTGACACGGGCTATAAAAAAGATGCGGATACTGTTTGTTCCGCATCTCTATGTGCATTTCTCAGTTGACGCCGCCTTCTTCGGTATGGACGCCTGTAATTGCAAACAGTGCCCAGGCCGCAATGTTTACGGCATGGTCGCCGATCTTTTCGAAGTACTTGGCGATCATGAGGAGGTTGAGGACATATTCAACGTTGGTGTCCTTGGTGAAGCTGCTGATCAGCTCCTGCTTGGCGCTGATGAATGCCTTGTCGACGATATCGTCCATGGCGATGGTTTTTCTGGCAAGGTCTTCATCCTTGGTGTTGAGGGCGGTGATGGCATTGGTCACCATCTTGGAGGTCGTATCAGCCATCTTCTGGATATCGATGATCTGCGAAGCTGTGGAGACATGTTCGTTGATGACGATGTCCGCAATGTCGGCAGAGATAATGCCGATCCGCTCCAGATCATAGATGGCCTTCAGTACGGCGCTGATGTCACGCAGATCGCTGGCGACCGGCTGCTGCTGAAGAAGAAGCTTGAGGCAGAGGTTTTCAATTTCCCGTTCCTCACGGCGTGTCTCCGATTCAAGACCGATAACGCTTCTGGCAAGCTTTGTGTTGTCTTCCATCAATGCGGTGACGGCGCTGTGGATGGCCAGTTCGCACTGGCTTCCCATGTGGGCAACGGACTGGCGCAGGGTTGCCAGCTGATCATCAAAATGTTCACGCATAAGTATCAACCAAACCTTCCTGTAATGTAATTTTCTGTGCGCTTGTCCTTCGGCATGGAGAAGATCTGATCCGTCGCTCCGAATTCAACGAGATCGCCAAGAAGGAAGAAGCCCGTATTGTCCGATACACGGACAGCCTGCTGCATGTTGTGGGTGACGATGACGATGGTGTACTTCTCTTTCAGTTCAATGATGAGATCTTCAATGCGCGAGGTGCTGATCGGGTCAAGAGCCGATGTCGACTCATCCATCAGAAGAACCTCCGGTTCCACAGCCAGTGCTCTTGCGATGCACAGACGCTGCTGCTGGCCACCCGAGAGGCCCAGGGCATTCTTGTTGAGACGGTCCTTGACTTCATCCCAGATGGCGGCACCGGTCAGAGACCTTTCGACGATTTCATCGAGCTTTTTCTTGTCGCGGATGCCATGAACGCGCGGTCCGTAGGCGATGTTGTCATAGATCGACATCGGGAAGGGATTGGCCTTCTGAAACACCATGCCGACCCGGCGGCGGAGAATGTTCACGTCCATATCGTGATAGACATCGACATCGTGAAGCTTGACGTCGCCTTCGATGCGGCAGTCCTTGATCAGGTCGTTCATACGGTTGAGGCAGCGCATGAACGTCGATTTGCCGCAGCCGGAAGGACCGATGAGAGCTGTGATCTTGTGCTCCTCAATATTCATGTTGATGTTCTTGAGGGCCTGGTGTGAACCGTACCATAGATTGAGGTTCCGTACGGTCATGACACTTGGATTCGTTTTCGTTTCTGACATAGTTACTCCACATTCTTCTTGAGTCTTGAAGCAGCGAATTTGGCGAGGAAGTTGATCAGCAGCGTCAACAGCAGCAGAATCGCCGCAATCGCAAAGGCAACGTCAACTCTGTTCCGCTCCATTGCATACATATACATGGCAACCGTCAATGTTGCGCCGGAGGTTCCTGGAGTGATTGCCTGCGTGAAGCTGAGGATCTTGTTGGCCATACCTGCCGTAAACAGCAGAGCGGCCGATTCACCGACAATACGGCCGACGGCAAGGATACAGCCGGTGACAATACCGTCGATCGCAGAAGGCAGGACGACCGTGCGGATCATGTGCCATTTGCCGGCTCCCAGTGCCAGAGCACCTTCCCGGTAGCTGTCTGGAACTGTCTTGAGGCTTTCCTGGGTCGTACGGATGATCGTCGGCAGCGTCATGATGACAAGGGTCAGCGATCCGGCCAGCAATCCGGTGCCAAGGCCGAAGAACTGGCAGAAGATCAGCATGCCGGCAAGACCGTAGATGATCGAAGGAATACCGGAGAGACATTCGGTCGCAAATTCAATGACCTGTACCAGTCTGATGTTGGTCGCATATTCATTGAGGTAGATGGCTGCACACACACCGATCGGGAGAACGATGATCAGCGTCATGATGACCATGTACAGGGTGTTGAGGATATTCGGCAGAATGCCGTACGTGTTGCGCAGGACGGAAGGCTCTGTTGACAGCATTTCCCAGGTGATGTTCGGGAGGCCGCGGAACAGAATGTAGCCGATGATGAAGACAAGAATGGCAAGAATCAGAACGAAGGAGATGATCATCAGGGCATTGAGCAGCCGGATCTTACGCTTGCGGGAAGTCGAGATCGAATCGATCGGTTCCGCATTTACCTGTTTTGTGGACATAGGGTCAGTCCTCCTTCTTCTTGATCACGAAATTCAGAAGGAACATGATCAGCATTACAAAAATGAACAGAACCAGGGCGATGGAGAACAGAGCTTCACGCTGCAGGCCGCTTGCATAGGACATTTCCGATGCGACGGCAGTTGTCAGGAAGCGGACGCTCTTGAAGAGGGAAGGCATGTTGGCGACGTTGCCGGATACCATCATGATTGCCATGGCTTCGCCGATCGCACGGCCTACACCCTGAACAACAGCAGCTGCGATGCCGGAACTTGCGGCCGGTAGGGAGACCTTGAAGACGGTTTCGGTATAGGTTGCACCAAGGGCGAGGCTTGCCTCCTCATACTCCTTCGGGACGGCATTGAGTGCCGTTTCAGAGACGGAGATGATGGCGGGAAGAATCATGACGCTCAGGACGATGATGGCAGTGAAGAGGCAGGATCCGTTGGCAATGTGGAATGTCTTCATGACCATCGGAACGACGACGATCATGCCGACAAGACCATAGACAACCGAAGGAATGCCGGCCAGCAGTTCGACGGCGCTGCGGATCAATGAAGCGATCTTTGGCGACGCAATCTTTGAGAGATAGATGGCGCACAGCAGTCCGACCGGTACGGCGATGATGATGGCGCCGAGGGTGCCGTAGAAGGAGGTGAGAATGAACGGCAGGATGCCGAATTTCGGGTCGGCTGCGGTGGAAGCCCAGACGGTTCCGAAGAGAAAGTTGGTGATACCGATCTTACCGATGGCCGGTACGCCGGAAACGATCAGAAAGGCGGAGATGAAGATGACGAAGGCAATCGAGAGGATGCCGAAGAAGAACATGAGTCCATGCATGAACGCTTCGACAGCGGCGGCCCGGGGATTTTTAGTTTTCTGCATACTTCTCCTTATACGCAACGATACCGCCAGAGCAGATGCGCTGGCGGCAGGGTGCGTTCAATGACGAATCTGAGATTACTTCTTGCTGGTAGGTACAGCGCCTGCAGCTTCAATCAGCGACGCAGCTTCATCGCTCTGTGCAAATTCAAGGAACGCCCTGGCCGCATCAGAGAGTGTAGCGGAATCGTTGGTGATCATATTGAAGTCACGCTGAATCTTGTAAGTACCATCGAGAACTGTTTCTTCCGAGGGAGCAACGCCTTCAACCGTCAGCGTCTTGATGCTGTCATCAACAGCTGCCAGAGAAGCGTAGCCGATTGCGTTGGGGTTGGCGCCGACTGCCTGGATGACAGCGCCGGTGGAAGTCAGTTCCTGAGCGAGCTTGCAGTTGTCCTTGGTGTCAGTGATGGTTTCGAAGCCGTCACGCGTTCCGCTTCCTGCTTCACGTCCGATGACAACGATTTCAGCATCGTCGCCGCCGACATCTTTCCAGTTCGTGATTTCGCCGGTGTAGATCCTGGCAATCTGATCGATGCTCAGATCGGTGACAGGGTTGTCATTGTTGACGATCATGGCGATACCATCGATTGCGACCGTAATCTGGGTCAGACCGTTCTTTTCATCATCCTTGAGGTCGCGGGATGCCAGTCCAATGTCGCAGGAACCTTCGGTGACAGCCGTGATTCCGGAACCGGAACCTGTCGGGTTGTAAGTGACGGTGACGTTCGGATACTTTTCAGAGAAAGCTTCGGACAGGGCGCCGATGACCTTTTCCATGGATGTGGAGCCATCGGTGGAAACCGTTCCGCTGAGATCTGCAGTTGCTTCGGAAGCTGCTGCACTGGTAGCTGCTGCAGCAGTGGATGCAGATGCGGAAGACGATGATCCGCAGCCTGCCAGCATTGCGACTGCCAGCAGTGCAGATGTAATACCCTTGATGCTCTTCATATTCATTTTTCCTCCTGATACATGAGGCATGATAAAAAACCACGGTAAAGAACATTACCGTGGTATTGTAAAAACTTTGTAAAATATGGTTTTTCGGCTTAGAAGTGAATTTCCATGCCGAGAGCACGCTGTACCAGATCCAGCTTTGCGGCGGCAATGGGACGTGCCTTGGCGGCACCTGCCTGCAGAACATCTTCGATCATGCCGGAAGTGGTGACTTCGCGGTACTTCTTCTGGATTCCTTCCAGCGTTGTGCATACACTGTCGGCGACGGCACTCTTGAAGTCGCCATAGCCTTTGCCGGCAAACTCTTCTTCAATGGCAGAATAGGGTCTGTCATTGTTGAGTGAGGAATAGATCTGGATCAGATTGGATACGCCGGGCTGGTTTTCAGGATCGAACCTGATCTGGTTGAGAGAGTCGGTCTTGGCGCTCATCACCTTTTTGCGGGCGGCGTCAAGATCGTCGAGCAGATAGATGCAGCCCTTGTTGATGCCGTCGGACTTGGACATCTTCCGGGTCGGATCGGAGAGTGACATGATGCGGGCACCGACCTTGCCGATGAGAGGTTCCGGAAGCTTGAACAGTTCGCCGTAGCGGTTGTTCATGCGGGCCGCAACGTCGCGGGTCAGTTCGACATGCTGCTTCTGATCTTCGCCGACCGGTACATAGTCCGGATCATACAGGAGAATATCGGCAGCCATCAGGGCCGGATAGGTATACAGGCCGCCGGAAAGGTTCTTTTCGCCCTTGGCCTGCTTGTCCTTGAACTGGGTCATGCGGTTGAGTTCGCCCATGTAGGTGTTGCAGCACATGATGTAGCCGAGCTGGGCGTGCTCCTTGACATCGGTCTGCAGGAAGATGGTTGCCCGGTTGGGGTCCAGGCCGCAGGCAAGATACAGAGCGACACAGTCGTACAGATTCTTTTTCAGCTGTTCCGGTTCCTGCGGGACAGTGATGCAGTGCAGGTTGGCGATGAAGGCGAACATTTCGTATTGATCCTGGTATTCGACGAAGTGATGCAGAGCGCCGATGTAGCTGCCCAGATGAAGCTGGCCCGTAGGCTTGATTCCCGATAACATGCGTTTCATAATGTATTTCCTCCAATACGTTCAATCAAACTCATCGAAACAAATAAAAGCGCCCCAGAAACTGGGACGCATGGCTTCTATGCGCGGTACCACCCGGATTACGGATGATATTCATCCGTCACTCTTCTGCGATAATGGTGCAGTCCATTTTACTCCCGGGTTCCATGAAGGTATTTTCTGCGGCAGCTTTCACCAGATCTGCCTCGCTTTTGTAGAAAACAGGATTCCTTCGCTGCGCCCGATCAACGTACGCTCATTCTAGTATCTTTTCTGCTGATGCTCAATAAAAATCGATGGATACGACATGGAGCACTTGATCGGCACTAACGGTGAAGCGTACATTCATGCCGGCGTACTTGAGGCCATAGATACGGGATTCATCCTGCTGGTAGGCGGGGCGGGGATCCTGGGCAAGAATTAAAGTAAGCGTCGATAACACATCGGTCGGGATCTTTTCTTTCAGAATATCGGGTATTTCGACAGTAAGGCGGGGGCGGGGAAGAGCAGCCATGCCTTCTTCGGCATCCGGAATACTGTCGCTGTAGGGAATGTAGGGCTTGATGTCATAGACCGGTGTCCCGTCCACCAGATCGACGCCGCGGATCCTGATCGAATAATTGTCTTCATCGATCTCTTCGATGCGCACGGCGGAAAGGCCGAGCGGATTGGGGCGGAACGGTGACCGTGTTGCAAAGACACCCATGCGTACATTTCCGCCCAGACGCGGGGGACGTACGGTCGGTGACCAGCCGGGCTTCGACAGGGTGAAGCCCCAGATCAGCCAGAGGTGGGAATACTGGGAAAGACCATGAAAGACACCCGGCTTCTGATAGCCCGGCGTGAGGACGATCGTTCCCTTGAGGTCCTTGATGATGTCAGCCTGGCGGGGGATGCCGAACTTTTCGGGAAAATCGGTATGAACGATGGCCACCGGTTTCACCTCGAGCGATTCAAACGAAGGCGAAAGATTGGGATTACTGTCTTTGTTCATGATTTTATTGTAGAAGAATTCATACCGGACAGAAATAAAAAAAGGCTTCCCGAAGGAAGCCGGTAATTGTGAATTTATGCTTCTGTTTTCCAGAGACCGTGCAGATTGCAGTATTCGTAGACGGCGATGACCTTTTCGTTTTCGAAGAACTTGACCTGAGGCTTGTCACCCGGTTTCAGCTCTGCGACGCGGAATCCGTTTTCCGTCTCGAGTACGATCCACTGAATATAGTGCTCCGGCAGCATCGGATGTTCTACGGAGCCAACCGTTACAGTAATGGTGTTGCCTTCACGGGTTACGACCGGAACGTGCTTCTCCTGTGCAGCATCCGTGGTGTTGGGCTCAAGTACGGTCATTTCCTTTCCGCAGCACATCGTAGGGCACGGGCTGTCCTTGAGTACGACGGCAATCTTGCCGCAGGTGTCGCAGCGAACGAACTTTAATGATTTCATGATTATGTCCTCCTAACCAAACTATAGATGGTGGGAGGGATCCTGTACAGAACTTTGCCCCGGCAAATTTGAAAACAGGCAAAATAAAACTCAGCTTACGCTGAGGAATCGATGTATATACAACCAGTGAGATTAACTCACTGATACTTGTAAATGGTGGTTCCTGAGGGGCTCGAACCCTCGACCCACTGATTAAGAGTCAGTTGCTCTACCAACTGAGCTAAGGAACCATGCTCTCTTTCGAGTGCTTCAATATACTAGCGCCACCTATGCCCAAATGCAATAGAAATTTTAAAAAAATCTTGACCAAAATTTGAAAATGGACAAATAGGATGACGACACTGCCGAGCTTTGAGGACAGAAGGCAATTCACTTTCTTATTCATGTATGTCGACGGAACATTCTGCTTTGGAATCACGTTTCAGTTCTGTTTCACGCAGAATGAAAATCCGGCTCGATGACAGGTATCATAGAGGCAGGAAACCATTGTGGTCTGCTATGATTTTAGAATTAATGGAAGAATGATAGAGAGGACAGGGATATGGAAGATCTTGAACTGGAAAACGCAATACACGCAGAAGAAGTGCGGCAGAGTCATAATATCGAGCTGATTGCGTCGGAGAACTTTGTTTCGAAGGAAGTACGGGAAGCCGCCGGGTCTGTTCTGACCAATAAATATGCGGAAGGCTATCCGGGCCATCGCTATTACGGTGGCTGCGCCAATGTTGATGTCGTCGAGAATCTGGCACGTGACAGGGCCTGCCGGCTGTTTGGGGCGGATCATGCGAATGTGCAGCCTCACTCCGGATCACAGGCCAACATGGCTGCCTATTTCTCCCTTCTCAAGACGGGAGATACGATTCTCGGCATGGATCTTGCGGCAGGCGGACATCTGACGCATGGCGCCAAGGTATCATTCTCGGGCAAGTTCTTCAACAGTGTTTCCTATGGCGTTGATCGTGAGACGGAGCGGATCGATTACGATGCGGTCCGTAAGATCGCAAACGAGGTTCATCCGCAGATGATCGTCGCCGGTGCTTCGGCGTATGCGCGTGAAATCGACTTCGCCGAGTTCCGCAGGATTGCGGATGAATGCGGCGCGTACCTGATGGTGGACATGGCGCATATCGCCGGCCTTGTCGCGGCAGGATACCATATGAACCCGGTGCCTTATGCGGATATCGTGACAACGACGACGCATAAGACGCTCCGCGGTCCGCGCGGGGGCATGATCCTTTGCCGTGAGCAGTATGCAAAGGCGGTGGACCATGCTGTGTTCCCGATGCTGCAGGGTGGGCCGCTGTGCCATATCGTTGCGGCCAAGGCGGCATGTCTCTATGAGGCGCTGCAGCCGGAATTCAAGACCTATATCGGCAATGTCGTAGCCAATGCAAAGGCTCTGGGCGGGGCCCTGGAAGAAGAGGGTATGCGTCTTGTAACAGGAGGGACGGACAATCATCTGGTCCTCGTCGATGTACTCAATTCGATCGGTGTCACCGGCGTTGAGGCGGAGAAGGCACTGGATGAAGTGAACATTACGGTAAATAAGAACGCGATTCCGTTTGATACGACGAAGCCGACGGTCGATTCGGGTATTCGCCTTGGTTCGGCGGCGATGACAACCAAAGGCTACAGTGCAGATGATTTCCGCACCATCGGCCATTGGATCGGAACGGTTCTTAAGAATAAGGATAATGCTGGAGTGAAGGCAAAAGTGAAGGAACAGGTGCTGGCCATGACGGCTGCCCATCCCTTTGAATAAGCCGGAAGGAGTCAATTTATGTTCAATTTCAGAAGGAAGGCTGCGCCCAACATCAATGCGATGCTTGAAACCGTTCATCAGACACCGGGTGCTGTGCTGATTGATGTGCGGGAGGTGGATGAATATCAGGAGGGCCATATTCCCGGGGCAGTGAATATTCCTCTTTCGTCGATCGGTGCGATCGAAACAAAGGTCCCGGACCATGATGCGCCGTTGTTCGTCTATTGTCACAGCGGTGCGCGCAGCGAGAAGGCAAAGCAGTATCTGGAGCAGGCAGGGTATCGTTCGGTGGTCAATATCGGCGGTATCATGGCCTATACAGGAAATCTGGAGTGAAGTGTATGGAATTCAAGGCACATCTGATGGATGAGGCGCAGCTGCGTCGTTCCGTTGCCCGCATTTCGCATGAAATCATTGAGAAAAACAACGGCGTGGACGGACTGTGTCTTCTTGGAATCCGGCGGCGCGGCGTTCCGCTTGCCCATATGATTGCGGATAACATTCACGCCTTTGAGGGAAAGGATGTTCCGGTTGGGACGATCGATATTTCCCTTTACCGCGACGATCTTTCCGAGATGGGCGACCAGGCGAGGACCGGCAGCTGCGAAATCCCGATCGATCTGAAGGATCATACGATCATCCTGGTGGATGATGTGATCTATACGGGACGGACAGTTCGTGCCGGCATTGAGGCGGTATTTGCCCATGGGCGGCCGAAGTCGATTCAGCTGGCAGTGCTGGTGGACCGGGGACATCGGGAGCTGCCGCTGCGTCCGGACTATGTTGGCAAGAATGTTCCGACATCGCGTTCGGAACTGGTTGCCGTATGCCTGCCGGAATTCGACGGAAAAATGTGCGTGGATCTGTATTCAATGTAAAACGGGAAAGCAATGTGGTTTTCCCGTTTTTTTTTCTTTGTCCTGTGTGTTTTACAATTTCTTTACATGGATTTGATCGCGGTGCGATGACACTGATTTCACAAGGACTTTACAATGAAAGTGAAATAAGAATATGTAAAACGATGGGGAAGGTGAGAAGATGATTTACATTGTTGAAGATGATGAAGATATTCAGCAGATTGAGCTGTATACCCTGCAGAATACAGGTTTTGAGGCAAAGGGCTTTTCGGATGGGGCAGAGTTCTGGGCCGCAATGCAGGCGAATAAGCCGGATCTTGTGATTCTCGATGTGATGCTGCCGGATGAGGACGGGGTTCAGATTCTGAAGAAGCTCAAGGGAGATACTCAGACCGCCGGCATTCCGGTGATCTTTGCTTCGGCAAAGGGAACGGAGTTTGACAAGATCAAGGGACTCGATCTGGGAGCGGATGATTATCTTGTCAAGCCGTTCGGCATGATGGAAATGGTTTCACGGGTCAAGGCGGTCATGCGCCGTTCTTCGGCACCGGTTTCTCAGGCCCCGGTAAGCGGGCCGATCGAGATCCGTCTTGATCAGCACAAGGTATTCGTCTATGGCAAGGAAGTGGAACTGACGCTGAAGGAGTTTGAGCTGCTTAATCTTCTGCTGTCGCATCCGGGCATTGTCTTTACCCGGGAACAGATGCTGGAGCAGATCTGGGGCTTTCTGTATGATGGCGAAACACGGACGGTGGATGTCCATATCGGAACGCTGCGGCAGAAGCTCGGTGAAGCCGGCAAGCAGATTGAAACGGTACGCGGCGTAGGCTACCGCTATCGGAGGTGATGTTATGAAAAAACGGATCTTTCGCTCTGTATTCATTTCAATGGTTCTGGTTCTGGCGGCGTCGCTTGCGTTGATCACGGTTGTTCTGAACCAGCATTTCATTTCCCTGGAAGAGGAGAGGATGAAGACACAGGCGGATCTCGCTGCCGCCGGCATCGAGACCGAAGGAATGGATTATCTCTCGGCTCTTGACCTCTCCGACTACCGGGTTACCTGGATTGCAAGAGACGGTACGGTGCTCTACGATTCGCAAAGCGATGCGAGTCAGATGGAGAATCATGCGGACCGTGCAGAGTTTCAGGGGGCGGTAGTCAATGGCAGCGCCTATGCGACCCGCAGCTCACATACGTTAATGACGGCGACCATCTATTATGCACAGCTGCTGTCAGATGGCACGGTGGTGCGGATTGCGATTGCGCGCAGTTCCCTGCTGGCAACATTTCTGCAGCTGATCTCGGCATTCCTGTGGATTCTGATCGCGGCGGCATGCGTCAGTGCACTGGTGGCGGTGTACATGAGCCGGAAGCTTGTGAAGCCGATCAATGAAATTGATCTGGATCATCCGCTTGACATGCAGGAATATCCGGAGATGCGGCCGCTGCTGGTGCGGATTGATGATCAGAACAAGGAAATCGCTGCCCAGCTCGAGACGGTGCACCGCCAGGAGAAGGAGTTTTTGACGGTTTCACAGGCAATCCAGGAAGGCCTGGTGCTTGCGGATGCCAATGGAAAGATTCTGAGCATCAATCTTGCCGCAAAGATGCTGCTGGCTCCGGATGGTAGAAATACGGAAAATATCAGTGATCTTGCCTATCCGGATCTGATCGGAAAGCTGTTTGCAAAGGCGAAGAGCTTCAGCCATGCCGAGAATTCCGTCACGATGCCGGATGGACGAATCTTCAATATCAGCTTTGATCCGGTGACGTCGCACAAGCAGCTGACCGGTGTCAGTATTCTTAGCTATGATGCGACGGAAACCTATCAGGCGCAGCAGATGCGGCAGGAATTTACGGCCAATGTTTCGCATGAGCTCAAGACGCCGCTGCAGTCCATCATGGGATCGGCGGAGCTATTGGAAAACGGGATGGTCAAGAAACAGGATGTTCCGGTGTTCCTGAAGCGGATTCATAAGGAAGCGGCCCGGATGCTGCAGCTGATCGATGATATTCTGAGACTTTCGCAGCTCGATGAGCTGGAAGATGCGCGGGAAGAAAAGATGGATCTTGCGCAGTCGGTGAACGAGGCTCTGGAGGCGCTGTCTTCCAGCTTTGCGGAACACGGTATTCACCTGGAAAAACATATTGAGACCGCCACGATCAAGGGTTCGCCGCAGCTGGTCTATGAGATTGCCTACAACCTGATCGATAATGCGATCCGCTACAACAAACCGGATGGATCGCTGACTGTATCGGTATATCCGCACCATGCCTTTGCGGTGCTGCAGGTGGCGGATACGGGCATCGGTATTCCCGAAGCTTCGCAGGAAAGAATCTTTGAACGCTTCTATCGCGTGGATAAGTCGCGCTCCCGCAAAACGGGCGGCACCGGTCTTGGCTTAAGCATCGTGAAGCATGCCGTTGCTCTGTGCGGAGGAACGATCCGCCTTGAAAGCAAGGAAGGCGTGGGCAGTACGTTTACGGTTAACTTCCCTTTGCTTGAGGACGCGAAACAATAACAGAAACATGCCGATCAGGCACAAGAAAGGGCCGCCAGTTCAGGAGCGGCCCTTTCACGGGATTGTACTCATGCAGCCTTTGGAGAACATATTCGAAGGAGTGGTTAGACTGTCATAAGTAGTTAGCTCTAACTAACTGCTTATAGGTTACCGGACAGAGCGACGGGTGTCAAGAGAATTGTTATAATTTTTTTCGTGAATCGGATCGAATGGAACGGTTATCCACTGGAATATGAGGCGCGGAGGATGCGCAGCTTTCGTCTTACCGTGCGCAATGACGGTACCATCGTTCTGCATTATCCTCATGGCTGTTCGCGTCAGGATGCGTTCCGGTTTCTCGAAGAGAAGAAAGACTGGGTCCTGAAGCAGGAGCAGGCGGTCTCCATGCGGGGGCAGAGTGATCGGGAAGATCAAAGTTCCGATGTCATCTACTGGCTTGGGGAAGCAAAGCATGTGCGGACAGAAACATCTGTACGCAGCCATTGTCGGCTGGAGGGGGATACGATTGTCTTTGCGCTGCGGGATCCTGAAGATACGGCAACCGGGGAAGCTGCGTTCCGCCGTCTTGCGGCGAGAAAGCTGATGGAACTGCTGAATGAGGAACGGCCCGTCTGGGACCGGGAAATCTGTGCAGCAAACGGTTTTCCCTATCCTGAGATTCGTCTACGCTGGATGCGTTCCGAGTGGGGCAGCTGTACCTACGGGCGGGGAAGGATTACGATGAATCTGCGGCTGATCCATTATCCGCAGATTTGTCTGCATTATGTTCTGCTGCATGAATATACGCATTTTCTGGTTCATGGCCACGGTCCGGCCTTCTGGCGGGAAGTGGCTGGGCGAATGGCCGATTACAGGGATGCTGAAATGATACTGAAGGAAGGGGTTCAAGATGGAAAATATCTTTGATTTTGGATCGACGGTATTTGATGATGGATTCATTCTGTTTCTGGTGAGAGCCGGTCTGATTCTTCTGTTCTGCAAGATTCTTACCAAAATCATTCATCGCAGCCTCAACCGGACGGCGGAAACACTGACTGCTGAAAAGGTGAATGCAACATCGATGGGCTATCTGGAACAGATCCTGAAGTTCATCCTCTATGTGGTTGCGCTGGTTACGATTCTCAATTCCGTGAAGCCTCTGAAGGGGGCAGGTACGGCGCTGCTTGGCGCGACCGGCGTCATTACGGTATTTGTAGGTCTTGCGGCCCAGGAGACGTTCGGCAACTTCATTGCCGGCCTGACGCTGGCAATCATTCAGCCGATCCATGTGGGTGATGTCATCTACATTCCGGAGAAAAACGTGACCGGTGTCGTGAAGCAGATCACCTTCCGGCATACGGTGCTGACGTCGTGGGACAACCATGCGGAGCTTCTGATTCCAAACAATATGATGAACACTGTGATCGTTCAGAACTATGCGGGGGACGGTTCCTATTACAATACGATGCTCAAGGTCGGGGTGGCATATGATACGGACATCGATCTGGCGCGCCGCATCATTCAGGAGCGTGCCGCTTCCGTTAAGGGTGTTGTTGACCCGCGCAGCGAAAAGGAGAAGGAGGCAGGTGTTCCGATGATTCCGGTACGTCTGACGGATTTCGGGGACAGTGCGCTGATGCTGTCGTTCCGGGTGAGCAGCGAGAATCTTGCAGAGTCGTATGATGTGTGCTCCAGAGTTCGTGAAGAGGTACTGAAGGGATTCCGTGAGAATAACATTTCGATTCCGTATACGACAATTACGATCGATCATTGAAACTGATTACAGAAAGATGTGAAAATAAAAACCTGATTGTTGATTTCTTCGGCTCGTTTATTGAAATGAGACCTTTGGGACGTTAGAATAGGGGTGCAAAGTTTCGATACAGGATTTCTCATTAGAAAGCGAGCACGGTCATGAACAGAATGGGTGGAGTATCCGTTGTTTTCATTGTCATTTCTGAAGTGAATGGCGTGCGTGAGTGTGGGTTTTAAGGTGGACATTATGTGTTCGCCTTTTTTTGAAAATTTGATCTGTTCAATAATGGGAGGTAATCAGATATGGATCAGGTGAATCAGGAATTCTTTGATGCAGCAGCACGCGGTGACTTTGCCAAGGTCTGCGCCATGGTATCCAAGGGTGCCAATGTCAACGTTACCAACGGTGACGGGCGTACGGCACTGATGCGCAGCGCCAAGCGGGGCTATGCGGACATTGTCCGTTATCTGCTCGATAATGGTGCAGATGCACGGGCACGTGACAAGAACAACAAGACAGCTTTGATGGGTGCAGCCAAGAAGGGGCATCTGGATATTGTCAAGATGCTGGTTCATGCAGGTTCAAACATCAACGCTCATGATAATAAGGGACGTACGTCGCTGATGCGCGCAGCATTGCTTGGCGAGACGGATGTAGTGAAGTATCTCATTGAAAAGGGTGCGGATGTCAATGCCCGTGATGAAGAGGGACGTACGGCGTTGATGGAAGCAGTCAATGCCTACAAGGTGGATTCGATTGAGGCGCTGCTGGATGCCGGCGCTGATGTCAATGCGGAGGATCAGCGCGGATGCACGGCTCTGATGCGGGCGGCATATATCGGCTATCCGGAACTCGTGAAGTATCTGCTTTCCAAGGGCGCAGACAAGAACCATACGGACTATGAAGGAAATCTTCCGATTCACTATGTCCGCAAGGAATGCTTTGAGGATCTGAAGACCCTGCTCGCCTGATCACATAATTGAGAAAAAAGAAAAAGGAAAGGAAAACGTGCTTTCAGCAGGCACGAAACACATGGAATGAAAGACTATCTTGCGAATGAAGTACGGAACGTAACCGTTCTGGGCAATAACGGGGCAGGAAAAACGAGTGTCATTGAAGCCTGCCTGTATCATGCCGGTCAGCTGGACCGCTTTGGAAAAGCGGGCGACGGTACGACGGCGCTGAACTTTGATCCGGAGGAGGGCAAGCGCGGCATGAGCTGCTATACCCACCTTGCGCCGGTCGAGTGGAAGAACCATAAGGTCAACTTCATCGATACGCCGGGTTATGTTGACTACGAAGGCGAGGAAACGACGGGCCTGATCGTTGGTGATAATGCGCTGATCGTGGTTTCGGCTAAGGATGGCGTTGAAGCGGGTACGGAACGTGCCTGGAAGACGGCCGTTGTGCAGCGGAAAATGCCGACGATCTTCTTTATCAACAAACTGGATGATGAGAATGCGGATTTCTCGAAGACGGTGGATGAGCTGCGTGAGAAATTCGGCAAGTCGGTATTCCTTTTTGAGCTTCCGATCATTGATGGACGTAAGGTGATCGGATCTGTAAACATTCTGCGCAAGCGGGCATGGTACTACGATAAGCCGGGTGAGCCGCAGCCGGTTCCGGAAGTGATTCAGCCGAAGGTGGATGAATACTACAGTGAGCTGGCAGAAGCGATCGCCATGACGGACGACGATCTGATGGAGAAGTTCTTCTCCGGTGAAGAGTTTGATGAACATGAGATTGCGAAGGGTCTGCGTCTTGGTGTTCGCTCCGGTGAGATTCGTCCGGTATACTGCGGCAGTGCTGCGCTGCAGACAGGCATTGAGCGTCTGCTGGATCTGATTACGGAATACTTCCCGTCCTATGCGGAGAAGGGCCATGTGGATGCGCTGAATGCCAAGGGTCAGGTGATCCAGATGGAGACCAACGAGGAAGAGTCGCTTTCGGCATTTGTCTTCAAGACGATCATCGATCCGTATGTCGGTAAGATTTCCTATCTGAAGGTAATGAGCGGCGTCCTGAATTCGGATTCCCAGGTTTACAATGCTCAGAAGCAGGTGAACGAAAAGGTCGGTCAGGTATATGTCATCAATGGCAAGTATCAGATCGGCGTCGGCAAGCTGTTTACGGGTGATATCGGTGCCGTCGTCAAGCTGGCGGTGACGCAGACGAATGATACGCTGTGCACGCTGAGCAAGGTGGTGCACTATCCGGAAATAAACTTCCCGCGTCCGATGCTTGGCTATGCCATCTGGCCGAAGACAAAGGCAGATGAGGACAAGATGTCGGTCGGTATCCGCAACATGATGGAGGAGGATCGTACGATCCGCTTCGAGCGCAATGCGGAGACCGGGGAACAGGTTCTCTATGGACTTGGTGATCAGCACATCGATCTGATCCTTTCCAAGCTCAAGAGCAAGTACAAGGTGGAAGTCAACACGACTGTTCCGACGGTGCAGTATCGTGAAACCATCAAGGGCAAGGCGGAGGCACAGGGCCGCTACAAGAAGCAGAACGGCGGTGCCGGTCAGTATGGCGATGTTTGGGTACGCTTTGAGCCGTGCGACAGTGAGGATATGGTGTTTGCTGAAGAGGTGTTCGGCGGCGCGGTTCCGAAGCAGTTCTTCCCGCCGACGGAGCAGGGTCTGCGCGACTGCATGAAACACGGTCCGCTGGCCGGCTTCAAGGTCGTCGGTGTTAAGGCGACGCTGTACGATGGCTCCTATCATCCGGTCGATTCGAAGGAAGTTGCCTTCAAGGAAGCGGCATGGCTTGCCTACAATGCCGCGATGCCGAAGGCGAATCCGGTTCTGCTGGAGCCGATCGGCAAGGCTGTCATCACCGTTCCGGAAGCCTATACGGGAACGATCATGGGCGATTTGACGAAGCGCCGCGGCATGATTCTGGACATGACCACCAACGAGTATGGTGATCAGGTGATCACTGCTGAAGTCCCGATGGCCGAGATGCTGACATATGCGATCGACCTTCGTGCAATGAGCCAGGGCCGCGGAAGCTATATCATGGATTTTGACCGCTACCAGCAGGCGCCGAAGGATGTCGAAGCCAAAGTCGTAGCACAGGCAAAGGCAAAGAAAGAAGCGGAACAAAAGTAAAGAACGGAAGTTCGGAAGTATTCAGAACAAAGAAAACCGGAGTGTTTGTACATGATCCGTACAAACGCTCCGGCTTTTTAAGAATCCACCCGAGAATTCTCCCTTACTTGTATGGGAGATGAATCGGGCATATTTTATACTATGTGTAATTGGAAATAATGGCTCTATATACAGATATAAATTCATATATGTGATATACTATATGTATGAGCGATAACTACATTCATGCAAGGACGTGTGTATACAACGTCCATTACCATATTGTTTGGTGTGTCAAATACCGTCGTAAAGTACTGACTCCGGAAATTGAGACCTCTTTGCAAGAACTGCTGAAGGCTGTCGGCGAAGAAAACGGCTTTTCTGTCGATCAGTGCGAAGTTGGTGAAGCGGATCAGGTACATTGTTTTGTGTCTGCACCGCCGAAGCTCTCGATTACGTTTATTGTCAAGCACCTGAAAGGTGTTTCCGGGCTTCGGCTGTTCCGTGAATATCCGGAGTTAAGACAGTCTTTATGGCACGGGCAGTTGTGGAACGGGTCTTATTTTGTTGAAACCATCGGTTCTACAAGCGAAGAAAACGTACGCCGTTACATTGATCGGCAGAAAAATGTTCAGAGGTAACTGCCATGCCGCTCAGAAGGACAAAGCATACATCGAAAACAAAGGACCGCATTGCTTATAAGTTCCGTCTTGGGGCTCTTTCGCCTGCGCAGGAAGGATACTTTGCAAAGACATTCGGTGCAGTTCGCTGGCTTTATAATCGCATGCTGGCTGACAAAATCAATGCCTGGCAGAACTTTGGCGAGAATCTTCAGCTCACGCCGGCATGGTATAAAAAATTGTCCTGCTGTCCATGGCTCAAAGACGTAGACAGTCTTGCCCTTGCAAATGTGCAGCTCAATCTGGATCAGGCGTTTCGTCGCTTCTTCAATAAAGAAGGCGGATATCCGAAATTCAAGAAGAAGGCGGATCATCGTGATTCGTATACAACGAATCATGTGACTGCGCATTGGAAAGATGGAAAGTTATATTTGCCTCTTCCGAAGATGAAAGAAGAAGTGTGCGTCATTAACCATCGCTCCATTAAGAAAGGCGGCGTGCTGAAGAGTGCAACGATTTCACGTGATCCTAGTGGGAAATACTATGTTTCCCTGCTCTATGAGTATGCAAAAGAACCTGTCGCGCATGACATTGATCCTGACAATGCAATCGGACTGGATATGTCAATGCATGGACTGTATGTTGACTCAGAACAGCGTCATGTCGATGCGCCGGAATGGTATAGCAAAGCAGAAGCACGGTTAGCCAGAGAGCAGCGAAAGCTTTCGCACATGAAAAAAGGATCTTCCAATTATCAGAAGCAGCGGCTGAAGGTCGCAAAGCTGTATTCGAAAACCAAGAATCAGCGGACCGACTTTCTGCATAAGCTGTCAAATGATCTGACGAATGCGTATGACATCATCGGAATTGAGGATCTGAATATGCGTGCGATGGCACAGTCGCTGAACTATGGCAAATCGGTTGGTGACAAGGGATGGGGAGCTTTTGCAGTGATGCTCGCATACAAAGCGGAGCGGAAAGGCAAAAAGCTGATCCGCATTGACAAATGGTTCCCCAGCTCTCAGATGTGTCATGAATGCGGAAGCCTCAATAAGAAGACAAAGGACACTTCCATTCGTGACTGGACATGCCCCGTCTGCGGGCATCATCATGATCGTGATGAAAACGCAGCACGGAATATCAAAACTGAAGCAGTGCGAATCTACTGCACATGCTAAACAAGGCATTACAGAACCTCCGGGCCGGAGGGGTTAGCTCGAAATCACTATGCAGGCAAAAGTGCAAGGCTGCATAGAACAACTCCAGCGTGATGGAACGGCATATCCTTCATGGATCTGCAGCGCATCCCTGACAGTCTGGCAACACGAGAAAAGAGAGGAGCGGATGCTCCGAAGCTCGGTTACTTGTAGCCGAGTAGGTCACATCCGAATCGTTACAGGTTGTCTTTCCGATCGCTAATTCCGGCAGTTTCTCTGATACAGGCTTCCAGGTTTTCAGGCATGGAGCGGATTCCGCGCACTGAAGTGATACCGAATGTGCGAAGCAGAGGCCGTGGAAAGAGATCGGAAGAGAACCGGTCGAGAATGGTCATTTCCATTTTTTCGTTCCCATCATTCATTACGGAATGCGCTTTTTCTACACGGCAGCGATAGGTGATCGCACCGACCGGCATGCCAACGTAGATGTAGATGAGATCTCCATCCCGTACAGAAGAGAAGCAGTGCCAGCTGACGTGGATCCTGTTTTTCCAGTGTTCGTCAAGACTGTACATCGTCGGATTGGAGGGAATGATCCAGGAAACAGGCTGATTGAAAGGCCGTACTTTGCCGTGCTGTGACGTCAAAGTACGAGACAGGGCGGCGAGATCGAGGATCACGCCGTCGGCGAGCGTATCATCGAGGACGATCGAGATCCAGTGTTTCCTGTTCATGTGATAGCAGGGGTAGAAGCCGTTTGTTTTAAGGAGGACCGGGATGTCTTCTTCGTTGACTTTGAGGTTGAGGATATCGGCTGTATCTGTTTTTTCCCCGCTTCTTTCTGCTGCGTTGTTCTTTTCCGGGTTCATCCGGTCTTTATCTATCCGCAGGAATACGGCATACCACTTCTGATTTGCGGGATTGCGAAAGACAAGACCCTCATCTTTTTTGAAGGGGCAGGTGAGCGTGTCACCATAGGTTTCCTGAATCTTTTCGGCAATCCGGTTGGCCTGATCACTTACGAAGGGGACGTTCCTGAAACAGGCATCACGGATGGAATACAGAAGGGAAAGGTAGGCTTCCTTTACAGATGCCGCAAAGGCACCGGAACTTTGTTCAAGCCGCAGAGGTGCGTATTCATCCCCTGTTTGAGGATCGACGACATGTCCGTCCACCCTCTTTTCTTTCCCGACTGTAATAGTCGCAAGAAAGACGCCGTCAAGCAAAGGAGCCTGATAGATCAGCGTTCCATTCTCGGCGCGGAATCCGAAGTCTCTAAGACGCTCGGGGATCGGGCGGTATTTTTGGAAGACAGCTTCTTCGATCGTCATAGTCTGGAACCTGTCATTTCTCCCGCCGGCGGCTTTTCATTTCGTACATTTTCTGATCAGCGTCTTGAAAGACATCTTCCACGGTCTGCTTACTTCCGGCTGTATAGACGGTGGTGCCCCAGGAAAGGGAGACATTGCGCAGCTTTGACAGCTGCTCGATTTTTTCTGCGATGGCCGGCATCAGTTTCACTGCTTTTTTTCCAATGAGGACGAAGACAAATTCGTCGCCTTCGATATGTCCTTTTTCATCATTGATCATTTTCAGGTGGTTGAGATCGATGGATACGACGAAAACCTTTTTCAGGGTTTCTTCCTTCATCTGGGCGACAAGAGAGTCGTGCGATGTGCGCCAGGAGGTGCGGTTGCCAAGCCCCGTCAGAGGATCTGTATAGGCCTGGTGGCGGTAGATCTCGGCCTTCATGGATGTAGTGAGACGCCACTTGATCTCATTGACATACTGAATCGTCAGAAGGATCATCAGGAAGATGTATCCGGTGCGGGAGAATGCGGCAGTGTCCTGGAAGCGGATGCCCATAATGTTGTGGCGGAAGTAATCGACGAAGCCGGTACCCATGAAGGTCGCCAGGCCGACGATCATTCAGATGTAGCGCTCCAGAAACTTGGGCTCGGAAGGAAGATCCTTTACAGATACATAGATGAAGTGCACAAAGGATGCGATCAGAATGCTCATGATCAGCGGGCCGCAGTCATGCACGTCATATCCAAACACATTCCAGAGCAGCTGGCTGACGATCGGGATGGTGGTGTAGATCACCGCCAACGGTTCATTGCGTCCATGCGTCTGTACGGCAAGCTGATCCAGCTGCGCCGGCGTTCCATCCTTGAACGTCCAGTCCGAGGAACAGTCGATCAGCTGATCCTGCGTGGAAAAATGAAAGACCTGGGAAAGAAAGGCATTCTTTCGGGTAAAGCCGGCATTTTCCGCAGCCATTACAACAAGAAAAACAGTTGTAAGAATACAGAGGTAAATGGCAGGGGATCGCAATGTGTGGAGCGGTTTCTTCATGGACATATCTCTGCGATTGGTATTATCCTACTTGTCTTATTCTATAGCAGAAATTCCATCCAAATTTTAACCGGTACAATTGATTCCGGGAGGCAATTCTGGAAGAAGAAAAGCGTTTATAATGATAGAAGAAAGCGGAATTTATGGCGTTTACTCTTCCATTTTCAAGAATTCATAAATACAGCGGAAGTGCAGTTGACCTGGTCATAGAACAGGCAATTCCTTTTTTTGGGAACAGTGACGATGTGCGCTCACTGAATTTTGATATCTACCTGCACGATACGGGGATCCGCGCGGGGCTGTGCGATCTTCGCCTTGGGATGAATGAGGAGCTGTATTATGCGGGCAATATCGGCTACCGCATCTTTCCGGGGGAGCGGGGACACGGCTATGCCTATGAGGCGTGCCGGATTCTGTTTGATATTGCCCGTTCACGGGGAATGACGGAGCTGATCATTACCTGTTCGCCAGACAATATTCCTTCGCGCCGTACGCTTGAAAAACTGGGCGGGACCCTGCTGGAAACGGCCAATGTGCCGGAAGACCACTGGCTGTATCAGCGCGGGGAAAAGGTAAAGAACATCTATCGCTATGACCTTCTGGCGCCGGATTCTCCTTCGGCGGAAGCTTTCTGAGGGTACAGTTTTGAAAAATCGTCGAAATGGGGCAGGCGCATGTCTGCAGGTATTTTCAGAATGCCTATAATGGGAATATGCTGCGGAAGGCGCTGAAAATTCTGACGAGCCGGCTGGTTCTGGTCGTTGCACTGATTGCGATCCAGGTTGCTTTCATTGTTTCCTGGTTTTACAGCAGAGTTTCCCAGACGCTGATGCCGTTTATCAATGCGGCGGCCATTGTTCTGATGGTTTATATCATCAATTCCAAGGAGGATCCTGCCTATAAGCTCGGCTGGTGCATTGTGATCCTGGCATTTCCGGTCTTCGGAATTGTGATGTATGTGCTTTGCTTCGGACGCAAGATGCCGGCGAAGCTTGCCCATGGAACAACCGATGCCAACAGCCGGATGGCCAATCTTCTGAGCCAGGATCCTGCGGTGATGGAACGGCTGGCGAAGGAGGATCCGGACGGAGTTCCCATGTTCCGCAATGGACTTAGGATGTCGCGGTTTCCGGTATATCAGAATACCTGTGCGCAGTACTTCGGGTCGGGTGAAGAGTGGTTTCCGGTGTTTCTTGCGAAGCTGAAAGGGGCGAAGCGTTTTATTTTTCTTGAGTACTTCATCATCAATCCCGGCACGATGTGGGATGAAGTTCTTGGCGTACTGAAGCAGAAGGTTGCTGAGGGCGTGCAGGTGAAGCTGATCTATGATGATCTGGGATGTCTAGATTCGGGCCGTAACTTTGCCAGGAAGATGAATGAACTTGGCATTGAGACGTACTGCTTCAATCGGCTGCGGCCGGCCCTTGCCATTCAGATGAACAACCGTGATCACCGCAAGATCTGTGTCATCGATAATACGGTCGGATTTACGGGCGGCGTCAACATTTCGGATGAATATGCCAACCGGATCGTGCGCTTCGGCTACTGGCGGGATTCGGCAATCATGATCGAAGGGGAGGCTGTGTGGTCGCTCACCGTCATGTTCCTGGGAATGTATACCTATCTCAAGAAGGATGATGAGGGCATTGATTATTCAAGATACAAGCTGCCGTATGTGATGCCTGAACAGCCCTCCGGTTATTTTCAGCCGTTTTCAGATACGCCGACGGATGCGGCCAATGCCGGTCTTTCAGTGCATATGAATCTCGTGCTTCAGGCGCGGAAATATGTTTATATTGATACGCCGTATCTGATCCTTGCAGAGCCGATGAAGAATGCGCTGTGTCTGGCGGGGGATAACGGAATCGATGTCCGAATCCTTACGCCGCACATTCCGGACAAGAAGATCGCCTTCACCATGACCCGCAGCAACTATCAGGTTCTTTTGGAACACGGAGTGAAGATCTATGAGTATACGCCGGGCTTCAACCATACCAAGAACATTGTGTCGGATGATCTGCGCGGTACGGTCGGTACGGTAAATACGGACTATCGAAGCTATTATCTGCACTTTGAGAACGGTGTTCTCTTTGAAGACAGTGCGACGGCTGTTGTGCTGCGGGATGCCTTCTTAAAGGGGCTGGAACAGGCGCAGGAAGTGACGCTGGAAGATACGAGGCACATCAATATCTTTGTGCGCATCTTTTCGGCGGTTGCCAATCTGTTTGCGCCGCTATTCTGATGATGAACAGGAATTCAAGAAAGAAAACGAAACCTTCAACGGTTTCGAAACTGCGGAACAAAGGAAAGCACAGGCACAGAAAAGGACCGGTCAGTCTGCTTACGGTGCTGTTGGCGATGATTGCGCTGGTGCTGGCACTTTTTATTATTGCCCTTGCGGAACATGACTGGAATGTGCAGGATGTATTTACGTTTCCGACACCGTCGCCGACTCCTTCCGAGCCCGGCGTGACGGTGAACAGGGAGTTTGATGAGGCCGGCGGCATTGCGGTGGTACAGAACTATATTCCTTACGATTCCCCGCGTCGTCCGGGTGAAATCCGCGAGATCAAGTATGTGACAATCCATGAGACGGACAATCGCAGTGCGGATGCGGACGCTGCGCAGCATGCCCTGTTTCTGACGTCGAATACGACGGATATTACGGCCTGGCACTATACGGTGGACGATCATTCGATCTATCACCATATTCCGGATAATGAGATTGCCTGGAATGCAGGAGATTCCCGGACGGAAGACGGTGGCAATATGAACGGCATCGGCATCGAGATGTGCGTCAACTACGGCAGCGACTTCGAGCAGACGATGAAAAACACCGCCTGGCTGGCGGCGAAGCTGCTGGTGACCTATGATCTGACGCCGGATGATGTGCGGCTTCATGCGGACTTCATGGACAAGGAGTGTCCGCACCGGCTGATCAGTGAGGGCAGGGTGCCGGAGTTTTATCAGATGATCCGGGATTGCTATCACATCCTGAAGGAACAGTCGGGATCCTGATCATTCGTAGTAGGTATAGGTGCTGCTTGAAAGAGAGTAGAGCAGCTCATAGTCTTCGATGAAGTAATGGCGCTTTTCCCTGCGGAGGGCGCCTTTTTCTACGAAATCATTCATGATCCGGATGAGCTGGCGGGTGCTGATGCACAGCTCGGCGGCACATTCTTTCAAGGTGATGGTAAGGCGGCCGTCTCGGCAGTTTTCCAGAAGAAAGGCTGCGGTCCGCTTACTGCTGGAAACGGAGGCGGACAGAGCTTTGTCATTCTGCAGAACCAGGCGATAGGACAGCAGGCTGCAGAGATACTGCAGAAATACTACGTCATTGAGAAGCTGGCTTCGATGTTCCGGCAGGGAAATAGCAAGCACCAGTCCGTCACTGACGGCACGCACGTCATTGGCGGGATTCTTTTTCCAGAGGGAGCTGACTTCTCCAAGGACCGAAAACGAACGTACGGCACCGAGATAGATCGTTCGCCCGGTCTCGGAAGTGGTACAGAAGCACAGTTCGCCGCGCACGAGGAAATAGAGATAGGCAGACGCGGTTCCGGACCGGATCAGAATATCGCCGCAAGAAAAGGACCATAGCTCCGTAATCGGCAGCGGATCGAAGCCGAAGCAGCTGCGGTAGGGGACGGAATCAATGGCCTTTTCAAGTTCTTCTCTGCGTTTGATCTGTTTCATATCCTGTATTTTAGACCGGGAAAGTGACACGTGTCACTTCGTTGGAAAATCCTTTCCATGTATTTTATGTTCGTACCTTATGATTGCCGTATGAAGGAGGATCCGTTTGTTCAAACGGACGATGAGGAAATGAAAACTCTTGGGAAATCGCTTCTGGCATTCAGCATGATTCTTCTTGCGGCATGTGGATCTTCTTCGGGTTCAGCCGCCGCAGCATCTGCGTCTTCTGAAGCTTCCGCTTCTGCACTGACACCTTTGACGGTGCAGTTCGTTCCGACGAACAATGATGGATCCATGGAGGCGAAGGCAAAGCCGTTTGCGGATTATCTGAGCGAGAAACTGGGTCGGGAAGTCACGGTTACGCTGGCAACGGATTATTCGACGATTGTCGAGGCAATGGAATCGGGCAAGGTCGATATCGGCATCATGCCGCCGGCAGCGTATGTACAGGCGAAAAACGCCGGTGCCGCCAAGGCTCTGCTTTCTTCGACACTGGTCGACTACGATCAGACGACGGAACTGCCGATTGAAGGTTCAACTATCGGTACCTTCAAGGGTGAAGTGATCTGCCGCGCGGACAGTGACATGACGCAGCTTTCGGATCTTAAGGGCAGGAAAATTGCGACGCTGAGCCCAAATTCAGCTTCCGGCTATATCTATCCGGTTGCGGAGATGAAGGATATCGGCATTGATCCGACAACGGACTGCACGTTGGTTACGGTCAACGATATTCCTTCGGAAATTACGGCGGTTCTCAATGGACAGGTTGATGCGGCATTTGTCTTTGAGGGGGCGCGCTATGTCTTCAACAGCAAGTTTGAGGATAATGATCTGCTTACGGATCTCAAGGTTCTGTATCTGACAAAGGGCGATATTCCCAATGATGCGATTGCTGTTCTGCCGACGATGGATGAAGCGACCCAGCAGCAGGTCAAGGAAGTCTTCCTGAACATGCCGAATGATGAGGAAGGCAAGGATGCGATGACCCTGTGGGGACATACGGGATATGTTGAGGCAGATGAGTCTGCCTATGACACGATGCAGTCCTACATCGACAAGGCTTCGGAATAACGGTCATGATCGAGTTCCGGGATGTAACGAAAGTATACGGGAACGGGACCGTCGGCCTGGACCATGTCAATCTGACCATCGGTGACGGTGAGTTTGTGGCTGTGATCGGCCTGAGCGGAGCGGGGAAAAGTACCCTGCTCCGTTCTGTTAACCGTCTGATTGATGTGACGACGGGTGAGATCATCGTTGACGATGTTTCGATCACAAAGGCGGACCGGCGGCAGCTGCGGCAGATGCGTACGCGGATCGGCATGATCTCACAGACGTTCAATCTCGTGAAGCGGAATACGGTGCAGCGCAATGTGCTTTCGGGAAAGCTTGGCAGCTACAGTACGCTGAAAAGCGTGTTCGGTCTGTTTTCACAGGAGGACTATGATCTGTGCTCTGAGATGCTGGCGAAGGTTGGTCTGGAAAATAAGCTGCATTCGCGCTGCGATGAACTTTCAGGCGGTCAGCAGCAGCGTGTTTCCATTGCCCGTACACTGTTTCAGGAGGCGGACATCATTCTTGCGGATGAGCCGGTGGCTTCACTGGATCCGGTAACGTCGCAGGCGATTATGGGCGATCTGAAGCGGATCAATACCGAGATGCACAAGACGGTTCTGATCAATATTCATTCCGTTCCGCTGGCGAAGCAGTATGCGTCGAGAATCATCGGCATGCGTGCAGGAAAGATCGTGTTTGACGGCGGCGCGAAAGATCTTACGGAAGAGCAGCTGCAGATGATCTATCAGGGGGAGGCGAAATGATTCTTTCCCGTCAGCGTTCCTTTATAGCGCAGTCGATTCATTACCAGTGGTACAAGCACTTCTTTACGATTGTGCTCATTGTGCTGGTGCTGTATACCTCGATGCATGTTTCTGAGACAAACTTCACTGAGCTGCTGGCGAATACGGATCAGATGGAGGCGTTTCTGCAGAAACTGATTCATCCGGATTTCAGCTATGTGCCGAGCCTGATTGATCCGCTGATCCGTACGTTTCAGATGTCGGTGCTGGCGACGACGGTCGGTGTTCTGCTTGCGATTCCGCTGGCATTTCTCGCGACGACGGTGGCGACGCAGAATGGTATCGTGTCCGGGATTGTGCGCTTTCTTCTGAATGTGATCCGTACGATTCCCAATACGCTGCTTGCGGCAATTCTGGTTTCGATGATCGGTATCGGGGAAGGTACCGGTACGCTGACGCTGACCATCTTTACGGCAGGCATGGTGTCACAGCTTCTGTACGAGTCGATCGAAACGATTGACCGGCAGCCTTTGGAAGCGGCCGAGTCGGTCGGTGCCAATAAGCTGAAGACAGCTGTGTGGGCGATCTGGCCGCAGATCATCCGACCGGTGCTGAGCTACAGCTTCTATGCGCTGGAAGTAAACATCCGTTCTTCGACGGTGCTTGGCTATGTGGGAGCCGGCGGTATCGGCATCATTCTGAATTCGTCGCTGGCTTTGTTCAAATATGATCGGGTTTCGATCATTCTGATCGCGATCTTTCTGATGGTTGTTCTGGTGGACGCTCTGAGTGAATATTTCCGGAGGAAGCTGGCATGAGGAAGACATTTGAGCGTCATCCGGGAATTCCGGTATTCTGTGCGATCGTTCTATTAATCGTAGTGTCACGGTGGGGCCTGGATTTTTCGGCTTTCCATACGTTTACCATGTCGATGATGAAAGAGACGGTTTCGGGTCTTCTGCATCCGGACTGGTCGTATTTCTATGACGGCAGTTCGGAAGACGTCTTCTCCATGATGCTGATGACGATTGCGATCGCGTTGAGCGGTACGGCGATCGGTACGGTGATTGCGTTTCCGCTGAGTCTGCTTTCGGCCGCGAATCTTTGGCCGAAGCATTCGCCTGTTCCGCGGATCGGGAAGGTGATTCTTGATATTCTGCGCAGCTTTCCGGAGCTTGTGTATGCGATCATCTTCGTCAAGATGGTTGGCCCAGGGCCGTTTGCGGGTGTGATGGCAATCGGTGTGCATCAGATCGGCATGCTCGGCAAGCTGTTTGCGGAAGAAATGGAGCGTCTTGATACGGCGCCGGTGGAGGCGATGAAGTCGGTCGGTGCCAATGCGGTTGAGACATTCTTCTATGCGCGTCTTCCGCAGTTGAGTCCGATCTATGTATCATTGATCCTGAACCACTTTGAAATCGGTGTTCGCAGTGCTTCGACGCTGGGTCTTGTCGGCGCCGGCGGCATCGGTGCGCCGCTGATCTTTGCGATCCAGGCACGCAGCTGGGACAAGGTCGGCATCATTCTGCTTGCTGTAATAGTTACGGTATACCTGTTGGATATTTTTACCGGCTGGGTTAGAAAGCAACTTAGATGAAAAAATCGGTCCGTGTTCTGCATTTGTCAGATCTGCATTACTGCAGCTGCTTTGATCGTGGCGGTGCCTATGCAGAGATGCTCGCAAGAGTCAGTGATCCGCTGGCAAAGGCATGCGGTATCATCCGGAAGGAACAGGCCGATGTCATTGTGATTAGCGGGGATCTTACGGATGGCGGCAGTGCGGAAGACTATGCGCATGTGAAACGGGTTCTTTCGGATGCGGCCGGTGATGCGGTAATTCTACCGGTGCTGGGCAATCATGATCGTATTGACAGCTTCCGGAAGGGATGGCTGAGGGAGGCGCAAACGGATGCGCCCTGGCATTGGCGGAAGGAGATCGGGGGCTTTACCTTCATCGGCATCGATAATTCGGTGTTCGGGGTGGAAGATGGATACATCTCTGATCGGGAGATCCTGTGGCTGCAGGATGCTCTGGATGATGCACGGGATGTTATTCTGTGCATGCACCATCCGCTGCGGGGGAAACCCGGCATTCCGCCTCTTGCAAATAAGGAAAAGCTGCTGGAGGTGCTTGGTCCGTACCGCTTTGGGGTCCGGATGGTACTGTGCGGTCATACGCACTGGAGCGATTCCTGTATGGTGGAAGGTGTTGCGTGTTCTACGGCGCCTTCGCTGTCGTTTCGCGGTGTGGATGAGGGGAGTCGTATTCTGTTTTACGACACATGCGGATTCCGTGAGTATCTGCTGGAAGATCATTCGGTTTCCATGTTGAAAGATGTGTCTGAGGGCGGAGCGCTGATCGGTGCGGTGGATTTGGGTCAGCTTCAAAACGAACTGGGGAAGGAAACTGCGTGAAGGGGTTCCTTCCCTTTTTATAGTGACAAAATTGCGACGTTGTGTGGGTTTGGTCGGGAAAGCGTTGCCGGCGGTTTGACGGTGGCTTAAGATAATGCTTGTGAGAAGGAGCGGTCTTTGATGGAGAAGTACGGATTGGTTCTGGAAGGCGGCGGGATGCGCGGCGCCTATACGGCAGGTGCGCTGGCATGGCTGAACGATCAGCATCTGACATTTGATTACGGTGTCGGTGTTTCTTCCGGTGCAGCGTATTTGGCCTGTTATTGGGAGGGCGATAAGCATACGCCTTACAATATGTCGGTCAATTATGCGGCGGATCCGAACAATGTTGGTCTCAAGGCATTCAAGCACTGCGGCTATTATGTGGATTACCAGCAGATCTTTGATAAGGATATTCTTGGCAAAGAACATATGACGATCCGTCCGCTGGTGGAGATGAAGGCGCCGATCGAAATTGGGTGCTATGACATGGAACTGGGCGATACGGTGTTCTTCAACTGGCAGGACCTGGATGATAATCTGACGGTGCTGCGGGCATCGGCGGCGCTGCCGGTCGCTTCGGCCATGGTGAATTACAAG
This sequence comes from Galactobacillus timonensis, assembly GCF_900240265.1. NCBI lineage: Bacteria > Bacillati > Bacillota > Erysipelotrichia > Erysipelotrichales > Erysipelotrichaceae > Galactobacillus > Galactobacillus timonensis. The sequence continues at coordinate 1,476,210 of NZ_LT964739.1, forward strand.
GGACGTGACTATATGGATGGCGGTATCTGTCGTCTCATTCCGATTGAGCGTTCGATTCAGCAGGGTGTTACGAAGCATCTGGTGATTACGACAAAGCCTGCGAGCTATCACCGCAAGCCTGCGAACAAAATCGTCATTCAGCTGATGAAGATGTGCTACAAGAAGTATCCGAAGATCGTGGATAACTATAAGATCCGTCATATTCGCTACTATGAGCAGGTCGGCATCATCGATGAACTGTGCAAGGAAGGCAAGGCCATCAACATTCTTCCTTCAAAGTCGGTCAAGATGGGCCGTTTCAAGGGCTCTGCAGAAAACTGCGATGTCCTTTACAAGCTTGGCTATCAGGATATGGAGGACCGCAAGGAAGAAATCTACCATTTCCTTGGCAGGGAAGTACCGAAGGATGATGACAAACAGTGAGATGCCAGCGATGGTGTCTCTTTTTTTGATTTTCGTTTCGGAACATCTCTCTTTTTTGTCTATGAAAAGGCAGGAGGGAGAATTTATGGAACTCGAAGAAATACTTTCACGCATCGAAGAAAGGGCAGGAAAGTTCGGTGGATCATCGTCTGATGTACATGCCTACTTTGATGCCCGCCGTCGGGTGTATGCAGAACTTGCGCCGCATCTGAAGGATGCCGGTCTCATTTCGGAAGCCAACTGGCTTACGCGGCGAACACTTGGCTCTTCGCAGGAACTTGGCATTCACGTCAGGGCAGGCGACATCTGCTATGTAGATTTCGGAGCGTCTGCCTATCTCTTTGAGTGCGGATTTCAGCACTTCGCGCTGATCGTAAAACTGGTTCAATATAAGGCACTCGTCATTCCAATGACCAGCAATCCGGTCCAGTATGCGCAGGCCTATGACCCTGTCGCTAACCCACATGGCCGCCGTCATCTTTGTTCCATTGGGCAGCCGGAAGGAATGCTCAAGCCATCGGTGCTTTTTCTCAACGATCTTCGCTTCATCAATACGGCGCGAATCATCGAAGTACGCTCACATCTTGACGGTGATGAATTGCAGCGGGTAAGAAAACGGCTGCAGGAGCTGCTGGATTTTTCCAGCAGCCTTGAGGCAGTCAAAGGATGAATGATAAGGGACGGAATATAATTGAATATGGGAAAAATTACATGTAAAGGAGATGTACAGGCATGCTGCTGTATTCAACGATCATTGATATTAAACCGGCCCTGACCGCGGAACAATTCATTCAGCTGGTCATTGAATGGAATCAGACAAGTACCCATAGGGACAATGTGATTCCGAACCTTGTCTGGAATGGTGAACACAATATCCGCTATGGTAATGACAGCCTTTCGCTGGATATTGAGGAGTACCCTGGTCACAATATCATCGCTGTACGCTATGAGAAGAAGGCAGAGGATGGTGCTGTATGGGATACGGACTATGTCATGAATCTTTCTGAAAGTAAGATGGCGATTCGGCTTGATCGAAGCTATTCCCCGGATGCGATGATGGTGAGTATGAAGTTTTCAACGCCGCATTTCATCACTCTGCTGATTGAAAAGGGATATGTCGCGGATGATGGCGATCTTCCCGTTCTGCGCAGGCCGGTTCTGATGGGCCATGAAAATGCTTCTCTGCTGTCCGATGCGATCAGCGGACGAAAGAAATATCGTTTTCCTCTCATCTACATATCGAAGACAAAGAAGAATCGTGATCCGCTGGACTGTGACTTTTTGTGCAGCCGGCTGAAGGGAGTGTCACACATTCTTGTCGAAAGGAGTAAAGACGGATGCTCGGATCTTTGCGATGACAGGATCGAACATCTTGGTGAAGTCGGTATCTATTTTCCCAACGGCAGACATCTCAAATACAAATACAGAGATTACAAAGGCTATGGCGAAGCTCTGTTGACCAGGGTTGTAAATGTGGTTCTGCGCTATATGAACGTTCAGCAGGTTCCGCTTCTCTATACGTGGGCAGGGGTAAATAATCAATTGCTCAAAGAACGCTGGGAAAGCGATCGTAAGGAAAAGCTGCAGGCAGAAGCCAATGTTAGGAAAAAGGAAGATGAACTGACCAGGTTTATTGAAACATTCGACAAAGATAATAAAGATCTGAGGCAGCGGAACGATGAGCTGACCAGAGAGAACAATTCACTTTCTCAGGAAGTTCAGCAGCTGCAGCTGAAGCTGAGCGAAGCAGAGGATGTACCGCTGCTGTTTGAAGGTGACGAGGATGATTTCTATCCGGGTGAGATCCGCGAGATGGTGCTGGATGCGGTTGCAGAAAAGCTGAAAAGCACCAAAGAAGGCTCACGCAGATACGATGTGTACAGCGATATTCTCGCGAAGAATCATTACCGGAAGCTGACCAGGCAGCGGATCGAAGAAATCAAGAATCTTCTCAACGACTACCGGACAATGACTGCGCCATTGCGCAATGCATTGGCTGATCTTGGCTTCAAGATCACGGAAGTTGGTAAGCATTATCGAATGACTTATTATGGCGATGAACGGTATATGACGACCCTGTCCAAGACGGGCTCTGATTTCCGCGAAGGAAAGAATCAGGCGGCCAATATTGCCAGGAATATGTTTTAGAAAGAAAGGTGCTTCGTGCTAGGATACAGCCAATGAGTGAACGCAGAAACTCTGAGACATGGCTGATCGGTGTTTCTGGGGGGCCGGATTCCATGGCCCTTCTTTCCATGTGCCTGGAAGAGGGCGTGCCTGTCGCAGCGGCCCATGTCAATTACCACCATCGGCCAGAAGCAGATCAGGAAGAAGAATATGTGCGCACGTTCTGTGCGGAACATGGCATTGCCTGCTATGTCAGAAATGAGCCGTTTGTTTACAGCGGAAATTTTGAGGCGGCTGCACGGAAGTGGCGCTACGACTTTTTTGGTGAAACTGTGAAGAAGAATGGATACTGCGGCATTCTGATTGCGCATCAGGAAGATGATCTTCTGGAAACCTATCTGATGCAGAGTGAAAAGAAGCTGGAGCCTGACTATTTCGGGCTGCGATCGGACATGATGTACCAGGGGGTGCTTGTAAGGCGGCCTCTTCTTTCCTATACAAAGGCGCAGCTGCAGGCGTATTGCGACTCGCATCAGATCCGATACTTTATCGATGCGACCAACCAGGATGAAACCTATGCGCGTAACCGTATCCGCCATGAGGTGGTTGAGAAGCTGACGCCCATGGAACGGAAAATGCTTCGAGGGGAAATTGATCAGCAGAATGCCGTGTTGCAGGAGCGGCGCTGCCGCGTCAACGCATGGGCCGCCCAAAGCGAATTTCCTCTATCGGCTTATCGGAGCCTTGGAGAAGAAGATCGTATCGCGCTGTTACGGGCAATGATCCCGGGCGGCAACCATCTGCGCCGCCGCCATCTGATTGAAGTGGATGTCATTCTTCTTAAACATGATGATTTCGTCATTTCTCTTGGTGCGCAGCAGATGGCACAGAGTGATGGCCGCTTCTTTTGCATGGATGTTCCGTCGCCTTATTCCTGTTCCTTTTCTTCTCTGGATGAGATGCAGTGCGGTTCTGTATATGAGTGGTTCCGCATTTCTCGAGGAAAACCAGGCGTCAATGCTATCACCTTTCATTCATCGGATTTTCCTGTCACTATCCGCAATGCGATGCCTGGTGATGCGATCTCGATGTGCTTTGGGACAAAAAAGGTAAATCGCTGGATGATTGATCGCAAGATTCCGAAATGGAAGCGGAATGTGTGGCCGGTGGTTGTAAATCATCAGGGAACTGTGATTCTGGTGCCAGGGATCGGCTGTGACGTGGATCATTATTCTTTGGCTCCGGATCTGAATATCGTCGCCGGGAAGCGGGATGGGCAATGGAGTCAATAATGGGCTGTGTATAGGTTCTGCGCCAATTGCTGTTGTGGTACAATGTGAAACTATCAGAAATGATTGGAGAAAGAACCCATGAATAAGGACATGAAGAAGATTCTCTTTTCGGAAGATCAGATTCGTTCGCGCTGTATCGAGCTTGGCAGGCAGATTTCAGATGACTATACGGCTATGGGGAGTTCTCCTCTTCTGGTCGGTCTTCTGCGGGGATCGGTGCCGTTTATGGCGGAGCTGATCAAGCATCTGGATCTGGATGCGCAGTATGACTTTATGGATGTGACAAGCTACGCCGGCACGAAGTCGACCGGTGATATCAAGATCATCAAGGATCTGGATACGTCGATCGAGGGCAAGGATATTCTTTTGGTTGAGGATATCGTTGATACGGGACGTACGATCAAGGCAGTCAAGGAACTGATGCACAACAAGGGTGCCCGTTCGGTCAAAGTTGTGACGCTGCTGGACAAGCCGGAACGTCGCGAGGTTGAGGAAGTGGCTGAATACGTTGGCTTTGAGATCGCCAACGAGTTTGTTGTCGGCTTCGGCATGGACTTTGATCAGAGATATCGCTGCCTGCCGTATGTCGGTGTATTGAAAGATGAAATGTACCAGTAATGTTTCTGACTGGAAGGAGTTAATTCATTAATGCAGAGAAGAAGTTTTCTCGGATATCTTCCGTATCTGTTTCTGCTGGCTGCGGTGCTGGCGCTTCTGGTGATGAATCCTTCATCGTCTTCGGCGCATACGCTTTCCTATACGGAGCTGCAGAGTACGCTCAAAAATCAGGATGTTACGGAAGCGGTTCTAAGGATCGGTACGAATGCAGTCAATGTGCAGGGTACCTACGTCGACGATGATGGCAATACGGTGACCTTTACTTCGACGGCGCCGGCGACGGAAGAGTCGATTCAGGATCTGACGGATCAGCTGGAAGACGGTCGGCTGACCATCGTGGATGCGGAATCCGGCAATGCATTCATGCAGGCGATGTACGAGCTGGTTCCGCTGGTCATTGTTCTGCTGCTGGGCGTGTGGATGATGAACCGGATGGGCGGAAACAATTCTGCCAATGCGAAGGCATTTGATTTCGGCAAATCGCGGGCACGTCTGGAGACCAAGTCGAAGGTACGCTTCAGCGATGTGGCGGGCTGCGATGAGGAAAAGGCAGAGATGGAGGAGATCATCGGATATTTGAAATCTCCTGCCAAATACAAGCGGATGGGTGCGCGGATTCCGAAGGGAATTCTGCTGTGCGGTCATCCGGGCACCGGCAAGACGCTGCTTGCGAAGGCAGTCGCCGGTGAGGCAAATGTTCCGTTCTATTCCATTTCGGGTTCGGACTTCGTTGAGATGTTTGTCGGTGTCGGTGCGAGCCGTGTACGTGACATGTTCAAGAAGGCGCAGGCAACTGCTCCGTGCATCATCTTCATTGATGAAATCGATGCGGTTGGTCGTCAGCGTGGTGCCGGCTTCGGCGGCGGCCATGATGAGCGTGAACAGACGCTGAACCAGCTGCTCGTTGAGATGGACGGTATGGAAGACAACAGCGGCATCGTCGTGATTGCGGCGACGAACCGTCCGGATGTTCTGGATCCGGCTCTGCTGCGTGCGGGCCGTTTCGATCGTCAGATTACGGTTTCGCTTCCGGACCGCAAGGGCAGAGAGGCGATTCTCAATGTTCATGCGCGGAACAAGCGGATGGCGCCGGATGTGGATCTGGGTGCGCTGGCGAAGCGTACGCCGGGATTCTCGGGTGCGGATCTTGAGAATGTTCTGAATGAAGCGGCGATTCTGGCAGTGCGTGATAACAAGGATCAGATCGATACGGGCGAGGTTGATGAGGCCATTGACCGTGTCATGATGGGACCGGCAAAGAAGAGCCGTACCTATGATGAGAAGACGAAGAAGCTTGTCGCCTATCACGAGAGTGGACACGCAATCATCGGTCTCTTCTATGATGGTGCGGAGGTTGTACAGAAGGTGACGATCATTCCGCGCGGTGAAGCGGGCGGATATAACCTGATGACGCCGAAGGAAGAGAAGCTGATGCCGACGAAGAAGGATCTGCTGGGGCAGATTACGTCCTATATGGGCGGCCGTGTGGCAGAGGAGCTGTTCTTCGATGATGTTACGACCGGTGCGAGCAACGATATTGAGCGGGCAACAAACATTGCCAAGGATATGGTTACTCTGTACGGTATGAGCGATCTGGGTCCGATCAAGTACAACTCCGGTTCGACGGAGAATGTGTTCCTTGGACGTGACTACAATTCGCCGAATAACGTGTCGGGTCAGGTTGCCTTTGAAATCGATCAGGAAGTCCGCAAGATCGTCAATGAGTGCCATGATCAGGCGGTTGCGGTGATCAAGGCGCACAAGGATCAGCTTATCAAGATTGCGACAGCCCTGATGGAAGAAGAAACACTAACGGGTGAGCAGATTCAGAAGCTGGTTGAACCGGAGGCAGTAAGTACTCCCGCATTGCCTGAGTAAATGAGAGAAAAGCGGAATTCTATATGAGTTCTGCTTTTTTTGTGCGCCGATAGTCAAATTCCTTCATGGCGAGGGGAAACAGTTTGGCTTTGAAAAGGAAAATAGCGTCACCTATCATACAAGTATGGAAATGACGGAGCTGAATCAGCGACAGATTCAACTGATCCGTCATCTGATGGATCAGAATACATATGTGACGGTGCCTTCGCTGGCATCCAGGTTTTCCGTGAGCACGCGAACCATTCGCAATGATCTGGAAACTGTGCGATTGTTTCTGAACAGTTTTGATGCGGATTTGAAAAGAGAACAACATAAAGGCGTACGGATTGTATGCGTCGAAGAAGAAAAGGCAGCTGTACTCAATGCGCTCAGCGGCCGCAATCTCATTGGACGCCAGTCCCGGGCAGCACGCATCATACTGGAGTTGCTCAGTCGGGATCTGAGCACATACGAATCACTTGCGGGCGTCTGCGGTGTAAGCAGACAGACGGTCATCACATGTTTTCCAGTAGTAGAAACGTATATGAAAGACCAGGGCCTGACTGTCGTGAAAGAAAAAGGGAGCGGCGTTTTCGCAACTGGAAAGGAATGCGCGTTCCGCGAGACATTTGCCAAAGTGATCAGCAGCGGACTGGTGCCTGTGGAAACCGTGGAAGAAATGGAATGGGCACGTAGCCCCTCAGCATCGCTGGCAATCACGCTGCTGAAAAAAGCTCAGGATACTCTGCACGTTTCATATTACGATCCAGAAGAAACCTGTTTGATTTTGAACTACAGCCTGATGCGGATTGCGAATGACCACCGGATTGGGAAGGAAAGGCTTCCCCGGAAGGTTGCGGATCTGGCTGCGCAGGAAGGCTTCTCTGAAGCGTTTGGACTGATTGACCGAGATATTCCTGAACGGGACAGGATCTGGCTTGCGTCAATTCTGATTTCCGGCAATGCACGCTGGTGCGGCGGCACGCACACAACTTCACAGGCAGGTGAACTTGCCCGCGACCTGATGGAACGGCTTCAGGTCCTTCATCCATTAAGCGGGGAAGAACAGAAAAAATTTCTGGACGGCCTGAGTGTACATCTGGAGACGGCACTGTACCGGCTACGCAATCATATCCCGGTCCAAAACAGTATGACTTCGCAGATTCAAATCAGTATTCCATTGATCTATGAATATACCCGCCAGCAGCTGGTGAATTGCGAAAAGAAGTATGATGTGACCTTTGATGAAAATGAGACAGCATATATCTCGATGTATGTTGCCAGTGCCTATGAATCCTCCAGCAAAATGGATCACCGGGTTCAGATCATGGTCGTGTGCTCGTTCGGGACGGCGACCAGCGCGATTCTGGCGGCACGGCTGCGCCAGGTGATGCCGGACTGCTCCATTATCGGTCCCTGTTCCAAAGAGGAAGCGGTGCGGTATCTGCAGGATCATGCGGTCGACATGATTATCTCTACGGATAATGAAAGTTCACTGGAAGGACATCCGGTCGTCACCGTCAGCCCATTGCTGTATCACGACAACGTTGACAGTATCCGTTCACAGGCCTACCAGATTGCCTACGAGAAGATGTGCAACGACTTTCTGAGCAGCTACAGAAATATCCCCGATACAGGGTCCGGAAAGCCGGCGCGAATCAGTGATCTGATGCAGGAAGATGAGATTCAGATTCTTGACGAATGTTCATCCTGGGAAAAAGCGATTCAGATTGCAGCACAGCCGCTGCTGAAGAAAGGAAAACTGGAGCAACGCTATGTTAACCGCATGATCGAAGCGGTGGCCCAGTTGGGAACGTATATGGTCATTGTCCCGGAGACGGCATTTGTACATGCCGGCACGCAGGATGGAATCCGGGAAGAATGCTATGCACTGCTGGTGCTGAAGAAGCCAGTCATTTTTGGCGACCGTGACTGCAAGCGGGTTTCCAGCATTGTGGTGACCGGAATCAAAAACAGGGAAAAATCGTCGCTGCTGGATCTGGTTTATATCTTTTCGAAAGAATCGAACCGGCGGCTTTTGCACGCAAAGGATGTGAGTAAAGAAATTATTTTGAATATGGACAACAGGAAGGAGATTCACAGTGAATCTGATTGAGAAAAGAAATCTGCAGGCACATGTTCATGCGGGTGATTGGCAGCAGGCCATCAGCAAAGCGGGACAGCTTCTGGTCGCAAGCGACGAAATCAAACCTTCATATATTGACCGCATGATCAGCGGTGTAAAGGAACTGGGGCCCTATATTGTGCTTACTCCGCGGTTTGCCCTGGCCCATTCGGCTCCCGGTGATGATGTACTGCAGACTTCGGTATCATTGATAACGCTGGATGAACCGATCGATTTCAACAGTACAAAGGGGCCTGTTGATGTGGTAATGGCCCTTGCCTGCAGAGATAAGGATTCACATATGGCCTATCTGCAGAAAATTGCGGAAATGCTCATGCGGCAGGATATGCTCAGCAGAATTGAAAGCTGCCGCGATGCGGATGAGTTGTATCAACTGATAAACGGGACCGAACAAGAAAGGGGATGATTCCAAATGGTACCTAAGATTCAGTGTGTATGCGGTTTTGGCTGCGGGTCATCATTAATGCTGCGAATGGCGATTGATGATGTCCTCAAAAAGAACAATCTGGAGGCGGACACGTTCACCGGCGACGTGGGGACATGTCTGAGCAACGATTGTGACGTGATCTTCATTTCCCATGAGCTGGCTGACCGGATTCAGGACAGAGCATCTATGCCAATCGTGACAATTGATGACTTTCTCAACTCGAAGGAAATCGAAGAAAAGACACTTGCGTTCATGAAGCAGTATTCGGAAAAGCATTAAGCAGAAATGAAAGGGGATAATTATGGCTGTTTTAAACTTTATTATCAATGAGATTTTTGGCCAGGGTGCGATCTTCCTGGCACTGGTCGCAATGATCGGCCTGATCTTGCAGAAAAAGTCGGCTTCCGAAGTGATTCGCGGAACGCTGATGACGGCGATCGGGTTCTTTGTTCTTAATGCAGGTACCGGACTCATTACCGGAAAATCCATTGACGGTATCTCGGCTGCGTTCAACGCAATTCTGCCTGAGGCGGCTGCACCGGCACAGACCGTGGATATCGGTGGACAGTATGGTACGCAGATCGGCATCGTTATGCTCATTGGGTTTGCGTTCAACCTGCTGATTGCCCGTCTCACGAAATGGAAGTCTATTTTCCTGACCGGCCATATGCTGTACTGGTTCCCGTATGTATTCATTGCAGCGGGCGTAGATGCCGGTCTGACAGGCGGAAAGCTGATTGGTCTGGCAGCCGTGTTTACCGGGCTTTATATGGTCATTGCGCCGAATCTGATGCATCCGCTGGTCAAGAAGGTGACCGGAAAAGATGATTTCACCATCGGCCATCCGACCACGACGCTTTCCGTTCTTTCGGCAGGTATTGCGAAGCTTACCGGAGATCCTTCCCAAAGCTGTGAGGATGTCAAAGTTCCTAAGTCGCTCGGCTTCCTGCGGGAAGTTTCGATTACGGGATCGATTACAATTGCAGTGGTTTATATTGTCCTTTATTTCATCCTCCTGGCAAACGGTCTGACTCCGGGCGAAGTATGGGGCTATGCCGGCGGATCAACGGGGTTCTTTACCTACTGCTTTACGCATGCGATCTACTTCGGTGTCGGCATGACGATCATGCTGCAGGGCGTTCGTATGCTGATTGGTGAAATAGTTCCGGCTTTCAAGGGCATTGCGGAAAAGGTCGTCCCGGGAGCGATTCCGGCGCTGGACTGCCCGGTCATCTTCAACTACGGACCGAATTCATTGATCATCGGCTTCATTACGGCAATGATTACGTCAACAATTACGATTCTTCTGACGGCCGGCCGGTTCCCGACGGTTGTGATTCCACTGGTTGTTACCTGCTTCTTTGAAAACGGCTGCGCTGCCATCATTGCCAACGCCTATGGCGGACGCCGCGGTACGATCATTGCCTGCGCCGTCAACGGTATTGTGATGGTGCTGCTGGTCGGCTTCGGTGCATATTTCTTCAACAATACGATTCAGCCGTGGATGCTGGTGTACGGCGGTCAGGATTTCTCGCTCTGGGGTATTGTTGAAGGCGCGATTGCGCATCTGATCAAGTGATGGAATTTGCCTATTTTGATAAGATCAACGCGCTGATCGACCAGGTCGAAAAAGAGGAGCGTCCGCACATGGAACAGTGCGTTCATTTGCTGGCGGATGCAGTCATCTCGAAACATGCCATCTATGCCTTCGGCGCAAGCCATGCAGGCATATTAAGCCAGGAGCTGTATTATCGGGCGGGTGGACTGATGACGATTACACCGATCTTTGCGCGGGAGGTGCTTGTTGACCGTTCGCCGATTACTTTTACTAGCCGGATGGAACGCTGTGTTGGCTATGGTACTGTCGTTGGTGAAACTGTCGGTTTCCAGCCGGGAGATGTTCTGATAATTCATTCGGTATCGGGGCGCAATCCGGTTACGATTGAGATCGCAATGTGCGCGAAGAAGAACCGTGCTTCCGTAATCGGCATAACGAATCTTGCCTACTCGCACGCGGTATCTTCCAGGCATCCGTCGGGTAAGAAGCTGTATGATTTCTGCGATGTGATTCTCGATAATCATGGTGAAGTGGGCGACGCCTGCGTACCAATTGAGGGGACGGATCAGAAAAGCGGCCCGACGTCGACGGTCATCGGTGCAATCATGCTGGATGCGATTGTGGCAGAAACTGCCAATGAGCTTGTGCGGCGTGGATTGAAACGTCCACCGGTCTTCTACAGTGCAAACATTGACGGCGGCGATGATCTTAACCGTCAGCTGTATGAAGAGTACAAGGATGTGATCCATTACTCGTATTGAGAAAGCTGAAACGGAATTCAGATATCTGGGTTCCGTTTTTCTTGTATCCTTGCCTGGTTTGAGAAAAGTATATGAAAACTGCGGAAAGAAACTGTATTCGTTCTTTCCGCAGCAGTGTTGGTATTTTTGTTTGGGATTGTCTTCCATTACTTCTGATCGAACGAATGATAGAAGGTGATGATGTCGCGGAACCACTTATTGCGGGTCGCATCGTCGGCGGCATACAGCTCATGCTTGGCGCCGGGGTATTTGATCATGGTTGCGTTTCCGGCTTTTTCCATGAATTCGAGCTGGCCCTGGTTGTCGACCATGGTATCGGCGCCGGCCTGAAGAATGAGTACCGGTGTCTTGATTCTGGCGGCGTTATCGATGGCGCGCTGACCGCCTTCGAGCGAAGCCTTGACCCAGCCCCAGGTGCCGCTCCAGGTCTGATAGTTCCTGTTTTCCAGGCGCATCGAGAACTGGTAGTTGTAACGGTCCTCGTCCATGGCGGAGCTGTTTTCGAAGTCGTATTCGCCGGTGAACGGTCCGTTCTTCGGCGCAAATTCGTCGTCGTTCTTGACGATCTTGGAGTAAACCTTGAGAAGGTTGACGGCCGGATCAGGGATGCCGCGGAAATCGATCTTCAGCATCGGCGAAGACAGTACGGCGCAGCGGAAGGTATCCGGATACTTTTCAAGATAAAGAGCTGAGACGCATCCGCCAAGGGAATGGGAGAAGAGATAGAGGCGGCCGGTCCTGGACTGTACCTTGGCTCCCTGTTCGACGAAGGCGGTCAGATCGTCGACATATTCGTCAAGATTCTTGACGCCGACGCGGGAGTCGCTGTAGTTGGTGGCACGTTCGCTGTCGCCATGTCCGCGCAGTTCGCCGAAGAAGATGGAATAGCCTTCCTGATAGAGGCGGTATGCGGTTTCGTGGTATTTGCCGAAGAATTCGCAGAAGCCGTGAACCATGACGATGGCTGCCTTTTCATTCGGATTGACGGCGGAATAAAGACGCAGGCGCAGTCCCTGGGCATTGGTGATGTCCTGTGACTTGACGCAGTTGTTGATCCACGGCTGTACGTCATTCAGAATGAAGTTCTGGAAGATATTGGACTGGTTGACGCCGTTGACAAGGCGGCGTACATAGTCCGGATAGTTGGTGATAATGGCATGAACGCCGGCCTGGACGCAGGCCATGACTTCTTCCTTGGTGTTGACGGTCCAGACGTTGACTTCAAGACCTTTCTGATTGCATTCCTGCATGAAGTCCGGGTAGCGCAGGTTGTATACCCATGGGTGAAGGGCGTTGACGCCGTTCTTTTCGCCATAGGCAGGCATATCCAGGGTTCCGTCACTGTAGAGAAAGGCGGTCTTTGCGGAAGGATCGAGCTGCTGGATCTTCTTGATCGAATAGTGGTTGAAGGAGGAGTAGATGACGCGATCCTCCATTCCCTCTTCTTTGGTGAGAGCAAGGATCTTTTCTTCGATGCCGTCATAGTCATACTGGCCGGTCTTCAGTTCAATGTTGATGGTGAGGGGGCTTGGCTTGATGAGTTCAAATACCTCCTTCATCGTCGGAATGGAGGCGTGGGCATATTCGGGATGTGTCTTGTTGAAGTTGAATTTCTTCAGCTCTGCCAGCGTATAGTCTTTGACGTTGCCGATGCCGTTGGAGGTGCGGTCAATGGTTTCGTCGTGGCAGACGACGATTTCACCGTCCTTTGTCAGCTGGATGTCGAGTTCGACGCCGTCGGCTTTCATGTCGATGGCTTTCTGAAATGCTTCGAGGGTGTTTTCGGGCGCGTGTCCCGAGGCTCCCCGATGGGCCCAGATCAGTGGTTTCATAACCTCTTCCTTTCGTTTCCGCTATTATTCTAGCTGTATTGGGCGCGGAAAACAGACAGGCATATTGTAAAAAATACTGGTTCATGCAGGAAAGGGCATATTATACTGTTTGTAACGGATTTTTCTTTTTTCTTACTTCGTTAATACAAAGGCACGGGATAATAGAGAAAAAGAGGGTAATGTATGTTCAAACAGTTCAATAAGGTGGAGAAGTCGTGGATTTACTATGACATTGGCAACTCTGCCTTTACGATGATGGTCTCGACGCTGATCCCGATCTGGTTTGATACGCTGGCGGGACAGGCCGGATTTACGCAGGCACAGTATCTTCAGTACTGGAGCTATGCAACTTCAATTACGACAATCATTGCGGCCCTCCTGGGACCGATCTGCGGAACAATCGCTGACAACAAAGGATTCAAGAAGCCGATGTTTGTGACTGTGCTGATCATCGGCGTTGTGGGATGTGCGTTTTTGGGCATTGCGCCGAACTGGCTGCTGTATCTTGTGACCTATGTCATTGCCAAAGTGTGCTATCAGGCTTCACTGGTGTTCTATGATTCGATGTTGACGGACGTCACGACGCAGGAGCGGATGGATCTGGTATCGGCACAGGGCTATGCCTGGGGCTATATCGGCTCGTGTATCCCGTTTATCGCGGCGCTGCTTTTCTATCTGATGGGAGATGAGTATCTTGGCATTCTTCCGACGCGCATCGGCATCCTGGTCGGATTTCTGATCGTGGCCGTCTGGTGGCTGTGTGTTTCGCTTCCGCTGATCAGGAACTATGAACAGAAATATTATGTCGAGCAGGCGACGGGGCGGATCAAGGCATCGTTTGCGCGTCTTGGCAATACGCTGAAGGAAATGGTGAAAACGGACAAGAAGGTGTTCTACTTCCTGCTGGCGTTCTTCTTCTATATTGATGGCGTGTATACGATCATTGATGAGTCGGTGGCGATTGGTACGGCACTGGGACTGGATACCGTCGGCCTTTTGGTCATTCTTCTGCTGACGCAGGTTGTTGCGTTTGCGTTTGCGACGCTGTTCGGAAAGCTGTCAGAAAAGTACAGCTCGATTTCGCTGATCTCGGTATGCATTTTGGGCTATCTCTTTGTGGCGATCTTCGCGCTGTTCCTGGATTCGCTGTGGAAATTCGGTATTATGGCCTTCGTTGTCGGCATGTTCCAGGGGGCGATTCAGGCGATTTCCCGTTCCTATTTCGGCAAGATTATTCCTCCGGAGAAGTCGGGCGAATACTTCGGTCTCTATGATATCTGCGGTAAAGGTGCCGCCTTCATGGGAACGACACTGGTTGGCGTTACGGTCGGCCTGACCAATTCGGTCAATATTGCGGTTGCGACGCTTGGCATTCTCTTTGTGGTCGGCTTCATCCTGCTGCGCAAGGCTGCGACGATTCCGGCAAGTCATCATTTGGAAGACTGAATTCATGCAGGTATCAGCGGTGCTGTGGATTTTCCATGACACTGCTTTTTTGATACAAAAAGGGCGGCACAGTGGCCGCCTGCAATTTGTCAGTTTGTTTCGAAGTCTTTTCCCGGGACCATATAGCGGTCGGGGCTTGTGGAATAGGAACCGTCTTTGTTAATGGTGACATAGAGCGTATCCGAACCATCCACCAGCGTCAGATACGCATAACCGTCTTCGCCAAAGTCATTGGTGACGTCAACCTTTTTGTCATGCCAGTACAGGATATACTTCCCGTCACGTTCATCCAGAGTGATACGGTTCGCAATTTCTTCCGCCATCTCACCGGTTGTTAAAGGACGCTCATGGTTCAGCAGACCTTCATATGCGACACCTCCGCCGCTTTCCACTTCGTTGCCTGAAGAATCATGGATTGTGTAACTGCCTTCGTCGCTGAGATCTACGGTCGCAGTGGTTAATTCGCCATCGAGCCAGATCTGCATCTTTCTCTGAATGCCTCCGATATTCTGCGCATATACCGTGGTTCCTGCAAGCAGGACGGCGGCAGCGGCAGGTACCACCAGCCAGCGCCTGTTACGGTTTACTTGTTTGTTGGTCATTGTTTCCTCCTGTGCATGTAAATTGAATTCGTGATCTGTACGAATGGATGAGAACGCGCTCTGATATCTTTTTCTGAACTCTTCTTCACGCATGGACCGGTTCCTCCTTAGTCTCTTTTTCCAGTTGCTCTCTGAGTTTTTCTCTGCCCTTCTGCAGCCGGTGCTTGACGGCACTTTCCGAGATGGACAGGATGCTCGCTATTTCTTTTACGGAATAGTCTTCGTAGTAGTAAAGATGAATCACGGAGCTGTAGTTTCGGGGCAGCTTCAGGACGGCCTCTGCAAGGCATCTGTCTTCCGCGGTCGCAAAAGGAATGTCATTCATCCAGTCTTCCAGAGATGTGCGGCTGCGGTGCCAGAATGCTTTGACGATGTCCTTCGCCTTGTTGGACACGGTTCGAAACAGCCATGCCCTGAGATGATCTTCGCTGTCGAACTGCTGTGTACTTTTGACATACTGCAGATAGGTGTTTTGAACAGCATCTTCCGCATCTGAAACATTGTGCGTAATCGACAGCGCCGCTCTGAACAGGTTCTGCTGATAAACAGCGGCGATATATTCTGGTTCGTATCTCATCGTGTTTCGCTTTCCTTGAGGGATCCTTCACCTATACTACGATTTAACGGACGATTTGGTTCCTGCCCAGAAAAAAATTTGAATCATCCTTCTTCTTCACGGGCAGGCACGCACAGCCTTACGGCGCAAAATGATATGATGGGTGCGTTGACACGGAGGTACATATGAGTGAATTAAAGGAACGCAAGGCAATGGATCCTGCCTTTGAATGGGATCTGAGCACATTGTTTAAAAACGATGAGGAATGGGAAGCCGCATTCGCCGCCCTGGATCCAAAGATTGACGCGGCGGCAGCTTACAAAGGTACACTGAAGGATTCGAAGCATATTCTTGCCTTTCTGAAGGCGGAGATGGATGCGAAGCTTGCGATGGAAAACTGCTTTGCGTATGCCGAGCTGCGCAACAGCGAAGATACGCGTGACCCGAAGGCACAGTCCATGCTTGCAAGGGCGATGAGCCGCTATGCCAAGGCGTCGGCGGCGCTGGCGTTTGCGCAGCCGGAGATGCTGGCTCTGGATGAAGATACGCTGCGTAAGGCTGCGGATGATCCTTCGCTGAAGGATTTCTCCTTCTATCTACATGATCTGCTGCGTCAGAAGCCGCATATGCTGAGCAGCGGTGAGGAGGCGATTCTCGCCAAGCTCTCGGATGCGCTTGGCTCCTGCGGACAGGCGGCAGAAAACCTGATGGATGCGGACATGGTATTTGAACCTGCCGCAGATTCGGAAGGAAAGACGCATGAAGTCAGCGGCTCAAGTTATATTCCGCTGCAGATGAGTACGGACCGGGTGCTGCGCAAGAATGCGTTTGATTCTTATTACAAGTCGTTCCAGCAGCACATTATGACCTTTGCCAGCACCTACAGTGGAACCGTGAAGGCGCATACGGCCGAGGCGGAGATTCGTCACTATGGAAGTTCGCGGGAAATGTCGATGGCTGTCGATAATATTCCTGTTTCGGTTTATGACAATCTGATTGATAGCGTTCACCGCAACATGGACAAGATGTACCGCTATGTGCGTCTGCGCAAGCGGATCCTCGGCATTGATGAGCTTCACTACTACGATGTCTATGCGCCGCTGGCAGGGGATGTGTCAAAGACCTACACCTATGCGGAAGCGCAGCAGATGGTACTTGACGCGGTGAAGCCGCTGGGTGAGGCGTATGTGAACCGTGTGAAGGAAGCCTACGAGAACCACTGGATCGACGTATATCCCAATAAGGGCAAGCGCGGCGGCGCCTTCTCGAGCGGTACCTATACGAGTAATCCGGTGATTTTGACCAACTTCTCGGGGACGCTGGATTCGGTTTCAACGATTGCCCACGAAATGGGGCACAGCCAGCATACATGGCTTACCAATCATACGCAGCCGTATCAGTACAGCGGCTATACGATGTTCGTTGCCGAAATTGCTTCGACCGTCAATGAGAATCTTCTGATTGAGCAGCTTTTGGCAAAGGAGACGGATCCGAAGAACCGTCTGGCTCTGCTGAATGAGTATCTGGAAGGCTTCAAGGGAACCGTCTACCGTCAGACGATGTTTGCGGAATTTGAGAAGGAAGCACATGCGATGGCAGAACGCGGTGAGTCGCTGGACAGTGCGTCGCTCAATGCGCTGTACAAGAAACTGATTCAGCTTTATTTCGGCCCGGAACTGGTATGGGATGATGCGGTGCAGTATGAGTGGGCACGCATCCCGCACTTCTACAATCCGTTCTATGTCTATGTATATGCGACGGGCTATTCCAGCGCTTCGGCTCTTTCTTCGATGATTCTCAGCGAAGGTCAGCCGGCAGTGAAGCGGTATCTGGAATTCCTTTCCATGGGCAGTTCGCAGTATCCGCTCGATGAGCTGAAACATGCGGGCGTCGATCTGACGACGCCGAAGCCGATCGATGAGGCGCTGAAGAAATTTGAATCCGTTCTGGTCGATGCCGAGAAGACGGCGGATCAGCTTGGACTGTAATGAAAAGGGCTGGGGAATTGTTATCCTCAGTCCTTTTTGTACTTTGTTTTGTTTTCTGCGTTATATGAGTCAGGTCATCTGACCTGTTCCTGGAGCTTCTCTTTGTAGGTATCGACAATAATATTCAGCTCATTCAGACTGGTGATGCGTGACAGGCCAGCCTTTACTCTGGCCGAATCAGGCATGCCGGTCAGATACCATGCGGCCATGCCGCGCATCATGGCGATGCCGGTATGTTCCCCTTCGTAGACCGTCAGCTTTTTGGCGTAGTCTTTGAGCTGATCGAGCCGTTCCATATAAGAAGGCTCTTGGAACGGTGTGCCTTCCATGGCACATTTCAATTCCTGCATGAACCATGGCCGCCCCAGCAGTCCCCGTCCGATCATGAGTCCGTCACAGCCTGTTTCCTGCTTCATGCGGAAGGCATCTTCAACGGTCTGAATGTCTCCGTTGCCGATGACGGGGATTTTAACGGCTTCCTTTACCGCTTTGATGTAGAGATTACTGGATCTGCCGCTGTACATCTGTGCTTTCGTGCGGCCGTGGACGGCGATGGCACTGGCACCGGCTGCTTCAAGCTGCTGCGCAAGTTCGGCGCAGTTGATGTGTTCACTGTCCCAGCCGGCCCGCATCTTGACGGTGACCGGTTTTTTCGTATTGTCCACCGCAGCTTTGACGAGATCCACAGCCACATCGGGATGGGCCATGAGCCAGCTGCCACTGTGGGCTTTTAGTACCTTTGTTACGGGGCAGCCCATGTTGATGTCAATCATGTCGCAGTCTGTGTTCTGATCCAGAAAGCGGACGGCTTCTGCCATCGTGACGGGATCTCCTGAAAACAACTGCAGCGAAACCGGATGTTCGTCGGGAAATACGCGGCACATCTCTTTGGTTTTGGCGTTGTTGTAGTGCAGCGCCTTGTCTGAGATCATCTCCGATACACAAAGATCCGCACCGTACTGGTGCATGATGGTGCGGTAGACAGGATTGGAGATGCCGGCCAGAGGAGCGGCAATCAGACCGTTTTTCAGGGTGACGTTTCCAATGTTAAGCACGGTGCTTGCCCTCGAGAATCTGCTGCAGCTCTGCTTCGGTAAATTGATAGGCTTTGTGGCAATAGTCGCAGACGATCTCGGCGCCGTGATCTTCTTCGATCATGTCCTTGAGATCCTTGTCATGAAGCGTTGCCAGCGCATCGGCGAAGTGATCCTTGGAGCAGTCGCAGTGCCACTGAACCGGCTTATGGGAAAGAATCGCGGCATCGGGGAACAGCTCCTTGACAATGTCGTCGACACTTCTTTCTTCCTTCATGTATTCCGATACATGCTTCATTTCGCGGGCGACTTTTTCAACGGCTTCAATGACTTCTTCTTCGGCGTTCGGAAGCAGCTGGAAGATCAGTCCGCCGGCTGAGTTCACGGAAAGATCCGTGTCGATCAGAACACCGACGGCTACGACCGAAGGCGTCTGCTCACTGACTGCGTAGTAATAGGCGAAGTCATCCCCGATTTCACCGGTCTGAAGGGGGACGATGCCGGTGAAGGGCTCCTTGAGGCCCATATCGCGGCTGACGGTCAATGAACCGTTGATGCCGACCGCCTGTCCGACCGCAAGATGGCCGTCACTGCGTACCATGTGGACGCCAGGATTGCCGATCAGGCCGCGCACATTGCCGGCTCCGTCTGCCTGTACATTGATGGCGCCGCAGGGACCCTTGCCGTCGATGCGTACCTTTACATGTTCATTGGGATTTTTGAGATCGCTTGCCATCAGGGCGGCGACCGTCATCGTGCGTCCAAGTGCTGCGGCACTGGTCGGTGCGCAGTTATGGATCTTCTGTGCTTCCGATACCATGGCAGTGGTGCGGGCAGCGTGGATGCGTACCTGACCCTGCAGTGCTTCTGCAATTACAATTTCATCATTCATCAGTTTCTGACTCTCCGTATACATTTTTCATTCATGCGGCGCATCCGCTTCTCGTCAATCTTGACGATTTCGCGGTCGGCAGTGAACAGTCCGTTGCATTCGTCTTCAACGTCCGCTAGCTGCGTGTAGATACAGCCGGACAGGCCTTTGGAAATGTTCTGATACACCATGTGTTCATAGAGCCGGAAGACGGCGTCGTTCATCTGCAGCTTGTCCTTGAACTTTTTATACCCGTAGGGACGGGATGGGAAGCTGTGGCCGAATTCTACATAGGTATAGCCGCCGAATTCGCTCAGAAGGACGATGCGGCCATCCGACGAAGGCACATGGAGGGGGAAGAAGTAGTCATGGATGCTCAAAAAATCGCCGGCCCCCTGATCGAACCATCCCGATGCGCTGTCGACGAGGCGCGTATTGTCATAATCCTTGATCTTTTCCGTGATCTCTTTGGAATCGAACTGGCCCCATCCTTCGTTGAACGGTACCCAGGCAAAGATGCAGGGGCAGTTGTAAAGCGTATCGAGCATTGCATACAGTTCTTCCATGTACATGTCTCTGGAAGCCTGGCCGGCGCGCCCATTGAGGGCATAGCTTTCTTTGCCATCGGACATTTTTCTTCGGCCCAGGGTCGGCCATAGACCGACCCGCTTGAAATTATACGGTCCTCCGCCGCTCGGCATGTCCTGCATGACCAGAATTCCCAGCTCGTCGCACAGGGAGTACCACCGGCGGTTTTCAACCTTGACATGCTTGCGGATCATGTTGAAGCCCATGCCCTTGATCTTTTTCAGTTCAAACTCCATCGCTTCCTGGGATGGATAGGTCAGCAGGCCGTCCATCGTATAGCCCTGATCCAGCAGGCCGCTGAGAAAGAGCGGTTTTCCATTGAGGGCGAAGCGCAGATGGCCGCTGCTGTCCGGCAGACTGGAGAAGCTGCGCATCGCGAAGTAGGAGCGTACTGTTTCATCTTCCGTCTGCAGATAGAGGCGGTAAAGGAACGGATCCGATGGTGACCAGAGATGGAGATCATTTTCCGACAGTGTGATCGTGTAGTCCATTTCATTGGTGATGCCGCGATGGACCAGCTTATTTCCGGCAAAGACGGTGATGACGGTCTGGGTCATCTGACCGGCGAAGCGGAGATAGACGCTGCCGTGCTGCGGGTCGGGTGTGATCTTGAGATCCTCGATCGCATATTCGGGGAGACTTTCCATCCATACGGTGCCATAGATACCGCTGGAGGGTGTATACCACATGCCGCCGTGTTTCAGAACCTGCTTGCCATAGGCATAGATGCCCTGATCCGAGGCGTCTTTGATTTTGACAAGCAGTTCGTTTTCTTCCTTGACGGCGTTTGTGACATTCAGCGAGAAAGGGGAATAGCCGCCTTCATGGTGGCCGACGTTCAGGCCGTTGAGAAACACTTCGCATTCCTGGTCGACGGCTTCGAAGTTGAGCATGATCCGACGCTGAGAGTCGACGGGATAGGTGAAACTGCGCCGGCACCAGAGAATCTGATGGGGCAGCAGCCGGTCGTCGCTGCCGGACAGCAGGCTGCCCAGGGCAAAGGGGACGAGGATGGTTTTCCAGCCGGATTTGAGGGCCGGCTCCTCATTTTCTTTGGTGATCTGATATTCCCATGGGCCGTTGAGGTTGAGCCAGTTGTCCCTTACGAGCATGGGGCGTGGATATTCCGGAAGGATGTGCTGATAGTCCAGCTTTTTTCCAAAACGTGTGAGCGGAGTCATTGGCTGTCTCCTTTCCCGTGACGCAGGGCATTGATTATGGCACCGGCCATTGCCGCAATTGTCATCAGCAGGAATGCGATGCCCATGGAGAAGAGCGTAGCCTGGCTGCGGGCGGTCGTGAATGCATAGAGCGCTTCAACAAGGGCGCTGACAATGCACATGGTGATGCCGGCGTAAAGAAGGGGTTTCCGCTGGCTGTAGAGGATGTTCAGCAGCCAGGAGAAAAAGAAGCTGATCAGAAGAAAGAGAATCAACGATGCGTTAAAGATCTGATAGCTGCGGCTGCGCAGCAGAACAATCACCAGCAGGGACATGCCAAAACCCAACGCGGCGCCGGTTAAAACGATGCTGACGATGTTCCGGTTGTTTTTGTTTTCTGCGTTCTTCTGCCTCATTCTGCTATTCTAGCATCATTCCATGCAGGCACGAAAAGGCATAGAATGGTGAGAAAAAGAGGGAAGCGAAGATGACAGTAAGAAGAGCAGAGGCAAAGGATATTCCGGTTTTGAAGACACTGCTGATGGAGGTGCTCAACATCCATGCCCAGGGGCGACCGGATATTTTTGTGCCGAATACGACGAAGTATACGGATGAAGAACTGGTGAAAATGATCAGTGATCCAAGGACGCCGATCTTTGTCTATGACGAAGATGGAACGGTTCTTGGCTATGCCTTCTGCATTTATAAGGAGCGTGCGCATTCCAACAACATGACGGACATCAGGACGCTGTTCATTGATGATCTGTGCGTGGACGCGGCTGCGCGTGGGAAACATGTCGGTGAATCGCTGTATCACTATGTAAAGGACTATGCCCGTGCCAATGGCTTCTATCATGTGACGCTCAATGTGTGGTCCTTCAACGAAAAAGCCATCGGCTTTTATGAGGCCATGGGCCTGAAGCCGATGGAATATGTGATGGAAGAAGTTCTGAAGTAATTATTCTGCATTTGAATCCGATCACTGGTCATATTGGACAGAGGTAATCCGGATTTATCCCGGCTTCCATGCTGCAGGTTTTCATGAACGGGCTGCAATAATTCACATCATTTGAATCAAACTCTTATGATTGGTCCCGGAACGCAAATGGTTTCCGGACACATCTTTTACATTTCTGTTTTTTCAAATGAGACGTGATTTTCAGCGGGCCTAGTCGAGAGAAAATGACAAGCAAAAATAACACAATGATGAATGAAAAGTGGTATTTTTAATGGGAATAAAAAGGTACCAAAAAATACCTAGAGGTATACTATGGCAAAACAGGTTCATATCAGGATGGAAGATGCAGTTTATTCTGATCTGCAGGATTATTCGAAAGCAACCAGACAGTCAATGCAGGATGCCATCAACTCTGCAATTATGGAAATGCTGGTGAAATATAATCGGGAAAAAGCTGAGCATAGACATTATAAGTTCACTTTTATTGATCTTTTTGCCGGCATTGGCGGAATGCGTCTAGCATATGAGAGCGTGGGCGGCAAATGTGTTTATTCAAATGAATGGAATAAGTTCTGCCAGCAGACCTACTATGCAAATTTTGGCGAGACTCCGGATGGAGATATTACCAAAGTCAATGCGGAGGATATCCCGGATCATGATATTCTTGTTGCAGGTTTTCCGTGCCAGCCGTTTTCCATCGCAGGTGTTTCCAAGAAGAACAGCCTTGGCAGAGCAACAGGATTTGAAGACAAGACGCAGGGTACCTTGTTTTTTGATGTATGCCGTGTACTCAAAGCAAAGCGTCCGAAAGCGTTCATGCTGGAAAATGTTAAGAACTTGAAATCTCATGATCACGGCAGAACGTTCCAGGTCATTTTGGAGTCTTTGGAGGAACTTGATTATGAGGTTTTCTGCCAGGTGATTGATGGGCAGAACTATGTGCCGCAACATCGTGAACGTATCCTGATCGTCGGTTTTGATCGCAAAAGATACGGGAAGGATATCAGTTTCGAATTTTCAATTACTCCGAAGAAACCTAAGCCTGTATTGAAAGATATTCTTGAAGAAAACGTTGATGAGAAATTTACGCTTTCCGACAAGCTGTGGAATTACCTGCAGGCATATGCTCAGAAACATAAAGCAGAGGGAAATGGCTTCGGATATGGTCTTGCCAGTCCGGAAGGGATTTCCCGCACATTAAGTGCCAGGTATTATAAAGACGGGTCTGAAATACTGATTCCCCAGGAGGGAAAAAATCCAAGAAGATTAACTCCGAGAGAATGTGCCCGTCTTCAGGGTTTTCCTGACACATTCCGAATTGTGGTTTCTGATACGCAGGCATACAGGCAGTTTGGCAATTCGGTTGTTGTTCCGTTGATGGCGGATGTAGCTTCATTGGTTTTTAAAAAGGTAAATTATCTGGATCAAATCAAAGAAAGGAATTGTGAATAATGAGAGATCTGGTAGGGGAAGCAGCTTTAATTGCGAAAAGTGCCGGGCGAGTCTACTGCAAGTTTCTGGCAGCAAATGATACGGGCAAAACGGGCGGTCATCAGTCTGGTATTTACATTGCCAAGAAAAGCGCGTCAATTTTGATGGGGAAAGAAGGACAGCGCGGAGATAATAAAGACCTTGATGTGAAGATTACATGGCACGGTAACCCTGACATAACAACTGAGTCGAAATTCCGCTACTATGGGAACAAGACTCGAAATGAATACCGAATTACAGCTTTTGGCCGCGGATTTCCTTATCTTCAGGAAGAGTATACAGGCGCATTGTTTGTTCTGTTTCAAATGACGATGGAGCAATACGATGCGTTTGTATTCAATGATGAAGAAACAATTAATGAATTTCTGGATATTTTCAATATCAGTTCAACTGAAACAAACGAACTCATCGACAATGACAAGCTTACGGCGGCAGGGGCAGAGCATGATGAGATCATGAATTTTATTCATTCTCTCGATGTTGAATTCCCGACGTCTGAAGACATGTCTGCAGAAGCTCGAAGAATTGAGGATGAGATTCATGACCCGACCGGGAAGGGCGACAAGGATGTGGATCGAAAACTGATTCAGTGGACCAATGAGGAGTATCGGATCTTCAGAGCGTTGGAGAAAGAAAGATACGGTGCAAAAATCAGCAATGGTTTTTCAAACTTTGAAGATTTCATTCTGACAGCCAATAAAGTACTGAACAGGCGGAAAAGCAGAGCGGGAAAGAGTCTGGAGAATCACCTGGAAGCCTTGTTCAAACGTAACAACCTGCAATTTACACCTCAGGGAGAAACCGAAGGACATAAGAGACCGGATTTCATTTTCCCTTCTGTGGAAGCTTACCATAATCCTGACTTTCCGGCCGATAAACTGATAACTCTGGCGGCAAAGACAACGTGTAAGGACCGGTGGCGGCAGATTTTGAATGAAGCAGACAGAAGAAAAGGAAAGGATATTTTTCTATGTACGCTCCAGCAGAGTATTTCTGCTGATCAGCTGAAAGAGATGGAAGAGGAACATGTGATTCTTGTTGTACCTGAGCCTTATATCCGCAAATATCCCTCAGAATACAAGGAGAAAATCTGGTCTCTTGAAAAGTTTATTTCTTATGTGAAAAACATAGAAAGTCTTTGTGATCAGTGATGGTAAGGCAGGGTTATGGATGTTCTGACTTCTGAACAGCGCAGAAAAAACATGCAGAACATTCGATCAAAGAACACTGAGATCGAATTGATACTGCGAAAGGCGTTGTGGGCAAAAGGGTATCGATATCGTTTGAATGTCAAGAGCCTGCCCGGGAAACCGGATATCGTGCTTCCCCGGTATAAACTCGCCATTTTCTGCGACAGCGAATTCTTTCATGGGAAGGACTGGGATATGCTGAAGGTCCATCTGCAGAATTCGAACAATTCGAAATTCTGGATCGAAAAGATCTACGGAAACATTAAACACGATAAAATCGTTAATGAGGAATTAAAGCAGGCGGGATGGACAGTGATCCGTTTTTGGGGAGAAGATATCAGGAAGAAAACGTCGCAATGCGTTGAAACAATTGAATGCGAAATAAAAAAACAATCAGCATCTGAATTGCAGAAATAACGGTCACAGACGGACGGGGAGAGGCTGCTGAAATGAATCATCAGGTCGATCATTGGTGATTTCTTCAGGGAGCCCCTGCTGGAAGTTTGTGCCGTTTTTTGGGCTGCAGCAAAGCACAACGTGCAGTTACGTAAATGGTGAAAAGGATCATGAAACCGAGAGGAGAAACTTTTCATGATCCGGGGTGGAATTGATAAAAGCGGATGGATGCGGGGGATTTGATGGTTTTGCCGTTTATTTCCTGTTCTTTGGCCGGTTGACGCAGGTTCATTTCGGCGTTAAATTCATTTTGAAATTGATTGGATTTCCAACTAATCGCACAAGGATGCGGGAAAGGAGCTGTTCGATGGGGGACAAAAGTCTGATGCTCGGTCTGTCGGTTCTGACCCGTAATCTGCAGAA
Organism: Galactobacillus timonensis; assembly: GCF_900240265.1. NCBI lineage: Bacteria > Bacillati > Bacillota > Erysipelotrichia > Erysipelotrichales > Erysipelotrichaceae > Galactobacillus > Galactobacillus timonensis. Next base: position 1,501,954 of record NZ_LT964739.1, read on the forward strand.
ATATTACGATCATGCACTGGAGCAGTATGGGATCGGTTCGGGTCAGCTGCAGTATCTGTTTGCCATTTATGAGCAGGAAGGCATCACGATGCAGGAAGTGTCGAGACTTGGCGAAGTAGACAAGGGGACGACGACCAAAAGCATTCAGAAACTGATGGAACAGGGCTACGCCGAACAGAGAACGGATGAAAATGATCGCCGCGTCAAGCGGCTGTATACGACGAAGAAGGCGGCGGACATCATGAATGATCTCTACGATATCCGCAATACGGCGCAGAAAAGTCTGTCACAGAATGTGGATATGGATGCCTTCACGGCGATGCTTGACAAGGTCTGCGATAATTCACGAAGCATTGATCCGGGTTCGGCATATGAGAGTCTGAGAATCGGCGGTCTGCAGAAGGTGACGCTGCTGGATTATCCGGACAAGGTTGCCTGCACGGTATTCACCTGCGGCTGCAATCTGAAGTGTCCGTTCTGCCACAATCGGGAGCTTGTCTTTGTGCCGGAGGGCTATGAGTTCATTTCTCCGGATGCGGTGCTGGAATATCTTTCGCACCGGAAAGGAATCCTCGATGGCGTGTGCATCAGCGGCGGGGAACCGCTGTTACAGGATGGGCTTGAGGAATTCATGCGCGAGATCCGGAGAATGGGATTTGCGATCAAGCTGGATACCAACGGCCTTTCGCCCGAGCGTCTGGAAAATCTTCTGAGCGAGAAGCTGCTGGATTATGTGGCGATGGACGTAAAAAATACGCTGGCGAAATATCCGGTGACGACAGGCTTGAATCCGGAAGTGTTCGATTGTGAGGCGATTGAGCGGTCCGTCGAGCTGCTGAAGGAGTCGGATATTGACTACGAATTCCGTACGACGGTGGTCAAGCCGCTGCATACGGAAGAAGACCTGAAAGAAATCGCAAAATGGCTGCAGGGAGCGAAGCACTACTATCTGCAGCAGTATCAGAATTCGGGAAATGTGATCGCTCCGGCGGGACTGGCATCTTATTCCGCCAGTGAGATGGCTACATTATTAAAAGCTGTACAGGAATTTATTCCGCAGGCAGAGCTGCGGGGAGTGAAATAAGGGGAAGGTGAAGCAGATGTACAAGGTAGTCAAGAGAGATGGGAAAATCGCGGATTTCGACATTCATAAGATTTCTTCCGCGATTCAGAAGGCATTTGATGCGTGCGGCCGCAACTATGATTCTTCGGTTCTGGATCTGATTGCGCTGCGGGTGACGAGTGACTTTGAGCCGAAGGCGAAGGATGGCTTCATTGGTGTTGAGGACATTCAGGATTCGGCGGAGAAGGTGCTTTCGGAAGCGGGTTACTCTGATGTGGCGAAGGCCTATATTCTTTATCGCAAGCAGCGGGAGAATCTGCGCAATATTAAGGCGACGACGCTGGACTACAAGAAGCTGGTCGACAACTATCTGAAGGCTCTGGACTGGCGTGTGAAGGAGAATTCGACGGTTACCTATTCGATCGGCGGCCTGATTCTTTCCAACTCCGGCGCAATTACGGCCAACTACTGGCTGAGTGAAGTGTACGATCAGGAGATTGCGGATGCGCATCGCTCGGGTGACATTCACATTCATGATCTGAGCATGCTCAGCGGGTATTGTGCGGGATGGTCTTTGAAACAGCTGATCCAGGAGGGCCTGGGCGGTGTGGAAGGAAAAATCTCTTCGGCGCCGGCAAAGCATCTGAGCACGCTGTGCAATCAGATGGTCAACTTTCTCGGCATCATGCAGAATGAGTGGGCTGGTGCGCAGGCTTTCTCGTCGTTTGATACGTATCTGGCTCCGTTCGTGAAGGTGGACAACCTTTCCTATAAGGAAGTGAAGCAGTGCATCCAGAGCTTTGTGTATGGCGTCAATACGCCGAGCCGCTGGGGTACGCAGGCTCCGTTCACCAACATTACGCTGGACTGGACGGTTCCGGAGGATCTGGCGGAGCTGCCGGCAATCGTTGGCGGCAGGAACATGGACTTCAAGTACAAGGACTGCAAGAAGGAAATGGACATGGTCAACAAGGCGTTCATCGAGACCATGATCGAGGGCGACTGCAACGGCCGCGGGTTCCAGTATCCGATTCCAACGTACTCGATTACGAAGGACTTTGACTGGTCTGATACGGAAAACAACCGTCTTCTGTTTGAGATGACGGCCAAGTACGGTACGCCGTATTTCTCCAACTATGTGAATTCCGATATGAAGCCGAGCGACGTACGTTCAATGTGCTGCCGTCTGCGTCTGGATCTTCGTGAGCTGCGCAAGAAGAGCGGCGGCTACTTCGGATCCGGTGAGTCGACGGGTTCGGTCGGCGTTGTGACGATCAATCTGCCGCGGATTGCCTATCTTTCCAAGACGCCGGAAGAGTTCTATCAGCGCCTCGACAGGATCATGGACATCTCGGCACGTTCGCTGAAGATCAAGCGTGACGTGATTACGCGTCTTCTGGATGCGGGCCTCTATCCGTATACGAAGCGCTATCTTGGCACGTTCAACAATCATTTCAGCACGATCGGTCTCATCGGCATGAATGAGGTATGTCTGAATGCGAACTGGATCCGCAAGGATCTTTCGGCTCCGGAGTCGCAGAAGTTTGCCGTCGAGGTTCTGAATCATATGCGCAGCCGTCTGGCGGACTATCAGGAACAGTATGGAGATCTCTACAACTTGGAGGCGACGCCGGCGGAAAGCACGACCTATCGTCTTGCCAAGCATGATGTGGAACGTTATCCGGACATCATTACGGCGAACCGCAACGGTACGCCGTACTACACCAACAGCAGCCATCTGCCGGTCGGCTATACGGATGATATCTTCACGGCGCTTGACATCGAGGATCCGATGCAGGTGCTCTATACGTCGGGAACGGTTTTCCATGCCTTCCTTGGCGAGCGGTTGAGCAACTGGAAGGCCGCGGCAACACTGGTACGCAAGATTGCCGAGAACTACAGACTGCCGTACTATACGATTTCGCCGACCTATTCGGTATGCCCGAATGATGGATATATTTCCGGCGAAGTATGGAAGTGCCCGAAGTGCGGTGCTGCGACTGAGGTGTATTCCCGTATCACCGGCTATTATCGTCCGGTAAAGAACTGGAACGCCGGCAAGGCACAGGAATTCAAGGATCGCAAGACCTATCGCGTTGACGGTCTTGCATCGCAGCCGGTGTCCGCATTCCATGAGGAGAAGAAGGAGGCGGTGCCTGTGAGTGATGCGGTTTCGCCGTCTGCTCCGGAAGGCGAGGCACGTGCCCTGCTCTTCACTACCAAGACATGCCCCAACTGCAAGATGATTGAAGGGATGCTGGATCGGGCAGGATTCCATTATGAGGTGATTGATGCCGAGGAGAATCCGGATCTTTCCAGAAAGTATGACATCATGCAGGCGCCGACGCTTGTGATGGTGCATGGCAATGCGGCGGACAGCTACGTCAATGCAAGCAATATTCTGAAGTATGTGAACCGTGACGGAGCGGCAGCCTGATATGCAGACATGGGCGATCGTTGCGATCATTGCGGTCATTGCGGCGGATGTGATTTTTGAACTGTATTCCCGCAATCGGCAGAACAGCCTTTCAAAGAAGGCGATGGAACTGATGATGGAGGGAAAGTACAGCGAAGTGGAGGAACTGGCGGATTCGAAGGAGATGATGCGCAGCTTTCCTCCCTACAACCGTCTGTATCTGAAGCTGAACTGCGCCATGATGCAGCAGAAGAACAAGGAGACGGAAGCGCTTCTCAAAGAGTTTGAAACGATCCGTATGAATGACAGCCAGAGGACGGCTCTCTACAGCATGGCGTTTCAGTACTATCTTCCTTTGGAGGAACAGTCGCTCTGTGCCGATTACAAGCTCAAGATCGACGGCCTCAAGGGCAGCGAGAAGCTGAAGAAGTATGCGGATCGTGCCTATGACGTTGTGTATAAGAAAGATACATCGCATCTTGAGGAACTGAAGGCGGAAACGGCGGCACTGCCGATTGAGCAGCGCGGCTCAAATGATTATCTGATTGCCCAGATCTATAAGAATCTGGGGGATCAGGACAATCAGCAGGCATGGATGATGCAGATGCAGAAAGATCTTGCGGCGGCTGTGGATTCGAGCCGGAATCAGTCGCAGCAGCAGAATCAATAAATAGTACAGGAAGAGGATCTGTCCGCGGGCAGGTCCTTTCGTTTTGAACGGGAAGAAGAAATATAAGAAAAGCCCGGGAATTCGATTACTCCCGGGCAGAATTGCAGTGTGTGATCAGTCGCTGTTTCCGCTTACCTGTCCGAAGTCGGGTAGGGGGTTGCCAGGATCGTCGGCAGACAGTTTTCCTTCAATGAAATGCTTGCGGCACAGGGCAATGTAGCTGTCATTGGCGCCGAGCATAATCTGCTGGCCGGCACGAACGATGCCGCGTTCATTGTAGCGGGCGTTGCAGATGGCTTTCTTTCCGCACCAGCATACGGTTTTGACTTCGCGGATTTCGTCGGCGATTTCCATCAGCCGCAGAGAACCGGGGAAGAAATGGAGCTGAAAGTCTGTGCGCAGACCGTAGCACAGTACAGGAACATTAAGCTGATCAACGATGCGGGCAAGAAAGTCGATTTCTTCCGGCCTGGCAAACTGGATTTCATCGACGATGATCGCATCATAGGTGGAAAGCTCCGCGTCACTTTTGGCGCATACATCCGTTAAGAGGAGGCACTCTTTCTGTAAGCCGATGCGGGAGCGGATGATGTTCTGTCCGTCGCGTGAGTCGATGTTGGTTTTGGCGAGCAGAACCTTCTGCCCGCGTTCGCGGTAATTATATTCGGCCATGAGGGCGTTGGCACTTTTGCTGGAGCCCATGGCGCCATAATAAAAATAGAGTTTTGCCATATGATGAATCCTTCCTGTTTTCGCTGGAAAGATTCTACCATGCCGTAAGCCGCCAGACACATGGAGATGGAAACAATCGATCCAACTCAATTCCTGATGGTGCTGCCTGATAAGGATTGCGGTTCTCTTTGCGTCTTGACAAGGGTCTTCTGCGCGGCTGAGAAATACCTAAACTATTCAAAACAAGGTGCTTATACTTTTGACCTCCATGCATAGCGGATGAAATAACAGGGGCGACGTATGGATGATAAATGGAATGGATTTGAGTTGCTGGACTGCGATTTTGCTCAGTGGTATTTTGTCCGTCAGTGCCGTGCTGAAAATGATGATGAAGGAGGTTCTGAGGGTATCACATCCTGATTATGGATACGTTTATGATCTGCCTCCGGCGATAAAAGAGTACCTTGCCGAGATCCAGGGAAAAGCCGGTAAATAAACTTCACAGATACAAAAATGCACCGTGTACCTGCATCAGAGATGGGTGTACACGGTGCATGGAAACGCGGGTCAGCCGATCTTGCGGGCAAGCCAGATAACGAGGCAGGCACCGGTAATGGAAATCAGTACGGAACCGATGATATTGATGGATTTGATGCCGATCAGGGTGCCGAGAAAACCGCCGAGAAAAGAGCCGGCGACTCCGAGCAGAAGATTCTTCTTCCAGTCGGATGTGTCCATGTGATTGAGCTTTGCGGCTGCGTAGCCGGCAAGCAGGCCGACAATCAGTGTACGGATGATAAACCAGAGCATTGTTATTTCCTCCATTCATTTTTGTTTATGCGTAAACTATAGCACCTGTGAGAGCGCGTGTTGATTTTCGGCAGGTGTATTGAATTTGAGGCATAAGTCCGTTAAAATGAGGCCGCTTGACAGTGATGGAGAAGGGAATGTTTCATGAGCCCGGGTAGCGAGTCCGGATGGTGAAAGCGGACGGGGCGGGAAGCGTTCAGAAGGCCTCCGGAGTTGGCCGCAGTCCTGCGATAGAGGCGCAATGAGGCGGATGGATTGAGCATCCGTAAATAAGGGTGGTACCACGACGAGCGCTCGTCCCTTTGGGAGGCGCTTTTTTGTGAGGAGAGAGATCATGAGTGAAGAAGAAATGACCAAGGAAGAAAAGCAGCGTTTGAAGGAAGAACGGCGCAAGGCATTCGAAGCGGCGCATCCGGAACTTGCCGCAAAGCGCAAGGAAGCGGCCGAGAAGCGTGACAAGGTAAAGGAAAAGATTACGGCTGCGGTGCAGAATGCGCATGAAATGGATCTGTCGGATCAGGAGGCGGCACGCCGTCAGAAGATGGAGCAGCTGCGTGCCCAGGGAATTGATCCGTTTGGACAGGCCTATGATCAGACGGACCATGCAGCAGATCTGCGTGCAAAGTATGGCGATGATTCTGCGGAAGATCTGGTGAAGGAAGATGTTCATGTTTCGATCGCCGGCCGCATCATGACGAAGCGGCGGATGGGCAAGCTTGGCTTTGTGACGCTGCTGGACCGTTCGGGCCGCATTCAGGTTGTAATCAATCAGCGGATTGTCGGTGATGCGGTATATGAGCTGTTCAAGTCGGCAGACCTGGGCGATATCATCGGCGTCAAGGGTGTCGTGATCAAGACGCAGACCGGAGAGCTTTCGGTGGAGGCGCATGATTATACGCATCTTTGCAAGGCGCTGCGTCCGCTGCCGGAGAAGTTCCATGGTCTACAGGATAAGGAAGAACGCTACCGCCGCCGTTACCTCGATCTGATCATGAACGATCGTTCGCGTGAGATCGCAATGCTGAGGCCGCGGATCATTCGTGCCATTCAGCACTATATGGACAGCCAGGGCTATATTGAAGTTGAGACGCCGGTGCTGCAGCCGATTCTAGGCGGTGCCAATGCGCGTCCGTTTGTGACGCATCATAATGCGCTGGACAAGGATTTCTATCTGCGAATTGCGACGGAGCTTCCTTTGAAGCGTCTGGTTGTCGGTGATCTGGAACGTGTCTATGAAATTGGCCGCGTGTTCCGCAATGAGGGCATGGATCTGAAGCATAATCCGGAATTTACGACGATGGAGGCATACTGTGCCTATTCGGATCTGGAAGGGATGATGAAGCTGAACGAAGGTCTCTTCGAGAGCGTTGCCAATGAAGTGTTCCATCGTACAACATTCGAGTTCATGGGTAAGACCGTGAACCTGGCGGGACCTTACAAGCGCTGGAACATGGTCGATGCGGTCAAGGAAGTGACGGGTGTTGACTTCTGGCAGCCGATGAGTGTCGAAGATGCGCTGAAGCTGGCAAAGGAGCATAACGTTGAGGTTGCGCCGCATCAGCATACGGTTGGCAACATCATTTCGCTGTTCTTTGATCAGTTCTGCGAGGACAAGATCGAGCAGCCGACCTTTGTCTGGGGTCATCCGATTGAGATTTCGCCGCTGGCCAAGAAGAATCCAAAGGATCCGCGGTTTACGCAGCGCTTTGAGCTTGAGATCATGGGCGTCGAATTCGATAACGCGTTCTCGGAGCTCAATGATCCGATTGACCAGCGCAAGCGGTTTGAAGATCAGCTGAAGGCAAAGGCAATGGGCGATGAAGAAGCTGCCGAAATGGATGAGGATTACGTCGAAGCTCTGGAGTATGGTCTGGCGCCGACGGGCGGTATCGGTTTCGGCATTGACCGGCTTGTGATGTTACTGTGCGGATGCGACAGTATCCGTGATGTTCTCCTGTTCCCGACGATGAAGCCAAGAAGCGAATAAACCGCATAACAAAGCCTGTTTTCTAAGATAATTGTAAAGATTTACCAATTATTTACCAATTACTTGAAGAAGAGGTGTTGACGGAGATGATCTACAAGTGGTCATCTTCGTTTTTGTGTGGGATACATGGTAGCTTCGGTTATGGTATTTCGTCTGCTTGGGTTTGCTAGCAGTTGCGATTTGTAGGAAAATAAAAAATAATGTTGTATTAATGCGATCAATGGATGGAGATGGGGGAATTCAAATGGCAGTGTTGGATGATCTAATAAATCAGATAGAAGATAAGAAGCTGCGAGATCGTATCCGGTACGAAGTTGCCAGAGTGACAAAACAGAGAAAATTCGGCCTTGTTTTCGAAAATCATATTCCTGAATGTACACCGTTGTATGGAACTGAAATCAAAAAAGGACGGACTGTTGCCCTGAAAAACGGAGAACTTAATGATTTGTATAACGTTGTCAGCATAGATGGCGACAATGTTCTGTGTCAGAACAGAAAGAGCGGTGAAACAAGGCTGATGTCGGCTAACGACATTGTTGCTGTTGCAAAATTTGGTGATCCGATCTATCCATATTTACAGAAAATTGACAGTGTTGAAAATGCACCGGATAGCGATCTATGGCATACGCTGATCGAAGCAGACAACTACCATGCTCTGCAACTACTGGAGTATCTGTATGCCGGAAAGGTTGACTGTATTTATATTGATCCTCCATATAACACTGGAGCTCGCGACTGGAAATATAACAACAACTATGTGGATAGTAATGATGCTTACAGACACAGTAAGTGGCTGTCGTTCATGGAAAAGCGTTTGAAGTTGGCGAAGAAGCTGTTGAATCCGAAAGACTCCGTGCTGATTGTTACAATCGATGAAAAGGAATATCTGCATCTAGGAATGCTGCTGGAACAAATGTTTCCGGAAGCAAGGATTCAGATGATTTCAAGTGTCATTAACCCTAAAGGGACTGCAAGAAAGAATGAATTCAGTCGTGTAAACGAGTTCATTTATTTTGTGATGATCGGCAATTGTGAAATCTGCAAGACTGGTTCAGATATGCTCACCAAGGATATTTCTAATGATACCAATGTGCGCTGGAGAGGCTTTTTGAGAAACGGAAAAAAAGGTATCAGATCAGCAAATCCTGGATCATGGTATCCAATATATTTCAATGTCAGCGACGATACGTTTAATTCTGTCGGTGATACTGTTTATGAAAATGATCCTGTCCCAAAAGCGCCTGACGGAACATATGCTGTTTGGCCGCCTGTAAGACACGGTCAGGAATATAGCTGGGCAATGGTTCCGTCTACTTTTAGAGAACTATATAGGATCGGAGCTATCAAATTCGGTAAACCTGGTAAAGGCAAAGGTTGTTCGATTTCATATCTTACAAGTAATCAGCTTCAAGCAATAAAAGATGGGAAAATTATAGTTGCAGGTCATGATAATAACGGTTCGATGATCGTTAAATATTCTGATACATCGAAGACGACGGCACCAAAGACTATATGGAATTTATCGACACATGACGCCGGAACATTTGGTACTAATGTTGTAAATGATATTATTTCTTCGAGAAATTTCACATTTCCGAAGTCATTATATGCAGTGCACGATTGCATAAGGTTTTATACAGCAAATAAGCCCGACGCGTTGATTGTTGATTTCTTTGCCGGTAGTGGTACGACGCTTCATGCTGTCAACTTGCTGAACGCAGAAGATGGAGGCCATCGCAGGTGTATTATGGTGACAAATAATGAAGTCTCTGACGCAGAAGCTAAGGTGCTTACAAATAATGGCTATCACCCGGGCGACGAAGAATGGGAAAAGCTTGGTATTGCGAGATATGTTACATGGCCTCGCACGGTCTGCTCCATTAGAGGCCATAATGTAGACGGGAATCCGTTGAAAGGCAATTATATTGGTCTAGACGGTCAGAAAGTTTCCGGGCAACCTATGTCTGATGGTTTCAAAGCTAACTGCATTTACTTCAAGCTTGGCTTCCTTGATAAGAACACTGTTGCTCTTGGAAGGCAGTTCTGTGAACTTGTTCCGATTCTCTGGATGAAGGCTGGTGCTATCGGACCATGTCCAGAACTAGACCCCAAGACGGTTCCTTCTATGCTGATGAGGCCAGGAAATCATTTTGCAATTCTTGTCAGGACTTCACATTTTGCGGATTTCAAAGAAAAATTGGCAGAACACCCTGAGATCAATACGGTATTTATTGTCACTGATTCACACGAGGAATATAGGGCGATCACATGCAATCTGAATGTTCCTCATATCTATCAGCTGTACAGAGACTATCTTGATAATTTCAAGATCAATGGAAGGATTGATGAAGAATGAAAAATGTAAATCTATTTGATTTTCAGCTCAGTGCAGTTGATAACCTCCGCACGAAGATTGATATGGCTCATGCTGCGTGGACGATAGGACAGACACCGCAGGTTATTTCGTTCTCCGCACCGACAGGTTCGGGTAAAACAATAATCATGACAGCCTTGTTTGAGCAGATTCTGTTTGGCGATGCAACCCACGAAGCGGATCCTGCAGCCCGGTTCCTCTGGCTTTCCGATAGTCCTGATCTGAATGAACAGACAAGACTGAAAATTGAAAGCAAGTCTGATATGATCCGCATCAATCAGCTGGTTGATGTGGATCCCAGCTTTGCCGAGGACGAACTGGAAGCTGGGTGCGTGTATTTCATCAACACGCAGAAGCTCGGCAAGGATAAGCAACTTACGACGGTATCCGATATGCGTCAGCACACGTTCTGGGAGATTGTTGATCATACGGCAAAGGAACACCCTGGGCACTTGTATCTTGTCATTGATGAAGCACATAAAGGCACGAAGAATGACCGTGAAGCAAAGCAGGCCCAGTCTATTATGCAGAAGTTTGTGCTTGGCAGTGACGAAGACGGGATCGATGCACTTCCACTTATTATCGGCATATCGGCAACATCACGGCGCTTTGAACGTCTTGTCAACAATTCACTGTCCACGCTGAGCCGTGTGACTGTTTCGGCCGCAGAAGTCAGAGAATCCGGGTTGCTGAAGGATGATGTCGTCATGAATTATCCTGATCTTGCTTTCACTCCGGATATGGCAATGATGGAAGCCGCTGCGGATGACTGGGCGGAGAAGAGATATCACTGGTATATCCATAACAAGAATAATAATGAACCGTATGTTGAACCGATTCTGATTGTGCAGGTTGAAGACGGCGATAAGATGAATCCAACAGACACGCCTCTTGACGAATGCCTGAAAATCATTGAAAAGCATTCCGGTCTTAAGTTCCAGCCTGGGAATGTTGCACATACCTTCAATGGCTTTGGCACCCTTACTGTCAATGGGCTTCCGATCTATTACATTGATCCGGCACGTATTGAAGAAAACAAGTCGATTAAGGTTGTGTTCTTCAAAATGAATCTTTCCACTGGGTGGGACTGCCCTCGAGCAGAGTCCATTATGTCTTTCCGCAGAGCAACAGATGCTACATACATCGCTCAGCTTCTCGGGCGGATGGAACGCACACCAATGGCAAAACGGATTCCCGGTGATATGGTTCTTAACAATGTTCAGTTGTTCCTGCCGCATTTTGATGATAATACCGTCGAATCTGTCATTGCCGCATTAAAGGATAACGATGATGACGGTGAAACAGTAGCGAATATCACAACGGCGAAAGCAACAAGCGTTTATTACGCTGAAGACCCACAGACTGAAGACGGCACAGGAACTCCAAAAAAGCCCGAATCAGAGCAAACCGTATCTACCGCTATGAATCAGCCACATGAACAGGAAAAGCCTCAGAACATGACTGGAAATGAGCCATACAACGTCATGAGTGATGACTTTGGCAATCAGGATAAGAAAGATGACAAACATGATCCAGAAAGAACAGAAACGGCACCTGATATTCCTGCTGATCCGAAGACATTGCCGCATGTACAGCATACTTCACCTGTTCCAAACGGGAAGACAGAAGGAGTGCGAAGCGGAAGCAGTGCAGAGACAACATCGGTTATGGTACCGGGCGGCGCTTCTTTCCAGGCAGTATCTGCACCAGCAGGGAAGACGATCAATCGGAAAGAGATTCTCAAAGCTGTCGCTAATGCAAACCTCACTTCTTACAGTGTTACGGTATCTAGAAAGAGACCATATCTGAAATCTCTACTCATGCTGGCCCGAATGCTTATGATGTCGAAAATCTATACGGAGGCTTCTGTAGACGCCCGGACTATGGTTATAGAGGAAATCCATAGCTTCGTTGAAAAGCTGAAGGCAGAAGGAAGCTATGATGAAGCGGCAAACAAGTTCCGCACGTTTGAGCTGAAGTCTACCGTTATTGATGCATTCGGTGAAAAGCATGACGATACTATAAACACGAAGTCAATGCTTACAACGGATGCGGATATTGAAAAACAGTTTGATATTGCAAACAGCAAACTCGGTGAAGGGCTTGGGCATGCATATCTGGCAAAATATGCTGACTTCGATGATATCAATGCTTCCAGGCTTGAAGTTGTCGTGTTTGTAAACAACGTTGCTGGAATGACAGAACTTGAGAAAAAAGCCGAAAACATGTTCAACTCAATGTTCAACACGTATCGCCCGGCTATCGTATCCTCTCATAACGAAAAACTGATCGGTGAGTTCAACAGTATCAGCATCCAGTCTTCATACGCTGCTCCGACCGTATTTATGCTGCCGGAATCAGCAGACTTCCCTGAGAGCCATAATGGGAAAATATACACTGATCACCTTTACGGAAAGAACGGTGTGATTCGTATTGATCTGAATCCATGGGAAGCCGGAGTAGTTGCTGAAGAGGAAAAGCGCTCGGACTTTGTCGGCTGGCTTCGCAATGTGGACCGCAAATCCTGGGCATTGTGCATCCCTTACAAGATGGATGGTGTTGCGCATGCTTCATACCCGGACATCATTGTATTCCGCAAAAATGGTTTTTCTGACTACCTGATTGATATTCTTGAACCGCATCTTGCTTCAGATAAAGACAACGTGTATAAAGCAATCGGATTTGCTGAGTACGCTGATCTCCATTGGAATTCTGCGTTGGGTCGCATGCAGCTGATTCGCCAGGACAAGGCGGTAGACGGAAAAAACCACTTCAAGCGTCTGGATATGGGGGATATCGGTGTTCGCAACAAGGTGCTGCAGATTACGACTAATGCAGAGTTAGATAATCTTTTTGACCAATATGGGTATTTTGAAAATTGATTGTTTTTTGCTTGTTGCATCATGAAGATAAAATACAAAATGCAGCTATCTGTGGGAATTCTTGCAGGGTTTGTAATTATGATATAATTAAGATGTCTGATAAAGGCGATGCTGAAAACAGACGATTGGGGCATATTCAAATTTTTGATTTCTGAATTCTATTGTAGTGTGTTGTAAGAGCAGAGCCCCTGCACATCCGAGTGCCTGCCAGCACATGATATCTGGTGAACGGATTCCTCATCAGTGTTCTAGAGACCACACTCGTTCCCGATTACGGAGATCGGTAATAGAGAGGGCGGTATTTACTACAGAGTTCCGACCTGGCAATCTATTTTTAACGGAGACAGCATATGCTGTCTTTTTGTGTTCTCGGGTCAGTAAATGTTCCGAGAAGACCTAATAAATGGAATTCCTGCCGGAGCGATGTCATTTGCATGCATGTATTATAGGAAGGAGGGATTGTATGAAGTTTAGTATTGCTTCAACTTGCATCACTGACTGCTTCGCTTCATATCCAACTTGTTCAATCCATCATCCTTCCGCGCAGGAGCATCCTTTTTAGTCGATCGACATGAGCAGACAGCGGCCAGAAATGACGCCGCAGCTCAGGATTGAATTGAAAAATATCATGGATCAACATACAGCACAGTATGTCCGAATGAATATGTTGTTCGAAACATTGAAATCTGCTGGCTTTACGCAGCAGTATATTGCAAATCAGAGCGGTGTATCTAAGCAATCCATTTCACGGCTAAAAATCCCCTGCGGAATTTCTGGTAACCCTAAGGTTGATACTCTTGTTTATATTGCTGAGGCACTTCAGTTTGATAAGGATTTGACCAGATCGTTAGTCAATATGTACTATCCGTCTGTTATTGATTCATTGGAGAAAATCGAAAGAAACAGGTTTGCAGATTAAGAAGTTGTAGTCCTATTTTCTCTAAATTGTAATGACTATGTTTTCGCCTATTATTGAATGTGCAGATAGTGATTGATTAATGCGCTATCAGTGAAGAATGCTGATGGCGCTTTTATTTTGCTTTTTCCTTCCCTGATGAGTCTAAGAAAAGTCCCGTGCATTGGACAAATGGCCTTTCTGGCAGTGGTGAAATATAAGCAGAAAGGAGGTAATCCTATGGAAATCAGAAAAGTGTTGAAGGATCCGGCTGAGATGGGTGAGATGTGGCTGACCCGCGTGCGTGGGGTCTACTCGTATGAGAATGGCAGTCGTACGGATAAGGTTATCGGCTACAAGTATACCATCGTCTTCATTGATCAGGATGGCGATGCAGCAGATTTCAAGATCCTGGGCGAGAAGCAGATGGAGAATCCCGATGGGCACGTCGAGGTTGAGCTGATCGAGCCGGAGTGGGTTCCGTACACCATGAACAATCGGGTTCAGCTCGCTGCGCGGGCCAAAGGCATCAGGCCTGTCAAGGGCTGATCAATAACCGCCGGGCCGCCAGGATTAGGAATCAACCCGTTCAAGGGTTATTCCCCTGGCGATGCCCAGGCGGCTTTTCTTCAGGGGGCTAGTATTACCCCCTGAAGATGTTATGTAGCATGTAGCGGAAATGAAGAGAGGAGATAAATGGGAAACAATACACAGTCTAGAAAATATCTGCTGACGATTAATAATCCGGTGGATCATCATGTGACGCATGAGACGCTGAAGGATACCCTGAATGCCATGAACTGCACCTACTGGGCTATGTGTGATGAGGTTGGGGAAAAAGGGACACCGCATACGCATGTATATCTGGTAAGAAAGTCACCGATTCGGTTTGATACGATGAAGAGAAAATTTCCGGCAGCACACATTGATACTGCCTACGGAACTTCAACGGAAAACCGCGATTACCTTTTGAAGCAGGGAAAGTGGACTGAAACGAAGAAGAGTGAAACATCTGTTGAGGGGTCGTTCGAAGAATTTGGGGAGCTTCCTAATGAAGCACTTGATGATCTTAGCGTTCATGAAAAGTTGATTGACTTGATCGATCAGGGAAGGTCAAATGCGGAGATCATTAAGGAGCTGCCGCAGAGTGTATATCACGTCAAGGATATGGATATGATCCGTCAGTCGTTGCTTGCTGAAAAGTATCGTAGGGAATTCCGGGAGCTGAACGTTACGTACATCTTTGGGCCGTCAACTGTGGATATCACTGGTTTGATCTATAGCAGGCATGATCCAGGGGGAATTTTCCGAATCACAAACTACCGCAACGGGCATGGGTTGAGCTTTGACCAGTATTTTGGCGAGGATGTGGTTGTCTTCGAAGAATTCCATAGTGAAGTGCCGATCACTACGATGCTGCCGATGATTGACAGGTATCCGCTTTATCTTCCAGCGCGGTATGCAGATAAGGTCGCCTGTTACTCATATGTGTATTTTGCGTCTGATATTCCGCCGGAGCTCCAGTATCAGGATCAGGCGTTTCGCAATACCGAGATGTATCAGCTCTTCCTGGCAAGGATTAACAATATCGTCAAGATTGATAAAGAAGGAGAGATGCAGGTTCTGAAGGGAACATGGGAGGTAAAAAATGAGTAGATTTTTGATTTGGGCATGGCATGGCTTGCTGAAAGCTACCCATGATATTAAAAAAGCCGGAGGGCTGGCTGGGTACCTTACCCTCATGGCTTGGCTTGTGACACACTCGGATAAAGTGTTCCACATCGACAATCATAACACGATCGAGCTGACCGGTCTCCTCATTGTGGAGTATCGGCTTATGCTTATCATGGCAATGATCATCGGCGCATTTGTGATTTTGATCCTGTATGGGATGCCAATACAAGCAATCGGAAAGACGAAAGCACTGGAACGAATTGGAATGAAAAATCACAGAGGCGAGATTCCGTGTTTAGTTGGATATAAACGAGAAGGAAGAATCGAGCAGTACGAGTTCACATCGTGTGGAATTCCACTTGAAGACTGGGAAAAACATCAGGTTGACTTGGAAGCGATTCTGAACTTGATGATTGATCAGTTCAAATATACTCATGGTACACGGCACGTAGTAATCACCGCTGTATCTGCGGTAAATGCCCTCCCCGATATGATCAGATGGACTGACTGGAATATTCCGCCTGGAGACTTCTTACTTGCCCTTGGAGAGGGAATTGCAGGAAAGAAAACAGTAGACCTAGCTATTTCTAATTCAATCTTAATCGGAGGCAGCACCGGCTCTGGAAAATCAGTACTTCTGAGATCGCTGCTATATCAGGCTTATCGAAAGGGTGCAGATATCATATTAGCGGATTTCAAGGGAGGCGTAGATTATACAGACGTATGGAGCAAGATCTGTACGATCATCGTTGATCCTGACACGTTGGAAACGCAACTCCAGTTGATGGTAAAAGAGCTTGAAGAACGCAAGATACTGTTCAAAAAGGAACAGGTCAGAAATATCAGAGAATACAATAAAGTGCACCCTGAGAAACGAATAAAGCGTGTAATCTTCGCTTGTGATGAGGTAGCTGAGCTTCTAGACAAAACCGGAGCAGATAAATCAAGGAAAGAACAGATCACACGCATTGAAGGATATTTGTCAACAATTGCTCGCCAGGGTCGTGCGTTTGGCCTGCATCTGATACTAGCAACACAGAGACCGGATGCGAACATTCTGACCGGCCAGATCAAAAACAACATCGACTGCCGCATTTGCGGGACAGCGGATAATGTCCTCTCCATGATCATTCTAGACAATACTGAAGCTGCGGATAAAGTTCCGAGAGACGTTCAGGGACGATTTATTACCCGAGAGGGGATTATCTTCCAGGGATATTATCTGACTGATGAGGACGTCGAAAACGGGTCCTACTGAGGTCTGGAGGCACTAAATGGCGCAGGATGAACTTGAGAATATTGATCGGATCATTGAAGCGCTGGATCGTTCCTGTTATGTTCCACCATGGCGGAAAATGAATCTGACTATCGAGGAAGCGGCTGAATACTCTGGAATTGGCCGCAATAAACTTCGCGAGTTGACGGATGATGAAAGCTGTGATTTCGTGCTCTGGGTTGGATCGAAGCGAATGATCAAGCGTGTGCAATTCGAAGAATACATGCGCAAGCAATACTCAATTTAACGGTAAAGAGAAGAGGAATGTACTCACTATGTTATCATATGGGTACACCTCTTCTTCTGTTAGAAAGGAGAAATATGAATCGAAAAGAAAGAAGAAGAGATAGTAAAAACCGTGTACTGAAAACCGGTGAGTATCAGCGTGCAAATGGAACATATGAGTATCGGTGGACAGATAAGATTGGACGTAGACATGCTGTCTATGCCCCATCATTGACAGAACTGCGGGATAAAGAAGAAGAGATCGTTAAGAGCAGCATCGAAGGTAAGAGAGTTGATGCAAATAAGCTGACTGTCGATGATGTATATCAGATGTGGTGTGATCTTAAGCGGGGGCTGAAAGAAAATACCTTTTCAAACTACCGCTATATGTATGAGATGTTTGTTAAGGATACGCTGGGGAGGTGCAGAATCGTCGACCTGAAGCGTTCCGATATCAGAGGATTCTACAATTCCTTGCATGATGTGAGAGGACTGAAGCCGGCAACTATCGATTGTGTGCATACGGTTCTGCATCAGGTCTTAGACATCGCAGTAGATGATGAGTATATCCGTTACAACCCTTGTGACAAAGCACTGAAAGAGCTTAAAAAGGCGTATTCAAACGAGAACGGAAAAAAAACTGCACTGACCGTTCCCCAGATGACATTGCTGCTAAGATACCTGAAGAACAGCAATCAGTACCGCCATTGGTATCCAATCATCGTTACCATGATCTACACGGGTATGCGGATTGGAGAAATCACCGGCTTGCGTTGGGAAGATGTTGACATGGAAAACGGGCTGATCCATGTAACACATACCCTGGTATATTACAGCAAGCGAGAGAAAGGAAAAGACAATCACCAGATATTTGCCATCAATTCCCCGAAGACACCAGCTGGATATCGCACTATTCCGATGCTTCCGATTGTAAAGGAGGCGTTGAATATGCAACGGGAATATCTGGATGAAGCAGGCATTTCGTGTAAGGTTACAATCGATGGATACACCAACTTTGTCTTCTTGAATAGATTCGGTGAAACATTGCACCAGGGCACGGTAAATAAGGCGCTGAGAAGGATTATTCGTGACTGCAATTTTGAAGTAATGGATAAAGAGGAACTTTGCGACAAGACAGTACTGCTCCCACAATTTTCATGTCATACGCTAAGACATACAATGTCGACCAGAATGAATGAAGCGGGAATTAACGACAAGGTACGAATGGCTGTAATGGGGCATACGGATATCAAAGTGACGCAAGATATTTATACTGATGTATTCGATGATTATGCAGCGTCGGAGCTGGCAAAGATGGATAAGTTTGCTAAAGAATAGTGGTTTACCACAACCTTACCAAATAAATATGACACATATGGAAACATATAAGAAGATATAAATGTGTGCATGTTTAGAAAGGGCAGAGATAATAACCTATAACAGTATATAATAAGTTATGGGAAAGGGAATTGTTATTCCCGACAATGAAGCCAAGAGAAGGCGACAAGAAGGCGGCTTCGGCAGAACCGGCTGAAAGCAATGTTGCTGCAGAAACTGAGAGCGCCGAAGAAAAGACGCAGGAGAATTGCTTCTTTACGCCGAACGAGAAGATTGACTTCTCCGGTGTGACGATTGAACCGCTGTTTGCGGATCAGGTGGATTTCGATACCTTCAGCAGGTCGGATTTCCGGGCTGTGAAGGTCAAGGAATGCACAGCAGTACCGAAGTCAAAGAAGCTGCTGAAGTTTGTGCTCGATGATGGTACGGGGACAGACCGTGTCATTCTCTCTGGCATTCATGCATATTATGAGCCGGAGGAACTGGTGGGGAAGACATTGATTGCGATCGTCAACCTGCCGGCGCGTTCCATGATGGGCATCGACTCCTGCGGCATGCTCCTGTCTGCGGTGAACGAGAAAAACGGTGAGGAAGAGCTCCATCTTCTGATGGTGGACAACCACATCCCGGCAGGCGCGAAGCTGTATTGATCCAAAAAATAAAGAGGTGCTTCTTTCCCGGTGCTGATGGGAAAGAGGCACTTCTTTTATTGTTGGCCGGTATTGTTTCTGCTTCGGTTTCTGTATTCCTTAGAAGGCGATGTGCAGCAGCTCAAACAGCAGTCCCCAGGCTGCGCCGAGGACATACAGCATGATGACGATCTTGATGTTTTCTTTCGGGTGACGGTTTGTACGGAACAGGACGAGGAGGCCGACGCCTGCGCTGACCAGAAGGCCGGACATCATCTGACCGGGTGTGATCATTCCGTCAAGGTACAGCTGTGTAATGGCTACGGAGGCGCCGCAGTTGGGAATCAGGCCGATCAGAGATGTCAGAAAGACGCCGATGATCTTTCGCCTGGAAAGAAAGGCAGTGATATAGGCTTCGCCGACATTTTCGACAATGATTCCGAGAACCAGGGAAATGATGAAAACGAAGAGGGCGATATGGATCGTATGAATGAGGGCGGAGAGGAAGATACTGTCTTCTTCATCTTCGCAATGGCAGTGCTCGGCTTCACAAAGGTCGTGTATGCGCTTCTGCGTCTTGTATTTGTATTTTGTAAAGCGCAGGAAGAAGTCGATGGCGATGCCCGTGACGATGCCGATGGCGGCCTTGGTGAATACGATCTTCAGGATTGTATTCATGTTTGTCTGGCTCGAAATCAGCAGCGGCAGCATTTCATCGCTGGTTGAAAAGAAGACGGAAATCAGTGTTCCGATTGTCAGAAGTCCTCCGGCATACAGAGATGCGGCGGCGGCAGAGAAGCCGCATTGCGGAACCATGCCTACGATGCCTCCGAAGAGAGGTCCAAGTCTGCCGACTTTTGAGAGGACGCTGATCTGCTTTTCCTGCGTCTTTCGCTCGAGCCATTCCATGACCAGGTATGTGATAAACAGGAACGGGAGCAGTTTAGCTGTATCGATTGCGGCATCAACAATGCCATCCAGTAACCAGTTCATTTGATTTCTCCTTCTTCTTTGGCACACGTTTCACACAGGCCCACGAGCATACTGTGGGCGCATTCGAGCCGGAATCCATGCGTTTTGATGAGAAAGCTGCTCAGATCCTGCATCTCACTGTCACTGAGGTGGATGATGCGTCCGCACCGGCGGCAGTAGAGATGAATGTGATTCATGCATGCGTGATCTTTGCGGGCATACTGATAAAGAGCTTCTTCGCCTGTGATGTCCATGGTCTTGATGAGGGCATTTTCTTCGCACAGTTTTTCAAGATTTCTGTATACCGTGACGAGATTGATATTGATCTGATCGTTCTGCATCTGCTGGTAGATCCGGGAGGCGCTGAAGCGTTGATCCCTATCTTCTTCGAAGTAATGCAGAATCTGCTGTTTGTATTTCGAGCTTTTCATAGTTCTATCCTGCAAATAATTTGCGTTATCAAGTATACACTGCATGAAGGGTAATGCAAATAATTTGCACATAAGTATTCTCCGGTTCCGTTGTGTCTGCGGGTCTCTATCACTCGCCCGCCGGCATATCGGCTGAATCAGATAAGGTGCTACAATGACTGAAAAACAGGGGCAGCAGCCATGATGGAAAAAGACAGAGCGACAATTGAGTATTACAACGCCAACGCCGGCGCATTTGCGGCTTCTACGAAGGATGTTGCCTTTGCGTCGATGCAACAGAGATTTCTGAAGCATATTCCACAGCATGGAAGAATACTTGACTTTGGAGGCGGATCCGGAAGAGATACGAAGTATTTTCTGGAACATGGATATTCTGTGGATGCGATCGATGGCTCTGAAGAAATGTGTCGCAATGCCTCTGCCTATACAGGCATCACCGTCAGACATATGTACTTTGAGGAACTGAATGAAACCGGTGTCTATGATGGGATCTGGGCCTGTGCTTCGATTCTGCATGTACATAAAGAAGATCTGCCGGACATCTTTCAAAAGATGTGCAGAGCACTGAAAGAAAACGGAACCCTGTATGTTTCGTTTAAATATGGAACGTTTGAAGGGGAAAGGAACGGAAGATACTTCACAGATCTCAATGAAGACGGTTTGAGGAAAGTGATCAGGGAGATTCCTGAACTTGTCATTGCCGAGACATGGGTCACGGGTGATGCGCGTCCCGGAAGAGAAAACGAGAAGTGGCTCAATGCTTTGCTGGTGCGGAGATAATTGATATAGTGGCGGCGCATACCCCGTCTATAGCAGCTCAAGCTGTTTAGGCGGGGTTAGCCGCCTTTCTTCTTCCTGCCTGACGGCGATATCCTTCGTTATCGCGTTTTCCCTGTTCCTGGATATAGATTCTGACAGCCTCTTCGGTGGTTTCAGATACGGTGCTCAGGAAGTAGCTGTCAGACCAGAAAAGGTCTTTCCAGTAATACTTTTCCAATGCAGAAGAAAACTCTTTCCTCAGCAGCCGGGAAGTAACCGTTTTATAATTGTTCACCAGTTTAGAGAGCTGCGTCTGTGGAGAGGCTTCGAAAAGAAGATGCACATGATCTTTGTCAGTAGTAATCTCCAGAATTCGGCACTTCCAGTCGCCTTCTATCACTTCGCGACTGATCTGAATCAGCCGATTGGCGAGCTCCCCTGTAAGCACCGGATGTCTGTATTTAGTGACTACAACCAAATTGTACTGAAGCTTATAAATAGAATGCCTGTTCCTATGATATTCAGCGTAATAGTCCATATCTATGCCTCCATCTATTTAATCGTACCACTAAAAATGTTATACTGTATTTAGGAGATAGGAAATGCAGGTTGTTGGAAGCTATGGTATACGCATTCGAGACAGCCATGATGCGCTGAAAAGAACAGCGGATCTCTTTTCAGATGCCGTCGCCCATCTTGTCCGCCCTGCACTTGAAAACTGGGATGCCTTATGCGAAGCAGGGGGAGCACAAATGCGGCAGAGAATGCTTGAGCGCATGATCCATTCTGCTAAGGGTTTCTCTTCATCTGACGCCTTCGATCAGAAGTTTCCAAAATTTCCTTCCTATTATCGCAGAGCCGCTATTATGCAGGCTCTTGGTATCGTTTCTGCTTATCAGTCATCTCTGAAGAACTGGAAGGCGAACGGCTGTACGGGAGAACCACCAAAGCTGGATTCCTGTAAGCACCGGATGCCTGCACTGTATCGCGGCAACACTTATAAGCCTGTGATCGATGAACAGACAGGCAAAGTGCTGCCTTATGCGGCAAAGATCAAGGTGCTCCGCAAAAACGATTGGGTATGGGATACCGTTCGCCTATCTAAGACGGATGTTGACTACCTTGACAAGAGAGGCAGAAACGGAGATATCTCTGCTCCCGTGCTGGAGAAGAAGCACGGATGCTGGAAGCTGAGATTTGCAGTAACGGAAACTGTAGAATTGTCCGCAAAACCTGTATCGGAGCAGAAGATCTGTGCTGTCGACCTGGGGATTCGTACAGATGCGGTATGCAGTATCATGGACTCGAAGGGTACTGTCCTGGCGCGTAAGTTCATTATGCGCGGAAGAGAAGACTCTTTGAGCAATGCCCTGCATCGGGTGTCTGTATTCCAGTCTCTGCATGGATCACATGACTCCGGACGGCTCTGGAATATTGCAAAGCGAAGAAACAGGAATCTTGCACATCAGATTGCGCGGGAGATTGTGAACTTTGCCATTGCGAATGAGTGCGATGCCATTGTCATGGAGCATCTTGATACGAAAGGCAGAAAGTGCGGCAGTAAGAAGCAGAAACTTGCCATGTGGAAGCACGCTGACATTCAGAAAACCGTAGAAAGCCTTGCCCATCATTATGGGATTCGCATCTCACGTGTCAATGCATGGGGAACCAGCCGTCTTGCGTATGACGGAACCGGACGTGTCAGACGGGGAAGAGAAGTGTCCGAAGACACGCCTTATGACGTCTGTGTATTCAAAAGCGGAAAGATCTACAATTGCGACCTTTCCGCCAGCTACAACATCGGTGCCCGTTATTTTATCCGCGGGCTGTTAATGGAATCACCCGATCTTATGACAAAAGTCTCTGGGATCGGGAGTGGAACCCAAAGGACGTTAGCTGACCTATGGAAGATCAACAGGGTTTTGTACCCTCTGCTTCCAGCGGCAGTCTGACGATCCCGACATAAGTCTGAGAAACGTTAGTACAGATGGGTGCATAAGCTTCGGCTTGTGTGCTGTGCTGTTACCGTATCGTTTGTGCAGACGGAAGTCTGAGGGCACACAAGCCCTTGGAAGCCCCGTCTATAGTGCGTTAGCACTTAGGAGGGGAGGTTCACCTTTCGATTGCCCAGGAAAATATGTGGCTGCGCGCGGACGAGCTTGGACTTGGCGGCGTGTGGCTGGCCATCGCTCCGGAGCAGGAGCGGATGGACAATGTTCGCAGGATTCTGAATCTTCCGGACAATGTTGAGGCTTTTTCGCTGTTCCCGCTGGGCTGGCCTGGGGAATCACGGCCGCAGCAGAACCGTTTCCACGAAGAACGGATTCATTGGGTTGACTGAGAGAAATACAGGAGGCAGACATGCGGCGCGAAATTGTAAAGGATGAACTGTTTCTGCGGCAGAAGGCTGAGCCGGCGGGGGAATCAGATCTCTGGATTGCGCAGGATCTGAAAGATACGCTGGACGCGAACCACAGCATCTGTGCAGGCATGGCTGCGAATATGATCGGTTTTGCCAGAGCAATCATCATCGTTGCGATCGGTGATTTTGACCTTGTGATGATCAATCCAAAGATTGTCAAAAAAAGCGGCCCTTATACGGCCAAAGAGGGATGTCTGAGTCTTGATGGTGTGCGGAGTGCGAAGCGGTGGCAGAAGATCACGGTGCGCTATCAGGATCTCTCACTGCAGTGGCATACGGAGGATTTTTCTTCGATGACGGCTGAAGTCATTCAGCATGAGTGCGATCATCTGCAGGGCATCCTCATATAAAAAAGACGGGCAGGAACTGCCTGCCCGTCAGTCATCGAGAATCTGATACAGAATGCGGTAGAGGGAGCGTGCATCTTCCTGATTCAGGTGGATGCAGGCTCCTATTTTCGCTGGAATATCCTCTGCCTGTTTCTTTAATGCTTTGCCTTTTTCGGTGAGCTGAATCGTTACCCTGCGCTCATCTTCCTTACTGCGAAGGCGTTTAACAATACCTTCTGTCTCCATCTTCTTGAGTAGGGGCGTCAGGGTACCGTTATCGAGATGAAGCAGATCGCCGATCGCTCCGACCGTCTGACCGTCCTTTTCCCACAGAACAAGAAGAACAATGTACTGGGTATAGGTGATGCCAAGCGGCTTCAGAAGCGGCGTATAGGCGCCGGTAACTTTGCGTGCCGCAGCATAGAGAGGAAAGCACAGCTGATTCTCCAGTTTCAGTGCATCCTCCGGTTTCATGGTTTCGACGCTCATCAGATCAGTGCCGCAACTGCGTCACGGACCGCCTTCATGTCTGCCGTCGGCTCGAAGCGTGCAACGACATTGCCCTGCCGGTCGATCAGGAACTTGGTGAAGTTCCACTTGATCTCGGAGTTGTGCTCGTAGTCCTTGTCAATCTTCTTGAGCATGACATTCATCGCAAGTGCCTTGGGACCCTTGCCGAATCCTTCAAACGTCTTCTGGCTCTTCAGATACTTGTAGAGATCCAGCGCGTTTTCACCATTGACTTCGCTCTTCTTCATCTGATCGAACTGCGTATTGTACTTGAGTGTGCAGAACTCATGGACCTCTTCATCGGTACCCGGTGTCTGACCTGCAAACTGGTTGCACGGAATATCGAGAATCTCCAGTCCTTTGTCATGGAACTCTTCATAGATGCTTTCGAGATCCTTGTACTGCGGCGTAAATCCGCAGCCGGTTGCGGTATTGACGACAAGAACGACCTTGCCCTCGAATTCTTTCATCGACAGTTCAGAACCATCACGCTTTGTTACAGAATAATCATAGAAAGTGCTCATCACTTTAACCTCCGTTCATTTATATTTGAAGCAATTAGATTGTATCAAATATAAAATTGGAATCAATAGTCACGCGCACCGAAAATTGCCGTGCCGATCCGAACCATCGTCGCACCTTCCTTGATCGCGGCTTCATAGTCCTGCGTCATCCCCATGGACAGTTCATGGACCGGAGCGTCCGGAATCTCAATCTCCAGACGATCCCTCAGCCTGCGCAGCTGTTCAAAATAGGGACGGTTGGCCTGTGGATCGTCTGACTTTGGCGCCGAGGTCATCAGGCCGCAGATCCGGATGTGGCTCAGTCGGCTGATTTCCCCGGCGATGGCGGGTACATCTTCTGCTTTGAAACCGAACTTTGTATCTTCTTCTGCAACATTGACTTCCAGAAGAATGTTCATGGTTGTATCGGCTTTGGCCGCCTGCCTGTCGATTTCCTCTGCTAGAGCGAGCGAGTCGACAGAATGAATCATCACTGTTTTGCCAATGAGGTACTTCACTTTGTTGCGCTGCAGGTGACCGATCATGTGCCAGGCAGTTGTTTCGGGAAGCTGACTGTACTTCTCCATGAGCTCCTGAACATAGTTTTCTCCAAAGGAGGTCTGGCCAAGCTCCTGCAGGGTCTCAATATCCCTCACCGGTTTCTTCTTACTGACGGCGATGAGCCGGACGTCCTGAGGGTTTCTGCCCGCCTGCCGGCAGGCTTGTGTGATCTTATCCTTCACTGTCTGATAGTTATCCTTTAATTGTTCTGCACTCAGCTGCATTTTTTTCTGCCTCTTCCACTATCTTACGCATTTTTTCTGCCGATGATCAGGCACAGCGAAGCTAAGATAATGAATAGGATTACTGCAATATCACTTGAATAGCAATGACTGCAGGGGGATGAAATTGACGCTCTTGGCAGCCAGGAGGGGAATGCGCTGGCGGATGCGGTGCTGAGTGCTGTCAAATACAATCGGACAGGATCCGGGATGGGCGATGCCTATGGCCTTTCGATCTACTTTCCGTATCAGAATCTGAACCGGGTTAATACGATGACTTCGACCTATGCCGATATCGGCATGGATGATTCCTACAGTGACTGCGTCAGGGCGTTTGCCAAGATGGAGGCATCGGGTCAGGCGGCTTCCGGAGGAATCAGTTCGCCATTCTCCATGCTCAGTTCGGGTTCCTATTCTTCACTGGACGCAGATGCCATCAATGATCTGCTCAATGTGTTCCTGGGTGGCGATCTTTCCTCGATTGGTCTTTCATCCGGACGCTTTATGGAAGAGGCACCGCTGTCGGATGATGCGGTACGAACAGCGGTCCTGGACAACCGCTTCGATCCATCACAGCTGGTCTGGGATCAGGGGGAAGATGGATCCTGCCTCCTTTCGCTGAGCGAAGAAACATGGAAGAATGTTACACGTCTTGAGAAAAACCTCTATGTCGATGATGGTGGCGGCTATATCGATCTCGGCCTGGATAACCAGTTTGATTTCGATGATTCCGGCGCTCTGGTGGTGGACGGGGAAGGAACGTGCCTCGCGGTTAATAATCAGCCGGTCGCCTACTATCACATTTCAACGACGGAAACTTCAGGGGAAACCGTGATCCGCGGCCGCATTCCTGCATTGCTCAACGTGGAATATGTGAATCTCATGGTTGTCTTTGACAAAATTTCCGCCGCCGCAAGCCAACGTATTTCAATCGTTGGCCAGGTGGCATAAAAAATGTTGAAAATTTAGCCTTCGATAAAATATTACAGCTACATGGTATGCTATACTGCGTATATGGAAAAAGACGCATACAGACGCACAAATACGACGGTTTCGCTGCTGAATTATCATTTCGTTTTCTGCCCCCGCTACCGCAGAAAAATATTCGACGTTCTGGGCGTAGATGAATACTTCAAAAAACTGGTGGAAGAAGTGTGCGGGCAGCACGATCTTCAGATCCTTGCGATGGAGTGCGATCACGATCATGTGCATCTGTTTGTTTCTGCTCCGCCCACAACGGCGCCTTATGAAATCATGAAATGGATCAAGGGTGCGACTTCCCGTAAAATCAGAATGCAGTTTTCTGCATTGAACTCGATGTCCGCCTTATGGACGCGAAGCTATTTTGTCTCAACGGCAGGGAAGGTGAGTTCTGCCACGATACGGCATTATGTAGAGACGCAGAAGACAAGACCTTAAGAGAAAGGTGAAAGCATTTATGTTCACGGTACGGCTTCCAATTGATACAGATAAATCTGCAGAAGCGTATTTCAATAAATGCTTTTTCTATGCCTGGAAATCCAGCAATCTCATGGTCTGTTGTGCGCAGCAGAGGATGAATGCGCTGAATTGTGATCGTGCCTATCGGAATGCAAGAGAAGAATACGGGCGCAGATTCTCAGGGAAGAAGACAGAAGACCTGAACAAAGATCAGAAACGCCGGAAGAAAGAACTTTCTGCGCTAATGCAGGAGAAGCAGAAAGCCTATGGCCTCTCCAAAACGGATTTTGAAAAATACCTTTCTGTTCAGCAGCACAAATACCGTGCATGGCTTACTTCCCATCAGATGCAGGCGATTGCCGATCAGGTATGGAAAGGGGCTGAATCCGTTCTCTATGGCAAAGGCAGATCTCTGCATTTTAAGAGGCTTACGGAGATGGATACCATTCCCCAGAAAGACAATAATGGGATTCGCCTGAACGGATGGAATGATCTTGTGTTTATGAAACGTCACTATGCACTGAAGACTCCGGATTCTGCATATATGCAGTCTGTCAGGGACGGAGATGCCCGTGTGCGCTACTGTTATCTGAAGCGGATCGAGTTCAGCAGCGGATGGAAATATTATGCCGTCATTGTATTGGAAGGTGACCCTCCGCATAATGAAAAATCCAGACAAGGGCACAGAGTCGGCATTGACCTTGGGACTTCAACGGTTGCCGCAGAATCGGAAGACCAGGTGATGCTGGAAAATCTGGCACCGGATTCCATCCGCTATGAGAAAGCGGTCCGGCATCTGCAGGCTCTTCTTGATCATAAGATGCGAATGGCAAATCCGGATAACTATGCAGAAGACGGGACAGTCCGAAAAGGTAAAAAGAAACAGGCCGGATTTGCACACGGGTGCTATCGGCCCCCTGATCTTGCCTTTTTTCCGGCAAACAATGTTCTGTATCTAAGCGTTTCAGGCGTTTCAAATCCTAGATTTAACAGAAAGTCGATCTTTTCGTAGATGTCATTTGGTGCGTTATAGATCAGTGCGAACAAGTTCAGATAGTCTGGCAGATCGTCCCTCTCGAAACCACTGTGGGCTTTCAAGAATTTTTGGAGGAGGTTGTGTACCCAATGGCGTTAAGTTAAGGGCTTGAAAAGCCCTGATATCTGTTGCAGTTGGCATTCTGAGCCACACTGATGATTGAGATGATCAACGGTGTGGCTTTTCTTCCGGATCGTGTGATCAAAACTGACACATTTTGCCAAAACGAAAAGGACAGAGCGATTGCCTGTCACGAAAATCGGTGGATTTAGGTTTGCGGATGTTTTATACTCTGATCGTTAGGCAGATCTATACGTAAACAACTTTGCGGATTGAGAACGTATATTTCTAACAAACGATCTTCCTGGTCTGATTGGGATCAGGAACTTTTTTATTCTGAGTATCAGCTTCTCCTCATCAATATGGCCTGCAAGATACTGCCTGATATTTGTCACAGCAGAGCTGAAATTGAATCTGTACTCATGTATGGTGGCTGACTTTTCTGACGGCACGGCTGCCACAATGAACTGGCAGAGGTTATACAGAATTGTCCGCGCATAGATTTCCTGATAAAGAAACTGTATGTTTCTGCCATGAAATTCGGTAAGCCCGATAGTATATTTCAACTCGCGAAAACTTCCTTCAATGCCCCATCTTTGGTGATACAGCTCTTTCATTACGCTGATCGGGAACTGATCTCCTGGCAGGTTGGTAATCAGGCATTCATAAGTATCGTCGGTGATTTTGAATCGTACTGCCCGAAAATTCAGATAATACGATTCTTCTTCGATGGGAAGAAATCGGAAGAGCTGATTATTCATGATACGGACATATTTTTCCGGATGCCGCTTTACTTCATTGGTCTGCAGTCTGGTAATTTCTTTTCCCAGATCAAGGTCGAACTCCTCATCCTTCAAATTCATGGTGCTGAGAATCCCATTGCTTGAGATATCTTTGACGCGAATGATGTATTTTATCTGGTTCTCAGTGAGAAATGCCAGCAGCTGATATTTCTCATAACCGCGATCGGCAATATAAATGAACTTTCCATATTTCTCTGCATTCTTTTCAAGCATTTCTTCTGCGGCATTGGGCTCATTTGATTTGGCTGCTGTATCAATCTCAATGTCGGCATAACAGCGATTCAAAACATCGTATAACGCATTCAGATGAAGCTGATTAAAGCCTCGTGCCATTCCGTTCTGGATATGATAAGTCTCACTGTCTTCCGGATTATATGGAATATTGATATCGGATCCGTCGGAAGCCAGAAGTCGATATCCCTGAAACCGATTGTTGACGTTAATACTGTCAGTGAATAAAGTGAATACCCGATACAGCGCCCGGGGATCCAATTTCCGCCGCTGTTGAATGACAGCAGAAACAGATGGAGGGACCTCCATATCAGTGAAATAATCTCCGATCTCAGAAGATAATGATTTGGATTGGAACTGGATCAGGAATTTCATGAGCTCTTCCGGCGGCAGTTTACGCTTGCGGGTGAAATCAAACCCGGGAGATTTGCAGTAGCAGCCAATAGAAGAAGACACATAGTTGATCGCATCATTGAGATGCTTATGAACAGCGCCCAGCGAATAGAGATAGGAAACCATAGTCGAAAAATACCCCCTACAATTTCCTTCGGATTGTCTAAAAATTCCTGTGCTCAGCCTGTCAAGTGCCTTTTTGAAAAAAGTGCATGTTTATGCATTTTCTGATGCTTTTATGTAAGTGGTGAAAACGTCTTGGCATAGCACTTTGCAAAATAAAAAACACTCGCCATATTTTGAAACGAGTGTTTCTTGTCAGAAGTCAGTGTTTCCTGTTAACTTACTGACATTGGTTGTGTACCTGGTTAATTTCATTTAACGGGTTCTTGTTATCCGGGAGTTTTTTTATCTTCTTGGAGTCGTACTCAATGTTTTCTAAATCGAGCTTTCGAACCAGCATTTTGTGACAAACATCTTTATCGGTGATTAATGTTGATTCCGGCTTAATATGATCCTTCAAAACTTCATATACATCCTTCTGCGTTGGCTGTCCAAGGCCAATGAATTTGACGAATACAGGTTCGCCGTCCGTAATTGTCTCAATGCACATCTGGTTTCTGGAATGCCCACGCAGCTTATGATTATTTTCTTTGCGAATGATATCTTCACTGCGTACAGGGAGATAGGTTTCATCACAGTAGATATTCCCGTCTAAGAGTATAGGATCCTGAATGTTCCGCAGCAGCAGGCAAGTCTTCTTGAACCAGTATTTTGCGGTTGTAAAAGCGTTTCTGTTATTCCATGAGTCTGCCGTCAGGCTAAGATATTCAAGAAGATTTCGCCAGTATTCGATCCACTCGGTAATTGATATCTTATGGTCGGCAAAAATCGTTCCTGTAATTACAGTGAACTTTCGATGGCAAGCATTGCAGCGATAGATCTGAATGCCGTTTGAAGAATGACCATCTTTCTTAAAATCAGTAGAACCGCAGTACCTGCATGAATGCGGTTGATAGGAGTTAACAAGACGTATCTCATCAGAACTGCTAATTTGCGGATGACGCTGGCTGTAATGGGTTATGACGTCATTCCGAATAAAGTCTTCGGAAGAAGTGCGGACAGGTAAAAAATCCCAGGGCGTTTTACGCCGGGATTTAAAACGATTCGACTTTGATTTCATTAAGGTGGTGGCCCTAGACTTAGGCAGACAGCAGTGCAGGGCCACCACGCACCAAGTACACAGCTGCCTGCCTAAGCATACTTTCTAAGTTCCTTTCGGAACTGCCTCAATCGTATGCCAATTAGCACCCGTGTGCAAATCCGGCCTTAAAAGAAATGGCACATCTCCCGGCAGGCAAAGCGTCTGAAAAAGAGAATTCGTGTTCTGCACAGAAAAGAAGCCGCTTATGTTCTCTGTTCTCATCGGCGGCAGATCAACCGCATCCTGAGCAGCGCGGACGAAGTGATCGTTGAACCGGTCCGTCTGAAGGCAATGCAGAAAAGATCAAAAAAGACCGAACGGAGCGGCAAGGAAACTGTAATCAACGGAAAGATTGTCCATAAGTACAAGCGGAAGAAGCGATACGGTCATTCGATTAAGAATCACGCTCCGGGCAGATTCCTTCTGGAGCTGAAGAGAAAAGCAGAAGTGATGGATATACCATACTTTGAGATACAGACTTCTGCATACAAAGCATCTCAATTCCATCACGACACCGGAGAATACATTCCGTCCAGGGTGAACGAGCGATACAAAGTAATTTCCAATATCACGGTACAGAGGGATCTGTACTCTGCATTCCTGATCCGGCATACGCTTGATACGCTGAATGCGCCGGACATCGATGCATGTATTAATGATTTTGAGAAGTTCGCAGACATTTCCAACCGTGAGCTGGCGGCTATGAAAGCGGCCGGCATCAGCAATCAAGCCTGCTGGGGCTTCTGAATCCAGAAAGATCAACCGTTCCAGACATCGGACGGGCCATACGAAAGTACGCACAGTGTGCGGAAATCCGGCGAAGCCGACTGTCTGCGGAGCCTATATGCGACCGGGCGAATGCGAGGTATCAAGTGCATACAAGCGGCGCTGAATACTCTGTAAGACAAGACTGTGCAATCTTCATCTGCACAGCAGGAATCCCACGAATTCTATTCGTGGGAGGATGTCAAACGTGGACCGTCAGTGATGTGATCGTTCCCGAAAAGCTGTCGCTGTCCTATCAGTTTACGGACCTTTACGGCAATGTTTCCTGGGCCCCGGCACTGGAAATTGACAACGATTGAAAAACACCTCACCTGAGAGGGTGAAAAAGAAAAGATGGTGATTGACGGCAGGTGATTTATAGTAATCCCACGATGTCTGAAGTCTCCTATGATCGCAGGGAATTGTTGAAGGAAAGTATCTCCATTGCCTGGCCGGCGGTACTGGAGTCTTTCTTTGTGGCTCTTGCCGGAATGATCGATACATTGATGGTTTCGTCGCTGGGTACGTATGCTGTGGCGGCGGTCGGTCTGACAGTGCAGCCAAAATACATCTGTCTCTCGGTATTCTTTGCGATCAACGTTGCCGTATCCGCACTGGTGGCACGCCGCCGCGGTCAGGACGATTCCAAAGGTGCCAACCGCGTTCTGGTGACGGCAGTGGTACTGTCCGTTCTTGTATGTGCTTTGATCAGCGTCCTTTCGGTGGCACTGGCGGATCCGATCATTCGTCTTTGCGGATCGGCGGCAGATACACATACGCCCGCCGTGGAATACTTTACAGTCATACAGGGCGGCATGATCTTCAATGTACTGACGATGCTGATCAACGCTGCCCAGAGAGGAGCGGGAAATACATTGATCGCGATGCAGACGAATGTCGTCTCGTCACTGGTCAACATCTGCTTCAACTATCTTCTGATCGGAGGAAACTTTGGGTTTCCGGCACTGGGACTGTATGGCGCAGCGATTGCGACCGTACTTGGCACCGCCGTATCGGCCATCATGGCAATCATCTCCCTGTTACGGAAGAACGGCTATCTGTCCCTTGGGCGGATCGTGAAGGAAAAGATTGCTCCGTCTGTCGAGGTTCTGAAGTCCATTTATCACCTGGCAGGGAATCTTCTTGTTGAAAATGTTGCGATGCGGGTTGGCTTCATGGCAACTTCGATCATGGCGGCACGCCTGGGGACGGACGCCTTTGCGGCCCATCAGGTCGGCATGAACTTTCTGAGTCTTGGTTTTTCGTTCGGCGATGGTATGCAGGCGGCGGCCGTTGCCCTGATCGGAAGGTCGCTTGGGGAACAGAAGCCGGATAAGGCAAAGGTATACGGTTCTATCTGCCAGCATGTCGGCCTTGCGCTGTCGATAGCGCTTGGCCTGGTATGTCTGATCTTCGGCAGAGATCTATTCAGGATCTTCTTCAGCGCCGATGATGTGCTTGCAATGGGCGTCATCATCATGCGCTATACCAGCGTCATCGTTCTCTTCCAGATTTCCCAGGTCATTTACAGCGGCTGCCTGCGGGGCGCGGGAGATGTGCGCTATTGTCTCTATGTGGCACTGATCAGTGTGACATTGATCCGGACGATTGTGACCTGGCTGCTGACCGGTGTATTCTCGTTTGGCCTTCACGGGATCTGGACCGGCGTTCTGTCAGATCAGTTGTCGCGCCTGATTCTGCTGCGGATCCGGTTTGCGCAGGGAAACTGGACAAAGATCCGGATCTGAGTATGTTGAAGAGGGAGGTGAGACAATGATCTATCGAACAATGGGTGACACGGTTGTGGTGCGGCTTCAGCCGGGTGAGGAAATTCTTGACAGTATCAAGGCAATTGCCGCAAAGGAACATATTACGGCCGGCTATATCAATGGACTTGGGGCAAGCGATGACTTTGATGTCTGCGTCTATGACCTGAAAGAGAAGAAGTATTTCCCGGTTCATGTCGGTGTGCAGAGCGAGATTACCAGTCTTTTCGGCATCGTGTCGAAGAAGGACGGCAGTCCGTTTCTGCATGTACATATGCAGGCAATGACAAAGGACGGTACGGCGGCAGGAGGACATCTGCAGCGCTGCGTCATCAATGCGACCGCCGAGATTGTGATTCATGTTCTGCCGGGAGAAATCGGCAGAATGGTGGATCCGGCGACGGGATTGACGGTCATGGAGCTTTGATCGCAGTTACATCTGCAAAGTAAAACGCAGTGCCGGCACAGATCTGTGTCTGACACTGCGTTTTTCTGATCATTGAATCTTTGCTTTCTTTTCGTTGGCGGAGGCGATGATGTCGTAATCCTGTACGAAGTTGAGATCGAACTCCTTGACGATGCTGAGAGCCCGGTTGAGATACTCATCTGTCAGGAACATCCTGGGATCATGAATGTCCATGCCGATGATGACAGGGACATGGCGCTCTGAAAACACCTTAAAGAAGGGCTTCGAAGGGTAGGCAT
This sequence comes from Galactobacillus timonensis, assembly GCF_900240265.1. NCBI lineage: Bacteria > Bacillati > Bacillota > Erysipelotrichia > Erysipelotrichales > Erysipelotrichaceae > Galactobacillus > Galactobacillus timonensis. The sequence goes on from NZ_LT964739.1 coordinate 1,535,976, forward strand.
AACGCTCTCCGTCTTCATATTTGTGGAAGCCGTAGTCACGCACGCCGCTGCCGCAGTTGAGTTCGACAGGAACGCCGTATTTGAGCGCCGTGTCGGCAATCCGACGGGCCGTTTCCGTGACCGCCTCATCATAGCGGGGATAACTCCAGAGACATACATCCGGATGGCAGATGTAATCAACGAGATTTTCACTGCACGCCTGTTCGATGCGGTCGCAATAGCGCATCAGTGCGTCCGGCGTCCTGATCTCGTAGGTGTTTTCATCTTCGAGCGTGATCCAGTGCTGCCCGAGAATCATATAATCCAGTTCCTTGCGTACTTTGCGGAGATAATCGATCTGTTCGGGGTAGTATTCTGCTTCGATGCCGGTATAGATCGTTATCTGATCGCGGTATTTTTCTTTCAGCCGGCGGATCGAGGCGACATAGCCCGGGTACTCCTCCATGCTCATATGGAGGGTTGGGGCCGGCTTTTCAAAAGGAATATGGTCCGAAAAGCCAAGGACTTCGACGCCTGCCTGAATTGCGGCCTGAACGTACTCTTCATCTTCCCCAACCGCGTGGCCGCAGCGCTTGGTGTGGGTGTGCCAGTTTTTCCTGATCATAACGAAATGGGTTATACCACGGAAACGTAAATTCCGCATCACAATCACGTCAGCATTTTCCATGGGAAAAATCAAGACTGGAATGCGGCGAAGGTTTTGGCTAGGATACACATCAGAATCAGGAGAGCGGTATGGCAAAGAAGACGGAATCACTGGATGAACTTGTAAAGCGGCTTGATGAAGCCGAGAAGGAATATGCCGAGAAGGCGAGCCGGATAGATCTTGATAAGCTTCTTGAAGAAACGAAAAAGATGACCGGAATCAACTGATTCATGGATCCTGCTGAGAGGCAGGATTTTTTTTGCATTCGGGATATTGACGTTGGAAAGGTACGGGCATATATTATACATGTACATTTGAGCAACTGTTCATATGTTAAAGGGAGAAGCTATGACCTATACATATAAAATCTCAAGCATTGACTGCGCTGCCTGCGCCAAGGAGCTTGAGGAAGAAATCGGAAAGCTCGACGGCGTATCCAACTGCCACATCGAATTCGGCGTCGCCTCGGTTTTGTCCTATGATTGCGACCCCGCAAAGGCGGAAGAAGTAGGAAAGCAGGCTGCCAGGATCATCCGTGAAGATCAGGGCGAAGGAACACAGATCAATGAAGTACGGGATGATGTTCATTCCGTTGCCTATTCCGTTGAATCGATCGACTGTGCCGCCTGTGCTCAGGAGCTGGAGGAAGAGATCGGAAAGCTCGACGGCGTATCCAACTGTCACATCGAGTTCGGCATCAAGAGCCGTCTTACCTATGATGTCCTCGCGTCCCGTGAAAAAGCCGTGGAAGAAGCGATGCGCAACATCATCATCGAAGATCAGGGTGCCGGTACAAAGATTACGCCGGTGTCCCAGTCCCTGAAGGGCTATGTGTATACGGTCCATGGCCTTGCGGACGGGGAGGAGGCTTCACGTCTGCGCAATCAGGTTGCTAAAATTTCCGGCGTCCAGGATTGTGCGATTGATTTTGGCATGACATCTTCGCTGCGCTTTCGCTCTTCTCCGCAGGATGCGGCCAGGATTGAGCAGGAAATCCGTTCGCTGCTGAGCAGAGACCAGACCCTGAAACGGGTGTATGAGAAAAAAGAGGCTTCCGTCGATGACGAAGACAGAGAGAAAAAGGAAGCCGCTCTGATGCTCGGCCGGATCATTGCCGGTGCTGTTCTGTTTGTGCTCGGCATGGTCCTGGAGGGGACAGGAAGCGTCATCTTTGCGCTGGCGGCTTATATCGTGCTTGGCTATGACGTCATTGGCAAGGCATTCCGCAGTATCGGCCACGGTCAGCTGTTTGATGAACATTTCCTGATGATGGTTGCGACCTTTGCGGCGCTGTACATGCGCGACTTCAAGGAAGCGGCCGGGGTTATGCTGTTCTATCAGATCGGTGAATATTTCCAGGACCGGGCGGTTGCCCGCTCGCGCCGCTCAATCGGCGATCTGATGAATCTGCGTGCTGACTATGCCGAAGTGGAGCGTGATGGCGAATTCGTCAAGGTGGATCCGGAAGAAGTTCTGGTTCATGAGCGTGTACGTGTCAAGCCGGGCGAGAGGATTCCGCTGGATGGCGTCGTGGTGGAAGGCGCTTCTTCGCTGGATACTTCTTCATTAACCGGTGAATCAAAGGTTCAGGATGTGGACGCTGGCGACGAGGTGCTCAGCGGCTGCGTCAACCAGACCGGCGTCATCATCATTGAAGTAACGAAGGAATATGGTGATTCTACGGCAGCACGGATTCTTGATCTTGTGGAAAACAGCGAGTCGAAGAAGGCTTCGCCCGAGAAGTTCATAACGAAATTCAGCCGCTGGTATACGCCGGCCGTCGTGTTTGCGGCCATTGTGACTGCCATCATTACGGCGATTGTGCTGGGTGATGTCAATGAAGGCATTCGTCGTGCCTGCACGTTCCTTGTCATTTCGTGCCCGTGTGCTCTGGTCATTTCGATTCCGCTGAGCTTCTTTGCCGGCATCGGCGGCCTCTCGTCGCGCGGTGTTCTTGTTAAGGGAGCTTCCGTTGTTGAGACACTGTCAAAGGTGAAGAATGTTGTTTTCGACAAGACCGGTACGCTGACCAACGGTACCTTTGCAGTGGAGCATGTCTGCTCGCCGCAGGTGACTGAGAAGCAGCTCATTCACGATGCGGCGGCTGCGGAGCACTTTTCCAATCATCCGATTGCGCAGGGAATCCGGGCAAAGGATGGTGGAACGGTGGATGAAACTCTTCTCAGCGATGCTCAGGAAATCGCCGGCCGCGGTATTTCGATCAAGGAAAACGGCGTTGAGATTCTTGCCGGCAACTATAAGCTGATGCAGGAACACGGCATTACCTGCAGGGAAGAAACAGAGGCAGGTACGCTTGTCTATGTGGCACGGGGAGGAAAGTATGAAGGATGCCTGGTTCTTCTTGATCAGGTGAAGAACGGTGCCGAAGCTGCTGTCAATGGACTGAAGAAGGCCGGCTGTGCCATGACGATCGTATCCGGAGACAATCAGCAGCTGGTACGCAAGGTTGCGGATGATCTGGGCATTGAACACGCCATCGGTCAGTGCCTGCCGGAAGACAAGGTCGCAGCCGTCAGGAAAATCTGTGAGGCAGGGACGACCGCCTTTGTTGGCGACGGCGTTAACGACGCGCCGGTACTTGCGATGGCAGATGTGGGCTTTGCGATGGGCGCCCTTGGATCGGATGCGGCCATCGAGGCGGCAGACGTTGTCCTGATGGATGACGATCTGGCCAAGATTCCGCTGGCCATTTCGAGCAGTCAGAGAATTCAGAGAGTCGCCAGTGAGAACATCTGGTTTGCAATTGCGATCAAGCTGATTACGCTGGTGCTTGGTGCGATGGGCATTGCGAATATGTGGATGGCAATCTTCGCCGATACCGGTGTCGCCATGCTGTGTGTCTTAAATTCGCTGCGGCTGCTCAGAATCCGCAGAAAATAAGCATTGAATGTTTCAGGGGACAGATGCTTGGCATCTGTCCTTTTGCGTTTTTGACCGCTCATCCCGCGTTTTGTATTTCTGTATAATAAGGAGTATGTTCAGACGGATAGTTACGGTAGGTCTGGCTGTATGTTTCCTGGTGTGCGGGAATGTTCCGGTACAGGCGGAAGAGACGGCAGGGGCCGATGAAACTGCGGATTCCACTCCTGTATTGCAGGGTCCGGAAGCGGTGCTGGTCGATCAGGACAGCGGCAATGTTCTGTATGATTTCAACAGCGCTGTGCATCGGGATCCTTCTTCGCTGAGCGATCTGATGACGGTCTATCTTGCGGCTTCGTCGCTGAACCAGAATCAGTCGCTGACGATGAGTGAAACAGCCTCTGCAACCTATGATCACAGCAGCGGTGTCCTGTGGATTGAGACCGGTGAGACGCTGAGCGCCCTTGACTGCATGGCGGCGACTTTACTGGCCGGGGCCAACGATACGGCTGCGATGCTTGCGGAAGGTGTGTCCGGCAGCAACGATGCGTTTCTTTCGGCAATGAATAAGCAGGTAGAAGACTGGAACCTTGCGGATACGCATTTTGACAATCTCTTCGGCCTTGCGTCGGATAACAATTATTCTTCGGCGGCCGATATCGCTGAAATTACGCGGCGTGCTCTTTCGAATGCGTCCTTTTCCAGCGTCTTCTCTTTGACTTCCTATACGATTGCGGCCAATAACAAGCATGTGCAGGTACGTGATATTCCCAATGACTGCCAGCTGGTGCGCAGCGGTGACAATTTCTATGAAGGCATTACCGGCGGCAAGCTTGGCTACAGCGAAAGCGGCGGCTACGGTATCAGCGCAAGTGCCGAGAAGGACGGGACACGTCTGATTGCGGTCGTGCTTGGTGAGGAAAGTGCGGATGCGGCCTACGCTGATATCAAGGCACTGTTTGATTACGGCTTCAGCAGCTACCAGACGGTTACGATCCGGAAGGATGACATTCCTTCGCAGACGATTGCGATCCGTGATGGTACGCGCAAGTCGGCAGATGTCATTCTGTCGGCGGACAGCGATTTCTCGATTCTGATGAAAGTAACTGATACAACCCCGGAGCTGACGGCGGAAATTCAGGTGGAAAACTCCGACAGCAACGATCCGGATGCGATAACGGGAAAGGTTGTGTTCTATCTCAACGGACAGGAAGCCGGATCCGTCGATGCGGCGAAGGAAGTCGTTACCTATGAGCGCAATACCCAATCAGGCATTGACAGTATGACGATCTATGACTGGGTATGTATCGTTGTGCTGGCGCTGACGATGCTGTATCCGGTATTGAAGCGGTTCTCGGATTTCCTGAAGCCGCCGGGAGAATAAAAAACAAGGAGAAGAGAAAATGAAACGACTGTTTAGTGGCTGGCTGATCAATGTAATCTGCCTGTGGGTTCTGGACCTGCTGTTTGATTCGATCGCCTTTCCTTCGACGGGGCCGCTGTTGTTGGCGGCTCTGGTACTCGGTATTCTGAATGCGACCCTGAAGCCTTTGCTGAAGCTGCTGTCGCTGCCGGCGACGATTTTGACGCTGGGCCTGTTTTCGATTGTCATTGATGGTCTGATTCTTCATATTGCCCTGCGTCTTGGCGGGGCAGCTTCGGTTCCGGGGTTCTGGACGACGCTGCTGGCGGCGGTGTTTCTGAGCATTCTCAATGGCGCCGTGTCGCGCCTGATTAAGGACGAGTGATGGCAGACCATATTTGTTTCTTTGATCTGGATGGGACGCTGTTTTCCCATGCGTCGGACTCGATTCCTTCTTCGACGCTGCGTTCGCTTTCACTGCTGCAGAAAAACGGGATTCCGATTGTTCTGGCAACGGGCCGTCACTTTGCGGAGCTTGGGCAGCTGGAGCCGTCGGCTTCGATTCCCTTTGATGCATGGATCATGTTGACGGGGGCATATATCACCGATGCAGGTAAACGCTGCATCGCGTCGGCGGAAATCGGTGAAGAAAACATGGTTGTTCTGACTGACTGGCTCAACGGTCATGGCTATTCCTATATCGTTGTTGAGGAAGAGGTGAACTACATGAATTCGCACTCTGCGCTTGCCAGGCAGGTTCAGGCTTCGATTCATACGGCACTGTTTCCGGTGATGGATGTGAGCCGGATCCATTCGCATCCCGTCTATCAGCTGACGGTTTTTGCGCCATGGAGTGTGGCGGAGGAACTGATGCGGCTGGTGCCTTCGGTGCGTGCGAGTCAATGGCATTCCAGCGCGTTCGACCTGTCTTCCGTAAAAGCGGGCAAGGGCGATGCGCTGCGGAAGGTGTGTGATTATTTCCATGTGCCGGTTTCAGGGTCCTTTGCCTTTGGCGATAACAACAATGATCTCGACATGCTCAGAGCGGCCGGTACCGGGATTGCGATGGGTAATGGTTCACCTGGTGCCAAGCAGGCTGCGGATTATGTGACGGATGATATTGATGCAGACGGCATTGAGCATGCGCTGCTGCATTTTGGTTTGATATGAGAGGATGATGAACGATGCGTACAGTAATTCAAAGGGTATCTGAGGCTTCGGTGACGATTGATGGCCATGTGCATGGCGATATCGGCAGGGGTTATATGATTCTGGTCGGCTTTGAGGATGCGGATACGGAAGAAATCGTACGTGCCATGTGTGCCAAGATATCGAAGCTGCGCATTTTTGATGATGATGCTGGAAAGATGAACCGTTCGATTCTTGATGTGCAGGGGGCGATTCTTTCGATTTCGCAGTTTACGCTCTACGCCGACTGCCGCAAAGGCAACCGCCCGAGCTTTTCCGGTTCCGGATCCCCTGTGCATGCCGAGGCGCTGTATCATTACTTCAATGATCAGCTGCGGTATCTGACAATTCCGGTGGAAGAAGGCATCTTCGGGGCGGATATGAAGGTGCGGCTGCTGAATGATGGGCCGGTGACGATCGTACTCGACTCGAAGGAGATTGTGCATGGGTGAAATTATTTACGGAGACGAGCTTTCCCGTGAACTGAAAGCCGCAATGAAAGTGAAGATTGAAGGCCTGGTGAAGGATGGAAAACGGGTTCCGTGTCTTGCCGTGATCCTGGTTGGCGATAATCCTGCTTCACTTTCCTATGTGCGGGGCAAGGAGAAGGCGTGCCGGGAAGTCGGCATTGAAAGCCGCATGCTTCATCTTCCGCAAACGGCGAGCCAGCAGGAAGTGGAAGAGGCAGTATTGTCCTGCAGTGAAGATCCCGGTGTGGACGGGATTCTGGTTCAACTGCCGTTACCGAAGGGGCTGAATCCGCAGGCGGTCATTCATAAAGTGGACCCGAGCAAGGATGTGGATGGGCTTCATCCCCTCAATCTCGCGGCACTTTACGATAATGAACGGGGCTTTCGGCCCTGTACGCCGCTTGGCGTGATGGAGCTGCTGAAACGGATGGGCTGCGATCCCGATGGGAAACATGCCGTCGTTCTGGGACGCAGCAGTCTGGTCGGTACACCGGTTGCGCGGCTGCTGCTGAATGCCAATGCGACGGTAACGATGTGCCACAGTCATACGCATGATCTTGCCGCAATTACGCGCCAGGCCGATATTCTTGTCGCGGCCATCGGGAGAGAAAAGTTCGTGAAGGCGGACATGGTCAAGGAAGGTGCATACGTCATTGATGTGGGCATCAATCGGATGGCCGACGGACATCTGTGCGGCGATGTTGACTTTGATGCGGTGCTTCCGAAAGCGGCGGCCATTACGCCGGTTCCCAGGGGCGTAGGTCCGATGACGATTGCGATGCTGCTGCACAATACGCTGCAGGCATATCAGTGGAGGTTGGCTGATGAATACGTGGGATTATGATCTTGGCTCCATTGTTGAAATGAAAAAGGAACATCCCTGCCACAAGTCTAAATACTGGAAGGTGATCCGCATGGGCGGCGACATCAAGATCAAATGCGAAGGCTGCGGCGCCATCGTCATGTTTCCGAGACATGAGTTTGAACATAAGCTGAAGAAGGTTATTATCAAAGGCGATGCTTCAAATCAAAGTGATATATAATAGGCCGGGTTTGAGAGAGGAAGAAGTATGTCATTAACTGCAGGTATTGTCGGACTTCCGAATGTCGGCAAGTCGACGCTGTTCAACGCGATTACAAACAGTCAGGTTCTGGCGGAAAACTATCCGTTTGCGACGATCCAGCCGAACGTCGGTGTCGTTGAAGTTCCGGATGAGCGGATGACGAATCTGGTGAAGATTTTTCAGCCGCAGAGAACGATCTATACGACATTTGAATTTACAGATATCGCCGGCCTTGTCAAAGGTGCGTCCAAGGGTGAGGGTCTTGGCAACCAGTTCCTTGCCAATATCCGTGAGACGAATGCGATCATCCATGTTGTCCGCTGCTTCGATGATCCGGACATTGAGCACGTCGAGGGATCGGTCGATCCGGTCCGCGACATTGAGGAAATCAATCTGGAGCTGTGTCTGGCCGATCTGGAGACGGTAGAGAACCGGATTGCCAAGGTCATGCGCAAGGCGCAGACCAAGGAAAAGGATGCGGTCAGTGAGTATGAGACGCTGAAGAAGCTGAAGACGGCTCTGGAAGCCGGTACGCCGGTCCGTCTGCTGGAACTCAGCGACAAGGATCGGGAATATATCCGCAACTATTCGCTGCTGACAGCGAAGCCGGTTATCTACGTTGCCAATATGAGCGATGAAGAGGTTACGGATCCCTCCAGCAACAAATACTTCAATGCCGTCAAGGCATTTGCGGACAAGGAAGGCAGCGCCTGCATCGCGATCTGTGCCAAGATGGAAGAAGAACTTTCTGGCATGAGCCGCGAAGAGAAGGAAGCATTCCTGGAGGATCTTGGCGTCAAGACTTCGGGCCTGGATCAGATCATTCAGGCAGCCTACCATCTGCTCGGTCTGCGTACGTTCTTTACGGTCGGCGGGCCGGAGTGCAGAGCCTGGACATTCCATGAAGGAATGAAGGCGCCGCAGTGTGCCGGCATTATTCATACCGACTTTGAGAAGGGGTTCATCCGGGCCGAAGTGTACAGCTATGACGATCTGATGCAGTACGGTACGGAGCAGAGCGTCAAGGAGCACGGAAAGATGCGTCTGGAAGGCAAGGACTATCTGATGCAGGATGGCGATATTGTGTTCTTCCGTTTCAATGTCTGAGCGACAATTTGAGCCATTTGCCTGTATTGTGAAAGACGGATGATGCTACAATAAAATCAGAAAAGCAGTGACGGAGGCATAATTTATGAAATTGATTCTTGCCATTGTTTCCAATGATGACGCATCCAATGTTTCCTCGGCTCTGACGGCGGAGAACTTCTCGGTGACGCGTCTGGCGACGACCGGCGGCTTCCTGCGTGCAGGAAATACGACGATGATTGTCGGTACCGATGACGATAAGGTGGATCATTGCATTGAGCTGATCGGTTCGGAATCTAAGCGCCGGACGGAAATCGTTCCATCTACTGCCAGCTACGATATCGGCCGCTATGCAAGCTTCCCCGTAGAAGTTCAGGTTGGCGGTGCGACGATCTTCGTTCTGGATGTGGAACAGTTCCGCAAGTTATAAGACACCAGTCAAAAACACAAGCAATAAAGAATTGAACAAAAAAGATGCCTTCCTGCAGGTTCGGGAAGGCATTTGTTATTCACGGGGAAGCGCGTTGATCAGCAGCGGCAGTGCCCTTTCAAACTCGGTGCCAAACAGAGGCTCACCATGATCCAGAAGTGTAATATGAATCGCTTCCTTCACGAACCGGCTCGCAAGATTCATGGCATCCATTGCCGGCATGCCGCGCATGCAGGCACCGATGAAGGCTGATGCCCAAAGGTCCCCGGTCCCGTGAAAGGATGCCGGTTCCTTTGCTATGGCACACTTTTCATATCCGCCATCCCCGGAAGATAGAAGGGTCGCGATTTCACCGTTTTCCGTATCGATGCCGGTAAGAATCACTGTGCCGTCGCAGATGGAAGCGAGCTTTTTCAGAAGCTGCTGATACTGCGGATCACTGAAATCTTCGCGATAGGACGTACCGGTAAGAAAGCACGCCTCCGTGAGGTTGGGACAGATGATCGTCGCTTTTGTAAGAATGGTGCAGAGTGTTTTCGGAAAGTCTTCATCAATGCCCCGGTACAGCCTTCCATGATCGCCGAAGGCCGGGTCAATGAGGATTGGGATCTTGTTTCCAAAGGCAACGATGACTTCCTGCGCAACGTTGACTGCGGCTGTGCTGCCAAGATACCCAATGTAGATGGCATCGAAAGTGATGCCGTTTTCTTTCCAGCTGCGAAGGATCTCACGGTCCATATCGAGCAGATCCGTGCCGTAGACATTCTTGAATGCGGTATGAGAAGAGAGAACGGCGGTCGGAAGAACAGCTGCCTCCAGTCCCATGGCTGAAAGAACCGGCAGCGCCTCGGTCAAAGAACATCTGCCTGCACAGGAAAGATCCTGCATCGTAAGTATTCGTTTCATGACTTTACTTTAAGACAGATCTGGTCCTGAGAAAAGTCGGAAATACAGTAAAATGACAGGGTCAGATGAAGAAAGAAGAAGAAAAAGCGTATCTCAGAGTGTACCGCCAGCTGAAGCAGGCCATCGTTTCCGGCGTATACAAAGAAGAGGAACGTCTGCCGGGGAAACGGGTGCTGAGCGATCAGGAAGGCGTATCCCTGATCACCATCGAACATGCCCTTCGCATTCTGCAGGAAGAAGGCTATGTCGAAAGCAGGCAGCGCAGCGGAAGCTTCGTAATCTATCGTGCCGATGACTTCTACGGTACACAGGATGAGGAACCTCTGCCCAGCTGGCATGAAGTTCCCTTCCGGAAGGAAGTGTTTCCGCAGTCCGCCTACAATCAGACGCTGCGGCGGGTACTGGCAGATGATCCCGGCTTTCTTCTTCGCAAGCCGGAGGGACAGGGTCTCATTGAGCTGCGCCAGGAGCTGGTGCGCTATCTTGCCCGCAGCCGCGGCATGCATGTGACGATGGATCAGATCGTGATCGGCTCGGGTGCCGAGTATCTTTATGCGCTGATCGTTCAGCTGCTTGGAAGAGACAGGATCTATGCCATCGAGGATCCTTCCTATGAAAAGATAGCGAAAATCTATGAAGCCAACGGCGTCACGATCGAGCGGCTTCCGATGGGAAGAGACGGCATCGTCTCGGAAGCTCTGAAAAACGCAAAGGCATCCGTTCTTCATATCACTCCGTATGACAGCTATCCCTCAGGCGTTACGGCACTGGCGGGAAAACGGCAGGAATATGTGCGCTGGGCAATGGAACGTGGCGGCTATCTTGTCGAGGATGACTATGAAAGTGAATTTACCATCTCCTCGAAGCCGGTCGATACGCTGTTTTCCATGGAGCCGGAACACTCGGTGATCTACATCAATACGTTCAATCGGACCATTTCCCCGTCTCTTCGTGTCGGCTATATGATTCTTCCGCATGACATGGTGGACGAGTTTCAAAAAAAAGCAGGCTTTTATGCCTGCACGGTTTCCACATTGTCGCAGCTTGTCATTGCCCGGCTGTTAAGCAGCGGTGCCTTTGAGCGTCATATCAATCGCGTGCGGCGGGAGCGTCGGAAGAACCAGAAGGTTCCGGAATCATCTGAAGCCACTTTCCCCGCAGCAGCCGGATCAGAAACAGGACGCCGCGGGCACTGATTTCCGCCGCCATCGCATACCATGCGCCGGGCAGCCCCATCCACTGCACCAGGAACCAGGCCAGCGTCAGACGGATTCCCCACATCGATACCAGGTTCATAAGGAACGGCACCATCGTATCGCCGACACCGCGCAGAGCACCTGCCGTAACGATGCTTGCCGCAAAGAGCGCTTCCACATGAAGCTCAATGCGCAGACACTGAACACCCAGTGCCTGTACTTCCGGATCCTGGGTCAGGAATGCAAATACCTGAGGAGCCGCCGCGTACATTACCAGTCCACACGCCGCCATCAGTGCCATTCCGAGAATGGCTGCTGTCCAGGCAAAGCGCTTGGCAAGATCACGCCGCCTTGCCCCGGCTGCCTGACCGACGAGTGTCGTCGCCGCGGATCCGATGCCGTAGCCCGGCAGATAGCAGAAACTTTCCGCCGTGACGGCAAAGCTGTGAGCCGCGATCGAGGCAGCTCCGAGTGGCGATATGATTCTTGTATAGAGAATTTGGGCAAAGGAGAGCACCGCCTGTTCCGCCGCCATGGGAACGCCGATATCGAGTGCTTTCTTCAGCGTCTTCTTTTCTACCTTCCAGGAACCTTTTTCTCTGAGATTCAGAAGCGGCGATTTCACGGCAGCCGCATAGAACATCCCAACTGCCGCAGTGAGATACGCCAGGGCCGTGCCCAGGGCGGCGCCGGTGACGCCAAGCCCTGCGCCCGGAAGGCGAAGGGAGCCGATCGAAAAACCGGGGAAGATCAGGAACGCATTGAAGACAACGTCGAGGGCACACATCAGGATGCCGAGGAACGAAGGCGTCTTCATATTTCCTGAGCATTCCAGCATGCTGGCGGCGAGCAGGTACAGCAGACGAACCGGAATGAAGAGTGAAAAGATCAGAAAGTAGCGGGTCGCATCGGGACGGATGTCCATGTCAGCCTTCATCCATGCCGGAAGATAAAAGGCACACAGGCAGCCGATCGCCGTAAGAATGACGGCAAACAGCATGGAGGCGGCAATCGACTGGCGGAAGATGTTTTTGGCACGCTGCGTATCTTTTGCGCCGATGCTCTGGGCAACCTGCACTGAGAAACCAAAGCAGCAGGCGGTCATCAGACCGCCGAACAGCCAGGTGGAACTTGCGACCAGACCAATGGATGCGGACGCATTGCGCCCCATCTGTCCGACCATGGCACTGTCAATGTACTGCATCACGGTTTCTGCGATCTGGGCCAGAATGGCTGGAAGCGCGAGGCGGAAGACAGCGCTCAGCACTTCTTTTTCGGATGGATTTTCAACGTCGAGGAGTTCGGCAGCAGATTTTTTCATGGATTGCATTATAGTAGGAATAAAGACAAAAAGGGAGGTTATCCTTTCGATGAATCTAAGAATCATTACCCCGGAAGGCAGAGAATATTTCCGCACAGATACGGGAAGTGCAAGGCTCAAGGACATTGCCGATTCGCTGCAGAGCGAGTGCAGATACGAGATCCTTTGCGCAAGAGTCAATCACGAAACACGCCGTCTTACCGACAGCGTTGAGAGTGACTGCACGATCGAACTGCTGGATCTGAGAACCAATGAAGCCAATCTGATCTACCAGTTTTCTTTGACGCTGCTGTTTACGCTCGCCGTGCACGAGGTGCTTGGTCGCGACGTTTCCGTCATCGTGCATAACAGTCTTTCCAAGGGGCTGTTCATTACGCTGAAGCCCGCAGTATTTACGGAAGAGGACTGTCAGAAAATAGAGGCGGCGATGCGCGATGCCGTAAAGAAGGAGCTTCCGTTTACCGATCTTTCGCTGAACCGCGAACAGATGATCGATTATGCCAAAACAATGAACAGGCAGGATCAGGTACGTCTGCTATCTTCCAGTCCTGACATTCAGCAGGCTCACCTGTTTCAGGTAGGGCAGGAGGCGGAGATCTTCTATGATGAACTTCTTCCGGACACATCCTATCTGAAGTACTTTGAAGTGCGCCGCTATAAGAACGGCATCCTGCTGCGGTTTCCGCATCCTTCCAGGCCGGATGAAGTACCCGCCTTTGAGAATCAGCCGCTGCTGTACTCTGCTTTTTCCGAAGAGACACGCTGGGATCGTCTGATGGGCATCGAGACGGCTGCCGACCTTAATGAAATCATGGAAGATTCCGAAGCCACCAGGGAACTTGTGCTGCTGTCGGAAGCGCTGCATGAAAAGAAGATTTCGCAGCTGGCACAGCGCATTCATGATGAAAAAAAGCGGATCATCCTGATTGCCGGTCCCTCGTCTTCGGGCAAGACAACCTTTGCCAAGCGGCTGTGCATTCAGCTGCGGGTGACGGGATTACGGCCGGTATACCTGGGGACAGACGATTATTTCCTTGAGCGCAGCGAGACGCCGCTGCTGGAAAACGGGAAGCCGGACTTCGAGTCGCTGCGGGCACTGGATCGGGAACTGTTCAATACGCAGATGAATGACCTGCTGGCGGGGAAGAAGGTTGATATTCCGTATTTCAACTTTGTCAGCGGGAAAAAGGAATACGGGAAACGGATCATCCGGATCACGGACACGCAGCCGCTGGTCATTGAAGGTCTGCACTGTCTCAATCCGGCTCTGACCGAACAAATTCCGGATGATGTGAAGTTCCGCATCTACATTTCGCCTTTGACCCAGCTGAACATCGATGCGCATAACCGCATTCCCACGACGGATGCACGCATGCTCAGAAGGATTGTCCGCGATGCCCAGTTCCGCAGCCGGGATGCGCGGCTGACCATCAATACCTGGGAAGAAGTGCGCCAGGGTGAGGATCAGAATATTTTTCCGTTCTGTGATGAAGCAGATGCCTTCTTCAACAGCACCTGTCTATATGAGCTGAGCGTGCTCAAGAAGTATGCCCGGCCGCAGTTGGAGGCGATTGACTCTTCGATGCCCGAGTATCCGGAGGCACAGCGGATGCTGCGGTTTCTTGCCTTCTTCAAGACGATGCATGATGATTCGATTATTCCGAACAATTCGATCCTGCGGGAATTTATCGGCGGATCGGTCATTGCCCTTTGAAAACTGATTGACAGATTTCAAAAGAGTGATATTATCAGTGCGTTATCAAATACCAGAGACAGTAACGGCGCAAGCTCAATAAGGTTACCGAGGTAGAAAAGGTAGAAAAAGATTTGAACCTTTCGGCCCTTGTTTTGCGCAGGGGCCTTTTTATAAACAGGTAGGCGATAACAGAAAGGTGAAGGTGAATCAATGAATCAGGCGGTTTTAGAGTCAAAAAAGAACGTTGTTTCTGAAATTCAGAACAAGTTCACCGGCTCTTCTTCCACGGTTGTCGCTGAGTACCGCGGCCTGAGCGTTGCTGAAGTCACCGAGCTGCGCAGAGCGCTGATGAAGGAGAATGTAGAGCTCAAGGTCTACAAGAACACTCTCGCTTCAAAGGCTGCTGACGCTGCAGGCTATGGTGAACTGAGCAATGTCCTGACAGGCCCGAACGCAATGGCATTCGGTGGAGATGAGACGGGGGCAGCCCGCGTCATGGCAAAGTTTGCCAAGAAGCACAAGAATCTGGTTCTCAAGGGCGGCATTGTTGAAGGAAAGGTTGTTGACCTGGATACCATCAATGCATTAGCTGCTCTGCCGAACAGAGAAGGAATGCTTTCGATGCTGCTGTCTGTCCTGCAGGCTCCGGTTTCTTCGTTCGCACGTGTCGTCAAGGCAGTTGCAGATGCGAAGCCGGCGGATGGTGCTGCGGCACCGGCAGAAAGTGCTCCGGCAGCAGAAGCTGCAGAAGCGAAGTGAGTTTCAAAGCCAGAAATAGGAAAAAACTAGAAAAGGAGAAAACATATCATGGCTATTACAAAGGAAGATATTCTTGCTTATCTTGATACTGCTACAATTCTTGATCTCAACGATCTCGTAAAGTCCATTGAGGAGAAGTACGGCGTTACGGCTGCTGCTCCGGTTGCGGCTGCTGCTGCTCCGGCTGAGGATGCCGCTGCTGCTGCTCCGAAGAACGTTACGGTTGTTATGACGAGCTTCGGCGAGTCCAAGGTTGCTGTCATCAAGGTCGTTCGTACAATCACGGGTCTTGGCCTGGTTGAGGCTAAGAAGCTGGTTGATACGGTTCCGGCTGAGATCAAGAAGGATGTACCGGCTGAAGAGGCTGAGAACATCAAGAAGCAGCTGACCGATGCTGGCGCTACTGTTGAACTGAAGTAATTTCATTCAACACAGGCTTCAGGCAATTGAAAAATACAAGGAAAAGCCGAGGAGAAGGTTCCTCGGCCTTTCGCCCCTGAAAGGAAAGGAGGAGGGTTCCATGGAGGACAGGCATTATTTTACGGATAATTCCGATCTGCCTGCAGACCGTCGTGAACACTCCTTCTTTTTTTCAAATCAGGTCTTCACATTTACAACCGACCTGGGTGTCTTTTCCAAGAGCGGCGTAGATCAGGGTACGGAACTGCTGTTGAATGCAGTATGCCGGAATCCTGTTTCCGGATCCGTACTGGATCTTGGCTGCGGCTATGGGACGGTTGGCGTTGTTGTAAAAACTCTGTTTCCGGAATGTGCAGTGACGTGCGTGGACATTAATCCGCGTGCCGTTGAGCTGGCGCAGCTGAATGCGCAGAGGGCTCATGTGGAAGTCGATGCTCTGGTATCCGATGGATTCAGCGCCATCGGGGACAGGAGCTTTGATCTTGTCATTACCAATCCCCCGATCCGGGCCGGAAAGATGATCGTATATACATTCTTCGAAGATGCATATATGCATCTGCATGAAGGCGGGCGGCTGTATGCCGTTGTACGCCGCAAGCAGGGAGCTGACAGCGCGCAGAAAAAACTGTCCAGTCTGTTCGGAAACTGTGAAATCGCTCTGAGCAAGAAGGGATATCGGATTTTTTGCTGTGTGAAGCATTGACGGGGTAAAAAGTCAATGCTAAAATTTTTGATTGCTTAAATACATTTGGGAAGGGGTCAGTGTACCCTTTTCGGCATTTCCTGACATGACAGGCGAAAGGATGGCATACATGGAAAACAAGCAGCAGGCATACCGCTTAACGAATTTCGGCCCAAAGAGTGTCCGGCGCGACTATTCCAAGGTCTCGGCCGGCCTTGATCTTCCGGATCTTACGGAAATTCAGACGGCCTCATTCGAGTGGTTCGTGAAAGAGGGAATTCAGGAGGTTTTTGACGATGTTTTCCCGATTTCTAACTATGCCGGCAATATCAAGCTGAAATTTCTGAATTACGAGTTCGGTGAGCCGAAGTACGACATTGCTGAGTGCAAGTATCGTGAAGTGAACTACTGTGCACCGCTCAAGGCGAATATGGAACTCGAGATCGTCGATCAGGAGACCGGCGAAATCATTCAGAAACACGATGAAATCTTCCTCGGCGACTTCCCGATGATGACGCCGGGCGGAACTTTCATCATCAATGGTGCAGAACGGGTTATCGTTTCTCAGATCGTCCGTTCTCCGGGTGCCTACTTCTCGATTGAGAATGAGGAGCACACGGGTGCAGATACCTACGCATGCGAACTGATTCCGAGCCGCGGCACGTGGCTGGAGTTCATGACCGATGAAAAGAAGGCTGCCCTCGGCCGCCTGGTCAACGTTTCCATCGACCGGCGCCGGAAGATCCTTTCGACGATTCTTTTCAAGGCCATTGGTATGTCGCTTGATAAGATTTCCGGCGACAATGCATTTGATACGACAGAGATTCAGAAGTTCCTTAAGGCTCTGCGTTTTGAACTGTATCCGGATGTTGTCGTTGACGACGAGCAGCGTGAATATCTGAATGATTATATGCTGCTGTATACCAGCGTCTTCGGAAACTACGAAGAGATCCGTAACACGCTGGCAGCTGATAAGACTGCTACGACGCGTGATGCTCTGCTGACGGTTTATGAGAACCAGCGTGCAGATGACATTGCGACGATCGATGGCGCCATTACGACGATGGATCAGAAGTTCTTTGACTATCGCCGCTATGACATGCTCAAGGTCGGCCGCTACAAGGTCAACAAGAAGCTCGGTGTTCTTGATCGTCTGGTCGGATACCGTCTGAAGTCGGATCTGGCCGGTGCCGACGGCAGTGTTGTCTTCAAGAAGAACCGCAAGATCACCAAGGCAGATCGTTCTCTGCTCCGTGATGAGTTCAACAAGGGCATTTCCTGCCGCGCACTGCCGTTCAAGCATGAATTCTCGCATCCTACGGTTGCCGAGATGCAGACGTCCTGGACGAAGGCTCTGGTCGGCCGTGTTCTTGCCGAAGATGTGGAAGGCAAGAAGCACTCCTGGCAGAAGGGGACGGTCATTACGCCGGAAGATGCCAAGCTGCTTGCCAAGGAAGCAGACAGCGTCAAGGTATGGTCCTGCGTATACGCAGACGGCATCGAAGTTACCAATGACAATGTCAGCGCTGTTCTCAACTACGGCAGCCGTCTCTATGTAATCGGCCGTGCAACCGTCGGCGGCGAAGATATCACCCGTGAAGACGGTACGGTTCTGGTTGGCCGTTACATCGTTGATGAGCCGGTCATGACGCTGACCGCGGATGATAAGAGTGCGATCGTCAATGCCGTCATGGATGGCAGAAAGGTTACGATCTGGCTTGTTGGCGCCTGTGTTCAGGAAGTGACGATCCTCAATGACGACGATACTCCTGTCAAGGTGATCGGCACCGATCCGCTGGGCGACAAGCACACGATCACGATGAGCGATATGTATGCGCTCTATGACTATCAGCTGACAATGCTGGACGGCATCGGTTCCGTTGATGATATTGATATGCTGGGCAACCGTCGTATTCGTACGGTTGGCGAACTGCTGCAGAACCAGTTCCGTGTCGGTCTTTCCCGCATGGAGCGCAACGTCAAGGAAAAGATGTCCATTGCGGATGCGTCCGGCATGACACCGAAGCAACTGACCAATACCAATCCGCTGAAGGCAGCGATGAAGGAATTCTTCTCTTCTTCGCAGCTGTCCCAGTTCATGGATCAGGAAAATCCGCTGGCCATGCTGTCGAACAAGCGCCGTATCTCTGCACTTGGTCCGGGCGGTCTGACGCGTGAGCGTGCAGGCTTCGAAGTCCGTGATATTCATAACTCGCACTATGGCCGTATCTGCCCGATTGAGACACCGGAAGGTCCGAACATCGGTCTGATCAACTATCTGGCAAGCTATGCCCGCATTGATGAGTACGGCTTCATCGAGACGCCGTACCGCCGTGTCGTCAATGGCTGCGTTACGAATGACATCGTGTACATGCCGGCTGATGAAGAGGCGGATCACGTTATTGCCCAGGCAATCAAGCTGGATGGTGATAAGATCGTCCCGGATGAAAACGGTACTGTTGTTGCCCGTATTGCCGGTGAAACCGTGAACGCAGATCTCAAGGATGTTGACTTCTGCGACGTTACGCCTATGCAGGTTGTTTCAGTCGCTACGGCCTGCGTTCCGTTCCTCGAAAACGATGATGGTCACCGTGCCCTCATGGGCGCGAACATGCAGCGGCAGGCAGTTCCTCTGCTGGATCCGCACTCCCCGTATGTCGGAACGGGTGTTGAGTACCGGATCGCACACGATTCCGGTGCCGCATGCCTCTCCACGACGGATGGTACCGTCACCTACGTCGATGCGGGCAAGATTGTCGTTACGGATGATCAGGGTGTGGAGCATACGTACGATCTGACGAAGTTCCGCCGCTCCAATGCAAGCACCTGCATCAATCAGCGTCCGATTGTTGAAGATGGCGAACATGTGACCCGCGGCGAGATTCTCGCCGATGGTCCGGCCATGAACAACGGTGAACTGGCGCTTGGTCAGAACGTTCTCGTCGCCTTCATGACATGGCATGGCTACAACTACGAGGATGCCATCATCATGAGTGAGCGCATGGTCCGTGATGATATCTATACGTCGGTTCATATTGAAGAATATGATCTGGAGTGCCGTGATACGAAGCTCGGCGCCGAAGAGATTACCCGTGATATTCCGAATGTCGCTGAGTCGGCATGCCGCAACCTGGATACGCGCGGCATCGTCATGGTCGGTGCGGAAGTCAAGGAAGGCGATATTCTCGTCGGTAAGGTGACGCCGAAGGGACAGAGCGAAGTGACGCCGGAAGAGAAGCTGCTGCTGGCGATCTTCGGTGAGAAGAGCCGCGAAGTCCGCGACAATTCCCTCAAGGTTCCGCACGGCGGCGCCGGCATTGTCCACAGTGTCCGCGTCTTCAACCGCAAGGAAGATCATGAGCTGGCTCCGGGTGTCAACGAGGTCGTCAAGGTATATGTCGCTCAGAAGCGTAAGATTACTGAGGGCGATAAGATGGCCGGCCGTCATGGCAACAAGGGTGTCATTTCAAGAATCAATCCGATCGAGGATATGCCGTTCATGGAAGACGGTACGCCGATCGACATTATGCTGAACCCGTTCGGTGTTCCTTCCCGTATGAACATTGGACAGGTGCTTGAGCTGCATCTGGGAATGGCTGCTTCGCGTCTTGGTGTGAAGTTTGCCGGTCCGGTCTTTGATGGCATCACAAGTGATGAACTGGATGACGTTATGAAGGAAGCAGGCGTCAAGTACAAGTATCTGCTCCGCGATGGTCAGACTGGTGAAGTGTTCGATGAGCCGATTTCCGTCGGTGTCATGTACATGATCAAGCTGGCGCACATGGTTGACGATAAGCTCCATGCACGTGCGACGGGTCCGTACTCTCTGGTTACGCAGCAGCCTCTCGGCGGTAAGGCGCAGAACGGCGGCCAGCGTTTCGGTGAAATGGAAGTCTGGGCTCTGGAAGCCTATGGCGCTGCCCATACGCTGCAGGAAATGATGACGGTCAAGTCCGACGATATCATGGGCCGTACAAAGACCTATGAAGCAATTGAAAAGGGCAGGGATCTGCCGGAGCCGGGTGTTCCGGAGTCGTTCCGTGTCATGGTCCATGAGCTGCAGGCTTTGGCTCTCGATGTTGAGATGATGGATGACGAAGGCAACATGATGGATCTGAAGCATCTGGAACAGGAAGAGCTCAAGGAAGAGACGACGCTTGATATGAGTCATCAGCGCATTGTAAACGATGTTCAGGAAAATCCGGGTGACCTTACGGTTCAGGATCAGAAGAATATCGAAGACAATCCGGAGGAAGCGGCTGTCGTCGGTTTAGGAGAAGAGGAATCCAGCAAGGAGGATAACGAATGAATATCAATAACTTCAGTGCGATTCGGATTGGCCTCGCTTCCCCGGAAAAAATCCGGGAATGGTCCTATGGCGAAGTAAAGAAGCCTGAGACGATTAACTATCGTACGCAGAAGCCGGAGCGTGACGGTCTGTTCTGCGAGCGCATCTTCGGTCCGACAAAGGACTGGGAGTGCGCCTGCGGCAAGTACAAGAAGATCCGCTATCAGGGTGTTGTCTGCGATCGCTGCGGCGTCGAAGTCACGAAGGCTTCCGTTCGCCGTGAAAGAATGGGCCACATTGAGCTGGCAGCTCCGGTTGCGCATATCTGGTATCTGCGCGGTACACCGAGCCGTATTTCTCTGCTGCTGAATGTTCCTCCCAAGCAGCTGGAAGAAGTTGTTTACTTTGTCAGCTGGATCGTTACAGACAAGGGCAGCACCAAGTTGGCTGACAAGCAGATTCTTTCCGAGAAGGAGTTCCGTGAAAATACAGCTCTCTATGGTCCGGATGCCTTTACGGCAAAGACCGGCGCAGAGGCGCTGAAGGATCTTCTCGAAAAGGTTGACATTGAGAAGGAATACAAGGAGATCAAGGATGAGCTGGAGAAGGCTTCTGGCGATAAGCGCAAGAAGCTGATCAAACGCCTTGAGACCGTTGAAGCGTTCCGTGATTCCGGCAACAAGCCGGAGTGGATGATTCTAACTGCTCTGCCGGTTATTCCGCCTGATCTGCGTCCGATGCTGCAGCTGGATGGCGGCCGCTTTGCGACCAGCGATCTGAATGATCTGTATCGCCGTGTCATTACGCGTAACAATCGTCTCAAGAAGTTGCTGGAGCTCGGTACGCCGGCAATCATCGTGCAGAATGAGAAGCGTATGCTGCAGGAAGCTGTGGATGCGCTCATTGATAACGGCCGCCGTTCGAAGCCGATTACAGGTGCGGGCGGACGTGCTCTGAAGTCTCTGTCGCATTCCCTCAAGGGTAAGCAGGGACGTTTCCGTCAGAACCTCCTTGGTAAGCGTGTCGACTTCTCGGGCCGTTCCGTTATTGCAATCGGACCGACGCTGAAGATGTGGCAGTGCGGTCTTCCGAAGGAAATGGCAGTCAATCTGTACAAGCCGTTTGTAATCAACGAACTTGTCAATGAGCAGATTGCCAGCAATCCGAGGATGGCTGAAAAGCTTATTGATCGTCAGGATGCGCGTGTATGGGATGCGGTTGATAAGGTCATTGAGAATCATCCGGTATTCCTGAACCGTGCGCCGACACTGCACCGTCTGGGTATTCAGTCGTTCTTCCCGCGTCTGGTTGAGGGGCATGCGATCCGTGTCCATCCGCTGGTATGTCCGGCATTCAACGCGGACTTCGATGGTGACCAGATGGCTGTCCATCTGCCGCTGTCGGAAGAAGCACGTGCTGAGACCGAAGTGCTGATGCTCGGGGCCAACAGTATTCTTGGCCCGAAGGATGGTAAGCCGATTGTTACGCCTGGCCAGGACCTTGTGCTTGGCAACTTCTATCTGAACATGGAAGAGACGGCAGAAGAGTTCTATGCACAGGCGGATGCGCTGGAAGCCATGGGCTACAGTGCAGAAGCGGACCGCTGGAGAAGATACGGCGACAATGAGGGCCATGTCTTCATGAGCCCGGAGGAAGTGCTGGTTGCGGAACAGATGGGCATGGTTCATCTGCATACGCGTATTGCGCTTCCGGGTGCTTCGCTGCACAAGACATGCCTGACGGAACATCAGAAGGAATGCTATCTGCTGACGTCGGTCGGCAAGATCATCTTCAACAATGCGTTCCCGGAAGATTTCCCGTACATGAACGAGTTTGACGGGACGAAGATGAAGGTGACGCCGGATGATGACTTTGTTCCGGCAGGTACGGATATCAAGAAGGAGATTGCGTCGCGTCCGGTAACCAAGGAATTCAAGAAGAAGGACCTTGGCAACCTGATTGCCGCGGTCTTCGACAAGTATCACACAACCGGTTCATCGGATATTCTTGATGAACTGAAGGACATGGGCTACTACTACTCGACGGTTGCCGGTATGACCGTTGCGCTGTCGGATATTCCGATTGCACCGGGTAAGGATGAAAAGGTTGCCGAAGGCAAGAAGAAGGCCGATGTTCTGAACAACCTGCGTGACCGCGGTATGCTGACGGGACCGGAGTGGGAAGCTGCGTTCTCGCGTCTGTGGGACAATGTGAAGAACGACGTCGGTGATACACTGATGGCTTCGTTCCCGCGCAAGAACCCGCTGAACATGATGTTTGTCTCGGGTGCTCGTGGTAACAAGAACCACTTTACACAGCTGTCCGGTATGCGTGGTGTCATGGCGCGTCCGACGCAGATCAAGTCGCGTACATATCAGCCTTCCATCATTGAGGTACCTATCTATTCGTGCTTCCGTGAAGGAATGACTGTATCGGAGTTCTTTAACGCCTCCCATGGTGTTCGTAAGGGTCTGACCGATACGGCTCTGAAGACGGCTGAATCCGGTTATCTGACAAGACGTCTCGTTGATGTCAGCCATGAGGTTGTCATTACCGAGGATGACTGCGGAACGGATCGCGGCTACATGGTTGAGGAGCTGCGCGATGAGAAGGACAACTCGATCATCGAGTCGCTCTATGAGCGTATTGAAGGTCGTTATACGGCACGGGCAGTGACGAATCCGGAAACGGGTGAAATCATTGTCGGCGAGAATACCTATGTTACGGAGGATCTTGCGGAGGCGGTCATCAAGGCCGGTGTGAAGCAGGTCTGGATCCGCAACATCTTCACCTGCGACAGCACAAAGGGTATCTGCGCAAAGTGCTATGGCAAGAACATGGCAACAGGCAATCCGGTTGAAGCAGGCGAAGCCATCGGTGTTATGGCGGCACAGGCAATCGGTGAACCGGGCACACAGCTGACCATGCGTAACTTCCATGCCGGCGGTGCTGCTACCCAGAGCGGTGATATTACACAGGGTCTTCCGCGTGTTGAGGAGCTCTTTGAAGCCCGTACGCCGAAGCGTGTCGCTGTCATCGCAAAGATTGACGGTGAAATTACAGATATCAAGGGTGCGGATAACCATGCAGGAAACATCATCACGGTTTCCAATGCCAAGGAATCCATCGAGCATAAGTGTGATTTGACGCAGCCGCTTCTGGGCTGGATCAAGGTCGGTGTCAAGGTCACAGCCGGCCAGGCAATGACCGAAGGCTCCATCGCTCCGAAGGAACTGCTGCAGGTTGCCGGTGTACGTGCCGTTGAAGAGTACATCCTCAAGGAAGTCAAGAAGGTGTATGCTTCGCAGTCCATCGATATTTCCGATAAGCATCTGGAAGTTATGATTCGTCAGATGCTGCGGAAGGTCATGATCACCGATGGCGGCGATTCCGGCTATGTTGCTGGACAGTCGCTGTCCATTGCCCGCATGAACGAAATCAACAACGATCTGCTGGATGAGGGCAAGACGCCGGCACAGTATGCGCCGATTCTGCTCGGTATTTCGAAGGCAGCCGTCGAGACGGATTCGTTCCTGTCCGCTGCATCGTTCCAGGAGACGACACGTGTTCTCACAGATGCGGCCGTTCATGGAAAGGTCGACCATCTGGAAGGTCTGAAGGAGAATGTCATTATCGGCAAGCTCATTCCGGCCGGTACCGGACGTCCTTCCTACAACCGTGAAACGACGAAGCGTATTCTCGCCAAGGCGGAATATCTCAAGGAACATCGCCGTGAGCGTCAGGCAGCAGCTGCTGAAGCAGCCCGCCCGCAGCTCCCTGAGAGTATGACGCGCGGTGGCGAAAGTGACGATGACGACTTCAACACAGAAGCTGCACCGGCACCGGAGACACCGGCAGAAAACACTTCCACGGAAGAGTAAGCATCAAAGGGAATCAATTAAAAATGCGGCACGTATGAAACGTGACCGCATTTTTTTGATTCTGATTGTAAAGGATTACTGCTGTTCGTCTTCGTTGATGTTCATGTGCATGATGTTCCGGTACTTGGAGCCGATGGTACGTTCCAGTTTGAACGGCTCTCCATCCAGCGTGGGATAGGCGCTGATGAAGTCATCCAGCTGCTTCTTTTCCTCATCACTCAGATCAAAGGAGAAAATCCGGGCATTGTCATAGACGTGACGGCTGTTGCGAACGCCGATGATGACGGCTGCTACCGCTGGTCTGTCCAGTACCCAGCGGGAGGAGATCTGTGATAGACCGACACTATGATGATCGGCCATTGTCTTCATCATTTTCAAAAGCTTCTGATAGCCATCCCATCCAAGCGAATCTTCAATGACCTGCAGATACTTGACCTGCGACCGTGTTTCGGGCCTGATCGCTTCCCGGGGAACACCGATATAGCGCTCGGCGAAGAATCCGCCCGCAAGCGTTCCATAGCAGATCAGGGAAATGCCATGATCAAGGCAGTACTTCTCCATCTGCTTTTCCGGACGGCGGTCAAAGAGGGAATACTGCGTCTGCATGGATACGATGGGAATGCCCGCATCCACGAGCATCGCAAGATGCTTTGTGTCGAAATTGGTTCCTGAAACGCAGCGGATCTTTCCCTTTCTACGCAGTTCATCGAGATAGCCGGCGGTACGGATCATTCCGTCCACATCGTAATCCCACCAGTGAAACTGAACGACGTCGAGAATGTCCTTGTGCAGCCGCATCAGGGAGCGGTCGATGATCTTTTCGGTGAATGCGAAGTCGACCTTGTCCAGATATTCAAGATCGGGAACGAATTTGGTATGGACCTGGATGTCTTCCTCATGGAAGGCCGGGTCCTTTTTCAGTTCAGCGATGAAGCTACCGATGAATTCTTCGGCACCGGTATAGATGTCGGCGCAGTCAAAAGTTGTAAATCCAAGATCCTTCAGCTCATAAAATGCCTTCTTTACATCGCTCATGTCGAGAGGGCCGTTGAGGCTGTGACCCTGCGACAGCTGCCAGCAGCCGTTCAGTACGCGGCTGATCGAATAATCCGGCGCAAGTTCAAAGCGCTGTGCTTTTGGTTCCATTGTTCTCTTCCTCCATTTTTACGACGGTTGTTTCGCTGTGATGAAAGGTGCGGATTCCGATCCGCGTAATGCGGAAGCGGGCACCGCAATTTGGATCCGGGCAGGCGATTTCGCTGTCCGTATACATCCAGTCATTATGGTCCGTGACTCTTTGTTTCGCCGGCAATATTGGAATCAGGGCAGCCAGTGCATACATGGAAAAAGAAGGGTTTGCGGGGAAGATGAGATTCTCTCCCTGAACCAGGAAATAATCCCCGGCATGATGGCTGCACACCATCGGCTTATCGCCTGCGACAACTTCCACCTTGAGGTCATAAAGCTGAAACGTATCGTCCATTGCGGTTCTCCTGTGTTCTGCGTTTTCGTAATTTTAGCACTGCGATGAAATACTGCATCAGAAGAGATCGAGCGTATTGCTCAGATAGATTTCCTCCCGGACATTGATCTGATATTCAGGCCTGGTGAGATAGTACAGAAGGAATTCAAGAATCAGTGCCGATCCGAGACTTCTTCCTTCGATCTTGAAGTGGGAAAACCCCAGCGGGAGGTAGACATTCAAAATGTCATCAACACTGATGAAGGAGGGATTGTGCATCGCGCGTGAAAAACGGTAGCCTTCTGCACCATGAGGAGCATGGCACACATGCACAGGACCATCGATGCCCAGTACGTCGCGGCTGACAGCTTCGTAGCATTCTCGTCTCTGGCGGCAATGGATGTCACAGCATTCGTTGACAAGAAAAGCGGTTTTATCTTTCTGTATCTGTGTCAATGTCTGCAGGTCGGCAATGTCTTTGTTAAGACGAAAATCAGGAACGACAAAGGAAAACGCGGGAAGGTTCAGCTCTTCCTTAAACTGAGAAAACTGGGTTAGCACCTTCGTGGTGGATGATACGAGATAAAGAGAGGGATAGCTTCTATGAAGATACTCCGTCAGAAGATCAGAGGATACGATGACGCCGCTGCCCGGGCAGGCGCTTGAGAAAAGACAGCAGAGATCGTTGCAGAGAGGATCCTTCAGATGCTCGGGTGTTAAAAGAGAGTTGCTGAAGGTAAGGCAGGCAGAGATGCAATATCGCCCGGTTAATTGAAGAACTTCTTCGGGATTGCAGGTTTCGGCACCGGTGCGTCCGCCGCCCCAGATACAGGCGGCCGGGGCTCCATAGATGGATCCGATCCGGCACCAGTCATGAAAATACTCCCGATGATCATGAAACAGCGGCAGGAACACCCGATAAAGATCATAGTATTCAAACAGACCGGGAAGATGAAAGACGGCGGTTTTCATTCGCTGTACTGTCCTTTCACTGTGGTTTATCAGTCTTCGGCATCATCCAGCAGGCCCAGATGCATGCAGGCATAGAGAATGCCGTCATCCGCCGCATCTTTTGTGACAAAGTCAGCTTTTGCCTTTAACTGCGGGACGGCGTTTCCCATGGCAACACAGGTCCATTCCTTTGTGAACATGGAAAGATCATTGAGGCCATCACCGAAGACGATAACATCCTTCGTCTCTGCGCCAATCATTGTTACCATCCTGCGGATGCCGTATGCCTTATCCGTCGGCTCGACAAAGAAATAGGAATCGTGGTAGCGGCAGTAGGGCAGATTCTGCAAAGAGACAAGTGTATTTTCAACCGGGTAGGGACCGGCAACGAAGAGCTTGTAAATATCCTTGTACTGGTGGGGATCCAGGCCTTTGACGACTTTCGTCTCCATATAGATATCATGGCTTACTTCCGAGAATTGATTATCCGGAGCCAGACGTACCTTCGAGTCATCCACCTGGATGGCCCAGGGAATATTCTTTGCCTTGCATTCTTCAACAAGCGCAAGACACGCCTCATAGGGAAGGGGACGCAGCTCACGCAGAACGCCGTCAATCGTGAGGCCGTAGCCGCCGTCGCTGACCATGTTTTCAAAGCCAAGCTTCCTGCGGTAGTCTTCTGCCATGGCGTGAGCACGGCCGGTGGCAATGGCGGTAAAGTGGCCGGACCTGCGAAGTCCATTAATCGCTCTGACGGCGGAGTCGGGGATATACTGTCTGCCTGGCGTACCAACAGCCAGGGTGTTGTCGATATCGAAAAAGATATAGCGTTTTCTGTTTTTCATCCCGTTTTTCATATCCACAAAAGGATAGCACAAACATCCCTGAGCATGATTCAGATTACGGAATCCGGGGCGATTTATAATGAGACCGGTGAAGGAGAAAATGATTATGGTTACAGTCTATGGAATGCCTACCTGCCCTCATTGCAGCTTCGTTGAAAAGCAGATCGAAGGAAATGAGAACTTCCGTTTCGTCGATATCGGTGCCCATGTTAAGAATCTGAAGGAATTCCTTCGGATCCGCGATAATTCACCGGTTTTCGATGATGCTAAGAAGAACGGTTATGCCGGAATTCCGTGCTTTGTTCTGGAAGACGGAACTGTGACGCTGAAGCCGGAAGATGCCGGACTCAAGTCAGGACTCGAAGAAGTGAAAGAAGTGAAAGCCTGCCGGATTGACGGTTCCGGCTGCTGAACAGGGATGCGGCTTCCAATGGAGCCGTTTTCTTTTGGAAATGTTGGCTGCGCAACCGCATTGTATCTGTGCAATGTCTACGATAGGTGTTGTAAGGACTGGTCAATCGAATGAACCTGTTTACATTAAGTGCCTATGAGACAACAGCTGAGCAGTTTTTCGAAACGCTGAAGAAACAGAATGCAGATCTTGTACTCGATGTGCGGCTGCGCAATACGAATCAGCTGTGCGGATTTACGAAGGAAAAGGATCTTGCCTATTTCGTACATAACATCGTTGGTGCTCAGTATGTGCATGATCTGCGGTTTGCGCCTGACTCGGATCTCTTGGATGCCTATACGAAACATGTCGTTGACTGGAACGGATACCGTCAGGCGTACCTGAGCGAGATGGAAGAGCGCAATGCGCGCCGCATCTTCACAGAGGATTATCGCAGATATGCGAGCATATGTATTCTCGGGACCGCTACCGTCCACCGCCGCAGTCACAGCGAAGCACTGCTGGAGTATCTGAATAAGGAAGCAGGGTAATCCCTTCACTCGTCCCGTTTGGGCGGGACGCGAAGATAGAAGTGGTTCTTCTGATAATCGATGATTCCTTCAGACTTGAGCCTGGAAAGTTCGCTGGACAGTGCGCTGCGATCGGCATTGAGATAGTCTGCCAGCTGCTGGCGGTCGAAGGGAATATCAAAATAGGAACGGTGCTGGCGTAGGGATTCTGCCGAAAGATAGGACAGAATCTTGTCACGAAGCGAATGCTGCGTGATGTACGTCAGCTTTTCGTTAAGGTGCAGATTCCGCTGGGCCAGCAGGGCAACAAGATTCTCAATCAGACGTGTATGGAAGGGACAGGCGGATGCGCACATCTGCAGCATTTTTTTGAGATCAAGCCGCAGAATGGATGTTTCTTCATCGGCCTGTACGCTGACATTCAGGACACTGTCATTGACGGCCGCATAGCTTTCACCGAAGAGATCACCCGGCTCCAGAGCGGAAACGATGTGACGCGTACCCCAGTAATCCCAGCGCTCCACATGGGCGCTTCCGGAAAGGATGAGGCCGGAGGAATCAATCGGATTGCCTGCCCGTAAGATCCAGTCCCCCTTGTCATAGAACTGTTTGTGGGCATTGAGACAGGGCAGAAGAGTCTCGAGCTGTGCTTCTGTGATGCCTTTAAAGAGGCGGGACTGATGAAGAACCGCAATATCCCGCTTGGTGATTGTCTTTGGATCCTCGTGGACTGTGTCGTTCTTCTTCATCGCTGTCAGCTTTCGTCTTTCTTTATGCATTATAGCCGATGACCCTGGTGGTGGCTGCTACACAAGCAGAGACGGGAAACCAAAACGGCGGGGAGTATTTGCCGCAATGAAGATGTTATTGATGCGATGGTGGATGCTAAGATGAGGAAAATTCAAAAGAATGCGGGAGGCTGAATATGGCTAGAGAATTTCTTGTTCCGGGACACATCATCACGGGGGCGGGAGCGCTGGATGCGGCAGAGAAGATCTTCCCAACGATGGGGAAGAAGGCACTGGTTGTCACAGATCCGGTAATGATCAAGCTTGGCAACTGTGCAAAGGTGGAAGCGGCACTGAAGCAGAAACACGTTCCGTATGCTGTTTATTCCGATATCGTCGGTGAACCGAACAATATCATGATTGAAAACGGACTCCGGAAGTATCGGGAAGAAGGCTGCGACTTCCTCATTGCGATCGGTGGAGGCAGCTGCCTGGATTCGATGAAGGCCATCGGTGCCCTGGCTGTGAACGGCGGGGATATCGCTGACTTCTTTGGGAAGACGATCGATGTTGAGATGCCGCCGATGGCTGCGATCCCGACGACGGCAGGAACCGGGTCGGAAGCGACGCAGTTCACGATCATCACCGATACGCGCAAAGATATAAAGATGCTGCTGAAGGGACCGAAGCTGATACCTTCGCTGGCTGTCATTGATCCGCAGTTTACGATGACCGCGCCGCCCGCGGTGACGGCCAATACGGGCCTGGATGCGCTGTGCCATTGTGTTGAGGCCTATACGTCGCGCAAGGCGCAGACACTGTCTGATACCTTCGCTGTTTCGGCGGTAAAGCGTATCTTCGCCAATCTTCCGACAGCCTATCATGACGGCTCCAACCAGGAGGCACGCATTCAGATGTCGGTTGCGGCTTTGGAGGCGGGCATTGCCTTCAACAATTCTTCCGTTACTCTCATTCATGGCATGAGCCGTCCGATCGGAGCCCTCTTCCATGTGGCACACGGACTTTCCAATGCGATGCTGATGAACGTATGTCTGACATTTGCTCTGCCGGGTACGTATGATCGCTTCGGTGATCTTGGCCGTGCAATCGGTGTGGCCGATGCTTCGGATACGGATCAGGCGGCAGCGGAAAAGTTCCTGGATGCGTTGAAGAAGCTGGTCGCCGAGATGGAAATTCCGACGCCGGAAGCGTATGGCATTGATCGTGAAACCTTCATGAATGCCATCCCGAAGATGGCACATGATGCGATGGAAAGCGGCAGTCCGCAGAATACGATCCGTGATATCACAGTTGAGCAGGTCTCAGATCTCTACCGTCAGCTGTGGTAGGATTGGTTTATGCAGGAAGAGATCAAAGTTACGGGCACGGTGCTGAAGACGCCGCGCCTGATCCTGCGGCCCTTTGAACAGGGGGACCTGCAGGATTTTTATTCCTATGCCAGCGTTGACGGTGTGGGACAGCCGGCCGGCTGGAGTCCGCATCAGAGTCTGGAAGAAACCCGCCGCATTTTGGATATTTTTCTTGCGCAGAAAATTGATTTTGCGATTGAGGAGAAGGGCAGAGTGATCGGCTCCTTTGGACTTCATTCGTATCCGGAGGATAAGTTTCCGCAATTCGATGCTCTGCGTGTAACCAGTATCGGCTATGTGCTGGCAAAGGACCGCTGGGGAAACGGGCTGATGACCGAAGCTGGCAGAGCCGTGCTGCAGTGGCTGTTTGAAGAAAAGAATATCGATGTGGTTGTTTGTGGCCATTTCCTGTCGAACCCGCGCTCAGGAAGAGTGAAAGAAAAACTCGGATTTCGTCCGGCCGTAACCTATCCGATGCATACACGTGCAGGACGGGATGAGATGTGCGAAGAGGGAATTTTGACCCGCGACGAATGGGAGAAGGCGAACCACTGATGGCGGAAAAAGGGAAAACAAGCCGCCAGCTGCAGGCGGAGCCAGTCTTGCAGCTGCGGTATCCGCGGTTCAAAGTGGTGCAGAGTCGGTCATCATCGTTGAAAAACGGATATTCTTGGCGGCGATACCAACGTCAATGGCGGCATCTACAATACACTGGATGAAGATCTGCAGTCGAAGGCGGAAATGACGGATGGCAACAAGCAGCTGATTGAAACTGCTCTTGCAGAGACACCGGGCATCGATGAGCATGCGGCTCAGCAGGCAAAGGTAAAGGAAGAGTATGAAGATTACCTTGCCAGCGGTGATACGGGCATCTTCGATTCGGCAGACTGGTATGCGCAGCAGACATAGAATGGCGGCGACAAGGTAGCCAGCCTGTCGCTGGTGGAGTATCTTGCGAACAATGCCTATGCCGGCTATCAGTGGCTGGAGGATCTCGGTGCGACGTTCAAGGATGCGATTTCCCAGGGCCCGGGTTCCCTGTATCCGCGTACGCATGATACGACGACCGGTCTTGGTGCGGAGTTCGTCGATACCTATGCGTATCTGCAGAACAACTATGGAGACAACTGGAAAGTCTACTACGGTGTGACGGCCGATGAGCTGATCGTTGATACGGTCGTCTATGGCAAGACGGCAGGGGAACAGGCGTCGGCCTATAACCGCGACTGAGTTTCTGTTGACAAAGTAAATATGAATGGAGCTGTTGACTACTATTACGTTGCGGCTCCATTTTGTTTTGGGTCTGATATAATCGAGTGCGAGTTTGTGAAAAAAGGAGGAGATTATGCGTAAATCGGAAACGATGGATATGGTACACGGACCATTGCTCAAGAATCTGTTTATCTTCTCCCTTCCATTGATCGCAAGCTATACGCTTCAGATTGCGTTCAACGCAGCCGATACCATAGTCGTTGGAAAGTTCAGCGGTGCTGACGGACTGGCTGCCGTCGGCGCGACAACGCCGCTGGTAAATCTGCTGATTTCTTTGTTTAACGGCATCGCGGTAGGAGCGAATATTGTGATTGCCAATATGATCGGCCGCCAGGATCAGAACAATATCCCGCGGGCAGTTCATACCTCATACTGGCTTGCGCTTGCCGGGGGCATTCTTTTGACGGCGCTGGGCTTTTTTTTGAGCGAACCGATGCTCGCAGCAATTTCCACCCCGGCCGATATCATTGACCAGAGCGTGCTGTATATGCGTATTTACTTTGCCGGTTCGCTTCCGCTGCTGATCTATGATTTTGGTTCGGCAATTCTGCGTTCCAAAGGTGATACCGTCAGACCGACCGTCTATCTGACGGTAGCCGGAATCCTGAATATCATCCTGAATCTGTACACCGTCATTGTGCTGAAGATGGGCGTTGCCGGCGTAGCGATTGCGACGGTGATTTCAGAGATCGTTTCCGCCGTTCTTGTTACGGTTTCTCTGATGCGCCAGTCTGATGCGACCAGACTGGAATGGCGTCAGATTCGTTTAGACCGTCACATCTTCTTCAAAATTATGCGGGTTGGAATTCCTGCCGGTATTCAGAACATGATGTGGTCCGTTTCCAATATTGCGGTGCAGCAGGCCATGAATACATTCGGCTCCATCGTCGTTGCCGGAAACAGCGCGGCTTTGAATCTGGAAGGCTTTGTCTATGTCTCGATGAACGCGTTTACGGATGCATGCATTACCTTTACATCACAGGCGGCCGGCGCGCAGGATACGCATCAGGTCCGGCTGGTGATGCGGGTAACACTGATCCTGATGACCATTGCTTCGGCGTCGATGGGCATTCTTCTGACCGTGTTCGGCAATTCGCTGCTTCTGCTGTATACCAATGATCCGGATGTCATTGTTGCAGGTATGGTCCGGATGCGCTATGTCGTTCTGTGGCTGTGGATTAATGCCGTACTGGATATTCCCGCAGCTTCCATGCGCGGCATGGACTACAGCAATACGCCGACAGTCGTTATGATGCTTGGCATTGTCGTGGTGCGGCTGATCTATATCGCTACGTTCTGGCGCCTTCATCCGACACTCGAAATGCTGTATTTCTGTTTCCCGCTGTCCTGGGTGATTACGACGATTGCGATGTTCATCTTCTGGAAACAAAACTTCGATCATTTCTGCAGAACCTATGGGACTCCGTTAAAATAAAGAAGATGAGTGAAATCGAGCTCTCCCGGATTAATGAAACCAGCTATTTGAACGCGGATAATGCCGGCCGGTATCGTGCTATTATGCGCGTCTTTTATCATGCGGATGAGCGGATGCAGAATTCACTGTATCAGGAGGATGTGCTGCGTCTTCTCAAAGAAGAGTTTACGCTGTATCAGGATCTGGACCCTTCCCAGTTGAAGCAGGATCTGGCACAGCTTGTGGCCTGGGGAAACCTGGAAGCAGTCCAGGATCCCAAGCATGTCTATACGATTGCCGAATATAAAAACAAGCGGTTCCGCTATTCCATTACACCGGCGGCCGTGGAAGTTGAACGCATGGTCTGGAAGCTGGAAAATCTGCGGCTGCAGTCATCGTCCCTGTCCTCCAATTACTTTGTGCGTCTGGAGAATCAGCTGAAGAACATGGATCAAATACCATCTATGAATGAAACCGGAGTCAATGACTGGTGGAAATTACTGATGGAAGACTTCCGCTGCATGTACGATAACTATCGTGATTATCTGCGCGAGTTTTATTCCGGAAACGGTGAAAAGATCCTGAAAAGCGTTGAATTCGTTATTCATAAAGACCGTTTCGTTGCCTATCTGCGTGATTTCATTGTGCAGCTTCAGCAGCACACGGATCGGATTGCCTTACTGCTGCGACGGCTGGATGAGAATCAGAAACAGAAGATGCTGGAGCGGATTGTGCAGTGTCAGCTGAATATTCCGCATCTAGAGACGGCACAGGATGATACGTATGAGAAGGATCTGCGGGCCCAGATCTTTACCAGCTGGGACAGCCTGGAACACTGGTTCCTGTCCAAAAACGGGCAGCCGAGTGAGAGCCTGCGCATCCTTGATGTGACCAATGACATCATTGAAAAAATCATTCAGAATGCGGCTTTGATCGTTCAATTGCAGAATCACAGACTTTCCCGGCAAAGTGAATATGCCCGCTGGATTGATATGTTTGACCATTGTGCTTCTCTGGAGGATGCGCACTGTCTGTCCGCTTTTCTGTTCGGCGCAAAGGAGGCACGTCATTTTGCGACGGAAGATGATCGCAGCACCGATTCAATCAACGTTTCAACCAGGGAAGAGGAACCGTTTGTTTACCTTCTTTCATCGCATTCCCGTACCAGCAGAATCCGCAGCGAACGGGGAGTATATACGGAGAACCGTCTCTTTCAGCAGCAGCGGCGGGAAGAATATCTGGTCCGCATGCAGGAAAACCGGAAGGAAATCAAACGCTATATTCATCATCACCGGCTCGTGATTGCGGAGATACCGGATGTGATTTCAGCGGATCTGAGGCAGATGATCCTGGGCTGGATCGCGAATGCGAATATGTCGATGGAAAAGCGCAGCCATACAGAATTCGGCCAGCGTTATCAGCTGATCCGGGAAGAGGGAGAGTGTGTTCTGCACTGCCAGGACGGAGATTTGACGATGCCGCGCTATATTCTTGTGTTTGAGGGTGAGGAATGAACAGTCTGCAAGTGCTTCTGGAAAACGAATGGATCTGCAAGCGGGAGGACCGGGATCTGTATTATGCGGTCCGTCAGGATGTGCCTGCTCTGCAGAAGTTTGTGGCGGAATATCCGGGCTGGCGCCTGGTGGTCAATGAACGGCTGATCCGGATGGAAAAAGTCCCTGCTCATGCGCAGCCGTTTATGGGGATTCAGGAGTTTACCGATATCCGTGACTATGAAATGTTCTGCGTTCTGCTGATCTTTCTGGAGGAGCAGGAAGAGGGGGATCCCTTCTTATTATCGGATTTGACGGATCGCATTCAGGCACAGTTGAAACCATGGCTCAACGTCGACTGGACCGTTTTTTCCAACCGCCGCAGTCTGATCCGTGTCATGCAGTATGCGGAGAAGATATCCCTTGTCATTCTGCATGAAGGAAACCTGGATTCTGTTTCCGGAAATACAAGGTTTGAGGTGCTGTATGAAAATACGGGGCTGTCACACTATTTTGCCCTGTCGTATCCGTATGATACGTCTTCCTGTCAAACGGCGGCGGATTTTGAAACGCTGGCGGCGGACGATGTCAATCTGGATAGGGGACGGATGCGGGTCAACCGTGTCTACCGCCAATTATTGTTATCACCGGCCATGTACTGGTCTTCAGTCGATGATGCGGATGCCTTGTACCTGCGCAATCAGCGCCGCTTTGTCAGCGGCTATTTGAAGGAGGCTGTAGGAGCACGCCTCGATATCCACCGCAATGCGGCCTTCCTGGTTTTTCAGGAAGACGCATCAGCGTTTGGCCGCGAGTTTCCCGATATGTCAACATTATCCGATGTAGTCGTGCTTGTATGCGCATGGCTGCGCGAGCAGGATTTGAAGGTAGGGGCGGATGGTACGGCTCAGATCAGTCCGGATGATTTTCAGCAGGCTGTTCAGACCGTCCGCAAACAATATGGCGGCGCCTGGAGTAAAGAATATCGGGAAATGGATCTTCCTCTGCTCATCAGCCGCATTCTTTCCTGCATGCAGGGGTGGATGATGGCACGCAGAGAAGAAACAACGATCCGTCTTTATCCGGCGGTATGGAAGTTTGCAGGAGCCTATCCGGAAGGGGCACGTACCCAGCTGACAGAAGCGGCAAACACGAAGAAGAAACGGAAGGAATCAGAACAGACAACGCTGTTCTAAGGAGGCGGAAGGAATGGAACACAAGGATAACCGGTGGAAGATGAACCGTATGGGCTTCGTTAACTTCTGGCTCTATAAGAATCAGGAGTTTCCGCTTGATCATGGGCATATTCTTCTGCGGGGACAAAACGGATCGGGAAAATCCATCACGACGCAGAGTTTTATTCCTTTTATTCTGGATGGTGACCGTACGCCGAGCCGTCTTGATCCGTTTGGATCGGATGCGCGGCGGATGGAGTATTACTTCCTTGGCGACGGGCATGATGGCAGAGAAGATGAGACGGGATATTTATACCTGGAATTCGTCAAAGAAGAGACAAAGGAGTATCGAACCATCGGTATCGGCCAGCGGGCAAAGAAGGGAGCCTCCACATTAGGCTTTTGGGGTTTTGTGCTGATGGATGGCCGCCGGATCGGCAAGGATTGTTCCCTGTGCCGGCGGATCAGTAATGATGCGTTTCGCCCTTTGACCAAACTGGAGTGCCGCGACCTCATCGGGAACAACAATTTTTTCACCGAATCGCAGGGAGACTATAAGGCTGCCGTCAACAAGTATCTGTTCGGCTTTGAACGTATGGAGCAGTTTGAACAGTTTATCCGTCTGCTGATCAAAGTCCGGGCACCAAAGCTGTCAAAGGAATTCAAACCGTCCAAAGTATATGAAATACTAAATGATTCTCTGCAGACCTTAAGCAATGAAGATACTTCTCCGATGGTAAACGCTATGGAGAAGATGGATGAAATTGAAACACGTCTGGAGCAGCTGAAGAATACAAAAACACATTTGCGCGCGATCCTTGATGAGTATGAACGCTACAATCGGTGGGTTGCGGCCCGCAAAGCAGAAGCCTGCTGGCAGAGCACTAAGGAGTTTACAGACCAGGTGCTGCGCCAGCAGAACCTGCAGAAAGAAATGCAGGAAAGCGAGGGTCTGTTACAGGAAAATACGGAACAGCTGCGTACGCTGGAACTGGAGATTCAGAAGCTGGAGGATCAGGAACTTCTGTTCCACAACAGCGGTCTGGAGGATCAGGTCTCTCAGCGCGCAATTCTGGAAAAAGATCAGACGACAAAGCTGGCACAGGCATCGGAAAAGAAGGCACGGATTGAAAAGCTGGTCGGCGCCATCCGGGAAATCGATGTTGATCTGCATGCAAAAGAAGAGGAAAGCATCTATAACCGGCGGCAGCTGAACAAACTGTATGCGGAAATGGGGGATCTGAACAGGGATCTTCGCTTCCCGGAACACAATCAGTACCGGACAGCACTGGATCAGGAAAATGAAGACGGCAAAACACGGATCCGGATGCTCAATCAGAAACTGCGTGATCTGTCAAAGGCTATCGATGCAATTACACAGAAGCTGGAAGCAGTTGAAAAGGCTGTACAGGAGGCGGACGCTGCGGAAGAGGCCCTGGAGGTCTGCCGGAAAAACCTTGACGCATGCACGAAAGAGATTGAAACGCAGCAGTCTGCTGCAGAGGATCTGCGGGAAGAGCTTATCAGCCAATGGTATCAGGCTGCCGCTTCCTGCAAAGAAATACAGATTACGGACGTACATCTGCAGAAGGTCAGTGCCCTGATCCGGGAGTACCGTCTGGAAAATGCCTATTCATATACGCAGCAGGTGAATGCGATCGGACAGGAAAATCTTTCACGGCTGAGCATTCTGCAGAGCCGGAAAGACGATGAAATTGCGCGCCAGAAGGAAACTCTGAAGCAGTTAAAGGAAGAGCTGCGCCTGCTGGAGATGGAAAAAGAGGCAGTACCAGAGCGCAATGCGCAGGCTATTGCCTGCCGCAGAGAGCTGGCTAAAGCGGGCGTTGAGACAATTCCGCTATATGAGGCTGTAGAGTTTTCTAGTCTTAGTGAAAAGCGCATGGTGATTCTGGAACAGCAGCTGGCAGCGGCCGGTATGCTGGATGCGCTGATCCTTTCAAAGGAAGATGAGAAAAAAGCAGAACCGGTCCTGCGGCAGTATCCGGATCTCTTTTTGAGGCCGGGTCTGAAGGCAAGGAACGCCGGATTGTTTACGGTATCGAGAAGTTCGATGTCCGATGCTTTGCGGGAGTCGGTTAAAAATATTCTGAACTGCATTGGCGAAGAGGATGGACAGTTCATTCTGCGCCCGGACGGTTACTTTCAAAACGGTCTGTTATGCGGATGGGTTCATCCCAACGATGGGGATGAGGTGCATTTGATCGGTGCGGAAATGCGCCGCCGCACACATGCACGCAAAGTAGAGGAAAAGAAAAATGAAATTCAGGAAGCTGACTGCGTTCTGCAGCAGCTTCTTGAGCAGAAACAGAAACTGGACGAGCGAAGCTCTATTCTGCAGGATGAAATGGCACACCTGCCTGCCGATAGTGCGCTTCATGGCAGTCTGGACCGGCTGCGCCTGCTGGAAGAGAAAGAATCAAATGTACGTCAGGCATGTCAGCAGGCGGAGATTCTGCGGAATCATAAGAAGGAGACGGCACTGAATCTGCGGCATGAGGCGGATCTTTTGATGCGGCCTTATCCGTATGCTCATTCGGTGGAAGGGTATCGGGATGCGGCTGCGATGCTTGGCTCTTATCAGGACAATGCGCAGAAATTGAGTGATGCGTACATGGATCAGCTGCGGCTGAATGAGCAGTATGCCTCAAGGCAGGCACAGCAGGAAGATAAGGAAGAAGAGAAGGCGCACCTGGAGCTGGAACTGCGTCAGCTGGATGGTGAAATTCAGCGGATCCGGGCAAGAATCGATGCGATCAATCAGATTCTGAACCTGCCGGAGAATCAGAAGCTTGTTTCGGAAATTGATTCGATTCGCAGGCAGTGTGATGCGGACAAAAAGCAGAAGGAGCAGCTGCTGGGTGAAGTTGGAAAGCTGCAGGAACGTGTGGTCCAGAACAAGGAGCAGCTTTCGCAGCGGATGGAACAGGTGCAGGCCGCTGAGACAAAGCGGGACATGGCCAGCGCCTATTATCTGGAAGAGATGCGTCTAAACTATGTGCAAGACTGCTCGCAGATGGAAGATCCGGCGGTTTTGAAGCTTGCGGAAGAAGTGATGAACTCTGTTCCTCAGACGGAGCGGGCACGGGAAGTGAGCGAAGCGGTCGGCCGGCTGAATAATGTGTTCCAGAAGCACAGTGTGCAGATGTATGAAACAAATATCCAGATGGACAGCATCCTGGATGAGTCGCAGCGGCCGGATCTACTGCGCAGGCGTTCTGTGATCCGGGCGGCTGCCGGGGCGCAGAGGATTGATCTGATTGCCTTTGATCAGGAGATTCAGTCGAACATCGAGGCGACGGAGCAGCTCATTCAGGAAGAGGACCGGAAGCTGTTTGAAAATATCCTGAGCGATACACTGTGCCGGAAGCTGATGATGCGGATTTCCGAAAGCAGGCGCTGGATCAGCGATATGTCGAAGCTGATGCGGGATATGGATTCGTCGATGGGACTGAATTTCTCTTTGCACTGGGTTCCGAAAGCGGCGGAAGGAGAAGGCCAGCTTTCGACGGATGAGCTGGAGCGGATCCTTGGCCGGGATACAGCCCTGTTGAGTCTGGATGATAAGCGTAAGGTTGCGGAACATTTCCGTAAAGACATTCAGGCGCGGCGGCAGAAGGCACTGGATGATGGGCAGATTTTGAATTACCAGCAGATGGTTCAGGAGGCACTGGACTATCGGGACTGGTTTGAATTCCGGATGTACTACCAGCGCACAAATGAAACGATGAAGGAATTGACGGATCGTGCTTTCAATACGTTCTCTGGCGGTGAAAAAGGAATGGCGATGTACGTTCCTTTGTTTGCAGCGGTGAATGCGCAGTATCTGAAAGCACAGAAGAAGGATCATCCGCGTCTGATTGCGCTGGATGAAGCGTTTGCCGGCGTTGATGAGAAGAATATCAACAGTATGTTCCGGCTGGTTGGTGATCTTGATTTTGACTACATCATGAATTCTCAGGCGCTGTGGGGCTGCTATGAATCGGTGCGGGCGCTTCGGATCGCAGAACTTCTGCGGCCGGAGAATGCGGACTTCATCACGGTGATTTTCTATCACTGGAATGGAAAGGAACGTGTGCTGGATGAAAGCGAATGAGGCGGCAGACTATTTCCGCAGCAGTCCGGGGTTTGAACGGGCGTTTCAGCAGATGCACAACAAGTGGCGCTCCTACGGGCGCTGCGGCGGTAATGTCTGTATTACGGATCCGACAGATGTGGAACGGGAGGCGCTTGGCCGCTACTTCAGCCGCGATTTTTCCGATGGCCCCGTTAAATTTTCTCTCGCGGATTTCTCCCGTACGCTTTCGGATACAAAGTTTGGGGCCATTGATCTGTATGATGTGCTGTGCGCCTATTTTGATGAAGATCTGAAGTCAAAGCGGCAGGATGCGGCGGCGGAAGAAGAGAGGCTGGAGACACGGCTGGAAGCGCTGCGTAAGCAGGCGAAACCGATTGCCGGTGAAGGGTGGCCGCGGAAATGGGTGGCGTCTATTACGCTGCGGCAGTATCGTCAGCTGCTGAAAGGCGGAACGTTTTCTACGGAAGCGGATGCGGATGCGGCAGTTCTGGCATGCGCCAGGGCATTGAATTATCTGGAGCACGGCAGGCTGCCTGTGCGTCTTTCCGTACTGGCAATGGAAGTGACGGGCAATCCGCACGGTCTGGATCAGCGAACGGGAACCGGCTGTCTGTTCCTGAAGGCGCTGCAGGCGAAGGAACATGAAAGCGGCAGTCTGAGCGGGGAGGAAGTTCTTGATCTCTACGTGCGCAGCCAGATCCGGCCGGATGCGATTTCAAGCTTTACGGTAGTTCAGGGGATGCATATGTACGGGGCGGAGGGTCTTCATCCGGCCTATGAGGGACATCTGGCATGTCGGGAATATTATCTTGTTTCGCTTTCGCAGCTGCAGAATATTCTGGCGATCCGGCCGGTGCATGTTCCGGTTTTCATCCTTGAAAATCAGATGGTTTATTCCGAACTGTGCATGCATTATCCGGAGGCTTCCATGATCTGTACGTCGGGACAGATGAAAACGGCATCGCTGCTGGTGATTGACATGCTGGCAAAAGCACATGTGAAAATGCTGTATTCATCGGATCTCGATCCGGAGGGAATCGGGATGGCGGATCGTTTGTGCCAGAGACATCCGGATTGGATTCAACCGTGGCGTATGACGGGGCAGGATTATGAGCAGTGTAAATCCAGCCAGGAATTATCGCAGGCGCGATTGAAAGAACTGGAACATGTTGTGACACCGCAGCTGCAGGAAGCGGCGCGATGTCTAGAAAGGGATCGTCTGGCGGGATATCAGGAGAAGCTGATTCCGCTGATGCTTGCGGATATTGGTGAACTGACCGGCCAGGATGCGGAGGAAAGCAGCGATGACAGGCATGGAACTTATGGATCTTGAGCGGGCAAAACAGCGGCTGGAAGAAGATGATGCCTGCTGCGTACTTGTTCATAACGATCAGATCATCGAACGGCATACACAGGGTGTTCGGCCGCTTTTGGAACTGTTGGATCAGCAGGCGGATCTGAAGGGTTTTGCGGCTGCAGATAAAGTCGTGGGCAGGGCGGCAGCTTCCCTGTATGTGCTGCTTGGTGTCACTTCGGTTTACGGGGAAACCATGAGTATAGCGGGACAAGCGATGCTCGAGGAACACGGAATCGCGAGCTCCTGTGGCACTCTTGTACAGCAGATTATGAACCGCAGCCGGACGGGAATCTGTCCGATGGAGGCTGCTGTAGCCAGGATGGAGGATGTTTCCAAAGCACCTGAGCTGCTGAAGGCTGCGATCATGAAGATGCGCCAGGGACATTGAAGCGGTTCCCTGTCATCCGCAGGATGCTATACTTTCTATATCGGAAATAAGCAATACAGGACTGGAGATAATATTGTATGGCTGAACAGTGCTTGCGGATCATGGAAGGATTTCAGAGAGGCGTCAATCTGGGCGGATGGATTTCGCAGTTTGACCGGTTTGATGAGCATCATTTTGCGACATTCATTACCGAAAAGGACATTGAGGAAATTGCGTCGCTTGGCTTTGACCATGTGCGGGTGCCGGTGGATTATAACGTTCTGGAAGATGAAGAAGGAACTGCCCGGGAGGCAGGATTCCAACATCTGGAAAACTGCCGGCGCTGGTGTGAGACATATGGTCTTCATATGCTCATTGATCTGCATGAATGTTACGGTTATTCCTTTGATCCGCTGAAAAAAGGAATGGACCGGAAAAAGTTCTTTTATGATACGACGCTGCAGGAGCGTTTCTTCCATCTGTGGGATGAGATTGCACGCCGCTTCGCCTCCTGGCCGGAGCAGGTCGCGTTTGAGCCGTTGAATGAAGTTGTTCTGGAAGAGGTTGCCGACGCATGGAATCAGGTGGCTTCTCAGTATATCCTCCGGATGCGCAGAATCGTTCCGGAAAGCTGGATTGTTGTCGGCGGCGTTCGCTATAACAATGTGCTGAGTGTTCCGCTCCTGGATCTGCCGCTGGATGACCATGTTGTTTACAATTTCCATTGTTATGAGCCGATGATTTTTACGCATCAGGGAGCGTACTGGATGGAGGGGATGCCGACGGATTTCCGGATTGGCTACCCGCGGACACTGGCGGAATACAAGGAAGAAGCAGGGCATTTGAAGGCGGATCTGAAGGGCGCAATTTATAAAGAAGGGATCCATGAGATTGGTGACGGCTTCTTTGATGATATTTTTGCGCCGGCTGTCGCAAAGGCAAAGGAAGACAATGTACCTTTGTATTGCGGTGAATACGGTGTGATTGATCTGGCCGCAAATCCGGATAAACTGCGCTGGCTGAAGGATATTCATTCGGCGTTTCAAAAATATAATATCGGTCACGCTCTCTGGAACTATAAAGAAAAGGATTTCGGCTTTCAGGATGAGCGGTTTAAAGAAATCCGTGATGAATTTATTCGAATCATCTGAGAATCCAAATGAAAATACCGCCGACCAATGCTGTGGCATTTGATCTGCGGTATTTTTATCTTTTTCCGTTTTCTCCGGTTTCCGTTTCTTCTGTGCTGTTTTACAGCGTATCGAGATCATCTTCAATCGCACTGCTCTTGGCATAGGCGGAGCTGCGTGCTTCGAAGAAGTCAGTCTTGACCTGGTTGGCGTCGGCATACTGGGATACCCAGCGCATCGATTCGGGTTCCTGCTCCAGTCCCGGATAAAGGGGATCAAAGCCGATGGATTTCAGACGGATATT
The DNA here is from genome assembly GCF_900240265.1 of Galactobacillus timonensis. Lineage (NCBI taxonomy): Bacteria > Bacillati > Bacillota > Erysipelotrichia > Erysipelotrichales > Erysipelotrichaceae > Galactobacillus > Galactobacillus timonensis. The sequence continues at coordinate 1,579,137 of NZ_LT964739.1, forward strand.
GCCAAGGTAATGGATGTAGTCTTCCACCATGGACTGATTGAGGCCGGGGATCTTGTCATCGATGACGTAGGTGCCCCATTCGATTTCCTGACGAACGCCTTCATCGATCATGGCATAGATCATCTTGCGGTTTTCTTCCGTGAAGAGCTCCGGTTCTTCTTCCTGCAGAATCTGCAGGATTTCTCTGAACAGCCACAGATGTGTGTTTTCGTCGCGGTTGATGTACCGGATTTCCTGCACGGAACCGGGCATCTTGCCGTTTCTGCCGAGGTTGTAGAAGAACATGAAGCCGGAATAAAAGTAGATGCCTTCCAGAATGAAGTTTGCTACACAGACCCGCAGGAAGGAACGCTTGTCCTGATTCTGGACGAATTCGTTGTACAGATTGCCGATGAAGGTGTTGCGCTTCAGCAGATGAGGATCTTCCTTCCACTGATAGAGAATGCTGTCGCGCTCCAGCGGCGAACAGATCGTATCCAGCATGTAGCTGTAGGACTGGCTGTGGATGCACTCCTGGAATGTCTGAATGGACAGACACAGGTTGATTTCATTGGCCGTCACGTACTGGCTGATGTTGGGAAGATTGGCGGACTGCAGCGAATCCAGATAGACGAGAAAGCTCAGAATCTTGTCATAGGCTGTGCGCTCCGCAGGCAGAAGATTCGGATAGTCGGACTTGTCCTGGTCAAGATTGATTTCCTCCGGAATCCAGAAGTTGTTCATCGCGTTGCGATACCAGTTCGAGACCCACGGGTACTTCAGATTGTTGAAGTCATTGATGTTGGTTGTGTTGAAGTTGAGCAGCCTCCTATCGCGGACATCGGTGTCTCCCTCCGGGTTGAATAGCGGCTTTCTGCGGATTGATTCTTCCATATCTTCCTCCCTTATGCTGAGCAGCTTTCACATTCGTCCGGATCCAGTGACCGCGAACGTACATAGTAGATTGTCTTGACGCCAAGCTCGTCCGCAAGAATGTACAGATTCAGCAGCTGGCTCATCTTGTATTCGTTGGTGATCCATAGATTGAAGCTCTGCGCCTGATCGATGTGGCGCTGACGGACCGCCGCAGCCTTCACGGACCAGGTCTGGTCAATGGAATGGGCATTCTTGTAATACCACCAGGTGGCAGGGGAAAGATCCGGTGCTACGCGGGGGAGAATTGCCCCCTTCTTTTCTTCCAGATAATAGCGGTTCATGACCGGATCCAGGCCGGCCGTTGTTCCGACCAGAATGGAAGTGGAGCTGGTTGGCGCATCGGCGATGACGTAAGCATTGCGCATGCCGTAGGTGCGAACGTCATCCCTCAGCTTCTGCCAGCGCACGTCCGTGTAGTTTCTGCGCTCAAAGAACATGCCGCTTTCCCATTCCGAACCATGGAAGAGGGAATAGCTGCCGCGCTCTCTGGCTAGTTCACTGGAAGCCTTCACAGCGGCGTAGGAAATGTCTTCAAATACTCTGTCCGCCAGCTGCAGATGTTCTTCCGATTCCCATTTCACATGGTGCTTTGCAAGCATGTGATGGTAGCCGGACACCCCCAGACCGATGGAACGATAGGTATGATTGGTTTTCTCGGCCGCAGGGACGGGGTAGAAGTTGAGATCAATAACGTTGTCCAGCGCCCGTACCGCGTCGCGTGTAACAGACTCCAGTTCGTTTTGATCATCGACGTTGATATTGCCAAGGCATAGCGAGGCAAGGTTGCACACGACATAGTTTCCCGGCTTGCGGACCGTGACGATCACATCGTCGCCGTCCCGGTTCTGAATAGTCTGTGAAACGAAGTCTGTTTCACTCATGTTCTGGGCGATCTCCGTGCAGAGATTGGAGCAGTAGATCATGCCCGCATGCTTATTGGGGTTGGCCGCATTTACGGCGTCGCGGAAGAAGGCAAACGGGGTTCCGGTTTCAACCGCTGAGCGCAGAATCAGGCGCACGATTTCTTTGAGTGGTACGGTACGCTTGCGGATGCGGCTGTCGCGGACACAGTCAAAGTACTTTTCTTCCCATTCTTTTCCCCAGCTGTCTTCCAGGGCATATCCTTTTTTGATCAATACTTCATGGGGATCCAGAAGATACCAGTTCTGGTTCAGGTTTTCCTTTGCCATACGCCAGAACAGGTCCGGATAGCAGACGGCCGGGAACAGGTCATGCGCCTTCATCCGGTCATCGCCGTTGTTGGTACGCAGCTGCAGGAATTCAGGCAGATCCATATGCCACGCATCCAGATAGACAGCGGCAGCGCCCTGACGGACACCAAGCTGGTCGACGGCAACGGCTGTGTCGTTGATGACACGGATCCAGCGGATCACGCCGCCGGCGGCACCCTCAAAGCCGCGGATGCTGCTGCCGCGGGCACGGACCTTGCCAAGGTACATCCCCATGCCACCGCCGAATTTGGATACTTCTGCAAAATTAGAAATCGAAGTGTAGATGCCGTCCAGAGAATCGGGAACGGTGTCGATGAAGCAGCTGCTGAGCTGATGATAGGGCTTGCGGGCGTTGGCCAGGGTCGGTGTTGCCATCGTGACCTTATGCAGACTGAGCATGTCATAGAAGCGGCGGACGATGGCCAGTCTGTTTTCTTTTTCCTTCATTCCCAGGTGCATGGCGACGCCCATGAAGAGTTCCTGCGGCGATTCCATCGCAACATGGGAGCGGGTATGAATCACATAGCGTGACAACAGCAGGTCAAGTCCTGCCCAGGTGAACAGTTTATCCCGGCTGTCATCGATATTCTCTGCCAGTGCTTCGATGTCGGCAGAGGAATAGTTTTCCAGAATATAGGATCCGTAGTAGCCTTCCTGCGTGAGCCAGACAAGCTTGTCATAGAAGCTGTGAATGCCGCGATTTTCTTCTTCCTGTTTCAACTGTTTGTGGAATTGATAGGAGAGCAGGCGCCCTGCAGCCTTTTCCCATGCAGGCTCTTCTTTGGTCGTAAGCTCTTCGGCGCTGCGGATCAGCACATCCATGCGTGCGGAAGTTGACAGTGCTTCTTTGTCCATCGACTGAAACTTCAGGATCAGCCGCTCCAGATCGCAGCTGCCAAGCTCCTTCTGCATCTCTTCCAGCAACGGCTCCAGAGCGGGATCCTGCAGAAGATTACAGAGCGTTCGGCGGGCATTTCTTGCGCGGGTACGCTGCTGACGGTAGAGAATATAGGCTTTGGCGACGTCGTAGCAGCCTTCCTTCATCAGGCTTTTTTCGACGACATTCTGAATATCCTCGACGGCAGCGGACGGCTGGTCTTTGAATTCGGCCTCGACAGACGCAACGATGCGCTCGCCGATCTGTTCGTCCCATGGCTGCTGTACTTCGCTGAAAGCTTTTTGAACTGCTGCTTTGATCTTCTGCGGCTCATAGGCCGTTTCACTTCCGTTTCGTTTGATTACTCGCTCCATAGAAAATTCTCCATTAGTAGAACAATACTTGAAGACGATTACAGTGGTCAATCGAGATGACCGAAGAAAGAGAAAGCCAGGTGAACGAGGCAGGGAAAAAAGAGAAGATGAAGAATATGACAGACCGGGCGGACTCTGGACAGAATTTTGAAACTGTTGCGAAAAAATAACATAGGGTCTTGAAAAATGACCTTCGGTCATAAATATTAAGGAAAACAGAGAGGAGAAGACATGAAGGGGAGCTGCTATTTTCATGACAACGAAGTGATTCTTGATTATTCGGCAGAATTCATTGAGACATCGGCTCAGCTGGTGAACTCGGAATTTTTCAATACATTTCTGGACCAGTATCTGAATCATCTGGAGACGTCGCGCCGGGATCTGCACGATTTTTTGTATGCGGGCGGTCGGACGCGGATTCAGGTACGTGAAGATTTGAAGAATTCGATCAAGCTGCTGATGTTTATGAATATGGACCGGGCCAATATGCGCTATGTCCAGTTTCCGGACCAGTTTCTGGAAGTGGTAAGCGATATTTACCGGTGGTGGCGCAGCCTGCAGCGGTATTCCATTTTCTATTCGCAGAATTCGGACAGCTATCAGACCAATGCGTTTATGAATGTGGATACGCAGATCAATGCGATTGCCAGGGAACTGTTCCGTACGCTGGAGCGCAATATCACAGGTGTTGCGGACAATATGTACCGTCAGCTTCAGGCTGGCACCAATGCGTCTTTGTTACTGAAGAACTATGACTGGGACTGTTCGCAGGCGTATGCGAAACTGCGTGATATTGCCTTTGTGCATACGATCATGGTCCGTACGCCGCTGATGATTGAAACAAAGTCCAATAAGCGGACCAATGTGTTCAAGGATCATGATCATAATCCGATTGAGGATTTTGCCGGTGATCCGAAGGACTGGGTATGCTATCCGGCATGGGCGGGAGAGTCGCTGATCTATACCTATTTCTATCAGGACTATATGAGCTCCTGCGTCGCCGCCTCCGGTTTATTTCAGCTGGCAAGGGAAGAGGATTGTCATCGAAAGCCGGATGCGATTCTTCTGTTCGGCAATCCCGATGGGACGAAGGATACGGTGTTCTGGAAGGATCAGGAAAACGGAATCTGGGTCGGCAAGACGTCCGCGTCGCCGGAGATTGATTATTTCGGTTATGCGAAGAAGTCGATTCTGACGCTGAACAACCTGGTCATGATGGAGCACGGCTGGCTGCCGATTCATGGCTCGATGGTAAATCTTTATCTGAAGGACGGGCGGAAGAAGAGTCTGATGTTCATGGGTGATTCAGGTGCAGGCAAGTCGGAGACGCTGGAAGCCTTGAGCAATATCGCTTCGGATCTGATCGATCATCAGGAGACGGTATTCGATGATATGGGCAGCATTCATATCAATGAGGAAGGGAAGCTGGTTGCGGAAGGTACGGAGATCGGTGCCTTCGTGCGGCTGGATGATCTGGATCAGGCAACAGCTTATAAGGAACTGGACCGTTCGATCTTCTTCAATCCGGACAAGAAGAACGCCCGGGTTGTGATGCCGGCTGCGCTGTATAAGACTGTCGTCAAGGAACATCCGGTGGACTGTCTCTTCTATGCGAACAACTATGATGACAAGCGGGGAATGCACGTGTTTGACAGTGCAGCAGAGGCGAAGAAGACATTTGTGGAAGGCAAGCGCAATGCGCTGGGCACGACGCAGGAGAAGGGATTGTCGTCCACGTTCTTTGCCAACCCGTTCGGGCCGATGCAGCGTCAGGAAGAGTGCAGCGTATTGATCGATCGCATGTTCGAGAAGCTGATCGAGGAACATATTCCGCTGGGCGAAGTATATACGTGCCTCGGTCTTCCGGATAAGGGAAATCACGGCATTGAAAAGGCAGCCGAAGAACTGCTGGAGTTTGTCAAGGAGTCATAGGTTCATCAGAAACAGAAAATACATCAGGCCGGGATCGTTCGATCCCGGTTTTTATAAGGTATGAAAGAATTTTATATTTATCTTATACAATACCCCATTGAGGTATATGAAGGGCGCGATGACAGAGAACATACTTGAAGTAAAAGATCTGAAGAAACAGTATCACGGTAAAAACGGGACAGTGGATGCCGTAAAGGAAATTTCGTTTCATGTTGAGCGGGGAGAGATCTTCGGTTTCCTTGGGGCCAAAGGGGCAGGCAAGTCGACCACGATCAATATGGTGATGACGCAGCTTCTGCTTAGCGGTGAACAGAATCTGATCGATGGAAAGGATCTGACCGGGGATGCGGCCGCAATCTGGCGCAGGATTGGCGTTGTTGCTCAGAATAACAACCCGGGGCGCAACCTGACAGCGGAAGAGAACCTGTATTTCCATGGCCGCTGCTTCGGCAGATCCCAAGACGATTGCAAAGCGTTCCGAGGAACTTCTGAAGAGGTTCGGCCTCTATGATCGCCGCAATGACTATGTGAAGAACTATTCCGGATGTATGGTGCAGCGTCTCAAAATTGCGCGGGCGATGCTCCATAATCCGGAGATTCTTTTCCTCGATAGCCGACGACGGGACTGGATCCCAACTACCGCAATATTCTCTGGGATCAGGTGCTCAAGATGAGCAGGGAAGGAACGACAATCTTCCTTACGACCCATTACATGGAAGAGGTTGAAAACTTCTGCTCGCATGTTGCGATCATGAAGAAGGGCGAGATGCCTGCCCTTGGAACGGTGAAGGAACTTGAAGGAAAGCCGCATACAGATTCACTGAATGATGTGTTCCTGGTTTTGACAAACAGGGATGGGGTCGATGATTGCATGAGTGCAAATGGGGAGGAGTAAGAATATGGATGAAAAGAAACTGACACGGATTGCCTTCTGAGCAATGGTAAAGAGAGATCTGCTCGTTTAATGGCGGGATAAATGGGAATTCGTATTCCGCGTCGGGATGCTGCCGGTTGTCTTCCTTGGCAGTATCTTCTATAACTGGAAGCAGCTTGCACCGCGCTGCTGACGGTTGCTGGAATTGCAGTATGGATTGTTGGTATGGGAGCGGTTGCCCTGAAGCGGTTTGACCGGATGGTTTACAATCACTGATGATTCAACGGAATGCCGGAGTTTCCATGTCTGCCATGGGCTTCGGCATTTTCAATTCCTTTCGACAGGCAGGCATGCGCTATCATAGTAAGCAAATACAGAGGGAGGATCGTTATGAGCGGGTGGAAGATTCGTACCGTGGATCCTGAGAACGATGCGGAAGCATGTCTTGCCATTTATCGTCCGTATGTTGAGCATACGGCAATTACGTTTGAATATACGGTACCTTCGGTTGAGGAGTTTCGCAGCCGCATGGAACATACGCTGGAACGTTATCCGTATCTTGTCATAGAACGCGACGGGAAGATCGGCGGCTATGCCTATGTATCTCCATTCAAAGAACGTGAGGCCTATGATTATGCTGTTGAAACATCGATCTATCTTGATGCGTCCTACCGCCATCAGGGCCTGGGAAAGATGCTGTATTCTGCCCTGGAGAGCATTCTGAAGAAAATGGGTGTGTGCAATGTCAATGCCTGCATCGGCGTTCCTCCTGAAGGAATGATTCTTCCGTTCCTCGATAACAACAGTATGGATTTCCACCGCCACCTTGGCTATCAGATGGTCGGGCGCTTTCACAGCTGCGGCTACAAGTTTTCAACATGGATTGACATGGTTTGGATGGAGAAGATGATTCAGGACCATCCATCATCCCCGGCTCCTCTTCGTCCCTATTCAAAGGTGCGCAAAGACTGAGCATGGAAAAATATTACGGAAATCTGGAGCAGCAGCTTCGCGCCTGCTGCAGAAGCGGGCAGACGCCGCTGCATATGCCGGGACATAAGCGCAGAGTCTCAGTAACGGGAGCCATCGACAGTACGCTTGATTTTACGGAAGTCGAAGAAACGGATGATCTGCATCATGCGGAAGGGATCCTGAAAGAAGCGATGGAGCGGACTGCTGCTCTCTATGGCGCCAAACGGACCTGGTATCTTGTCAATGGCAGTACGTGCGGCAATCTGGCCGGTATCGCGGCAATGACCCGTCAGGGTGATGAAGTAGTCGTCGGGCGCAACTGTCACCGCTCTATCTTTCATGCGCTGCAGCTGCGCGGCCTGAAGGTGCACTGGGTGATGCCTGCGTACATTGAGGAGTATGGCATTTATGGCTCTCTGTCGCCCGCAGCGGTGGAACATGCGCTGCAGAAGTATCCGCATACGCGTGCCGTTATTCTGACCAGTCCTACCTATGAAGGCGTGATCAGTGACATTGCCAGTATTGTCACCGCAGCCCACGAAAGGAATATTCCGGTCTTTGTGGATGAGGCACATGGTGCCCATCTTGGCTTTGGGAGCTTTCCTGAAAATGCAGTTCAGTGCGGGGCAGATCTTGTCGTCCAGAGTCCGCACAAGACACTGTTCTCGGCAACACAGACGGCCTGGCTACATTTGAACGGGAATCTTGTCTCTCAAGAAAAGGTTGAACAGCAGCTTGGAATCTTTGAAACATCGTCGCCATCCTATCCTTTGTTGATGAGTCTGGACGGCTGCACAAAAGCATGGCATGACCATGGCGGAGAATTCGCATCCCGCTGGATGAACATGCTTGCGGAGTTTGACCGTGAGGCCGGCGGACTGTCGAATCTTTCCATTCTTTGGCATGACGGCAAAGACCAAAGAGACGGCTGCATCTTTTCCTATGACCCGGGAAAAATCATGATTCACAGTCCGGTGTCCGGAGAGAAACTTCTTCATCTTCTCCATGATCAGTACCGTTTCACACTGGAAATGGCAGAGGGAAACAACGTGCTGGCAATGACCAGTGCCGCCGATGATCCTGCCGAGATTCATCGCTTCGCCCAGGCTCTTCATGAAATCGACGACTGCATTTCAGAGGGCGAGGAAAAGAGGGATGATCCTGCCGCAATGCAACGTCTTCCTGCGGCGGTCATGAATATTCAGGATGCCGTGGAGAGCAATCATGTTTCATTGCCCCTGTTTGAAGCGGAAGGGAAGATTGCGGGTGAATATGTGTTTCTTTATCCGCCGGGAATTCCGATGATCGTTCCCGGGGAAGTCATTGAACCGGCGCAGCTGGATTTCTTCCGCAGAGCAATGCAGAAGGGTTACAGAATCCGTACCAGTGAATCAGCAGATGATCATGTTCTGGTCTGTCGCGAAAATCAAGAATATGAATGAAAAAAAGGGGCTGTAACAGTTGAATGACTGTTATGGCTCCTTTTTCGGCGGTCTGATGTTAAAGAAGTTCAAGAAAGTTGAAATCCATGTTGATTAAATACATGCTTGCATGTATAATTAAGGTATGAAAAATGCTGATCTTGTTTTCGAAGGACCCGATCAGCGCACTTATTATAACGCTGTTCAGCTGGCCCTGCCTCTTAATCTCTTTATCAAAGTGCCTCAGGATGACACCCTTTATTCGTTTCTCGGTGCGGTGAAAGGAGTGAACTTCAGCCGTTATGTGAAACCAATCCGTTCGAATAACTCCCGCAGTCATGACAGAGGTATGCTCGTTAAAGTCATTCTCTTTGCCTACATGAATCGCATTTATTCCCTGGAAGATATCGTCCAGCACTGTCGGACCGATATCCGGTTCATCTATCTCTCTAATCAGGAAATGCCCAGTAAAATGGCCTTTTCGCGTGTGATGAATCAGCTCACTGAATCCATTGACAGCCTCATGAAGGATCTCAACCTGGATATTATCAACGAGACTGGAATTGATCCGAACACTCAGTTCGTAGATGGCACGAAGATCGAGGCGAATGCGTACAAGAATTCCTTTGTTTATAAGAAACGAATTCTGAATGCACGTGCAGATCTCTTCCGCGATATTACCAAAGCGGTCACCTCACTGAATCTCGCTTATGGGTACTATTACGAAACCAAAGTGAGATACTCTGCTTTGGAAATATGGTTCATCGTTCAGTATCTGATGGATGTCATGGTTCATGAAAACATTCAAATTCAGTACGGAAAAGGAAAGCGCAAGTCAGACATTCAGAAGCGGTATGATCTTCTGCTTGGCTACGCAATACGGCTCAGCGGCTATGAGACCTGGCTTTCTATCATTGGTGACAGGAACAGCTGCTCAAAGACGGATCATGATGCGACCTTCATGGCTACCAAATGGGATTATTACAACCGTTCCGGTGTAACACGCCCCTGCTATAACTGCCAGATCGCCGTTTCAGAGGGATTCATTGTAAACAGCGATATCTATCAGACGCCTGGAGATACGGTCACCTGGGAACCATTTATGGAGCGATTCCACAGCTTATACGGTTATTATCCCAGGGATCCGACGGCTGATGCCGGATATGGAGGTTATGACAATTATCTGTATAACATCCGGCATGGAATAAATCTGGTTCAGAAGTTCCCGATGTACGGCAAGGAACACGACAGAATGTTCAGGAAGAATCACCCATTTAATACATTCAACTGGGGTGTTGATAAAGATGGCTATCGGATCTGTCCGAATGGAAGAAAGTTCGATCATTATGACGGAGACAGAAGTTCAATTTCACGGGCAGGAAATCTGACCATTCTGCAGAATTATTCAGAGCCAAAACATTGCGAAGGCTGTCCACTGAGAGACAAATGTATACCGAAGTACAACAAGCGTGGATATCGTCAGAACAGCGTGAATGTTGTGGGTGAAGAGCTGAAAGCGGAAGCCAGAAAACAGCTGGATTCAGAGAAAGGAATCGAACTGAAAACCAAGCGCAGCGAGCAGGCGGAAGGTGCCTTCGGAGTGATTAAGGAAGACATGAGATTTACCCGATTCCATAGAAGAGGAATGAAAAACGTAAAAATGGAATTTCTTCTGGTAATCATGGGATACAATCTCCGCAAATATCACCACTGGCGTCTGACTGTGAAGAAGCCAGAGCAGAATTCACTGATGAACTAAAGCGAAAGACAGTAAGAAATTTTCATGGAACTAACAAAGATGTTTTTAATGCGTGCTGATTTGATACCGTCAGCCGCTTTTTCATATTGCCGGAGAATGAATGCTCGAGCACTATCATTCACCATGCAAGAAAAGGGGCCGTAGCAGCCTGAGCAGATTCTAAATATGCTCAAACTGTTACAGTCCCTTTTCATCAGAGCTGATTTTGCGATGAGCAGCTGCTTTCGCATTCTTCATCGCACGGATCCGTGCTTTTTGAAGCAGAGGTCTGGCCGCGCATTGCCGCAGCTACCTGGATCATGATTGCGCACTCAATCCGCTTGCGGAAGATCTTGCAGCCGTATTCATAGGTGCCGTGAATGTCACCTGTGGAATGGTAGGCATTGGCCGCGCATCCGCCGGCGCAGTACAGCTTCGCCCAGCAGTCTTTGCACTCGGGACGGCTGTAGACGTTGCAGGACTTGAACTCATCGCGCAGGGCGGTGTTTGTAATGCCGTGGTAAATGTCGCCGAGCTTATAGGCAGCGTCACCAACGAACTGATGGCAGGGGTAGAGATCGCCCCAGGCTGTGACAGCGACATATTCTGTTCCTGAGCCGCAGCCGGAAATGCGCTTGTAGATGCAGGGTCCGTGGGCAAGGTTGATCATGTAGTGATAGAAGGTGATGGGATGACCTTCCTCTTCCCGGCGGACCATGTCCCTGGCAAGAATTTCATACTGTTCAAACAGCTTCGGAAGATCTTCTTCCGTTAATGCGCTGGGACTGGAAGGATCGGCGACCACCGGCTCCATGGACAGCTCTGTGAAGCCGAGGTCATCGGCCATGTGGAACAGGTCTTTGGTGAAATCCGTGTTGTAGTGCGTAAACGTTCCGCGCATGTAATAGTTCCTGTTGCCGCGCGCCTTGACCAGCTTCTGGAAGTTTGGAACGATCGTGTCGTAGCTTCCTTTGCCATTGATATCGACGCGGAAACGGTCATTGACTTCCTTGCGGCCGTCAAGGGAAAGGACGACGTTATAGCACTCTTTGTTTGCCCATGCGATGACTTCATCATTCAGGTTGACGCCGTTGGTGGTCAGAGTGAAGCGGAAATTCTTGCCCTTTTCCTTTTCGATACTGCGTGCATAGGCAACAATCTGCTTGCAGACGTCGAAGTTGACCAGGGGCTCACCGCCGAAGAAATCAACCTCGAGATTGCGCCGCGTTCCTGAGTGCTCGATGAGAAAGTCGATGGCCCGCTTTCCGGTTTCAAAATCCATGAGACCGGCTTTGCCATGGAACTTGCCCTGTGCCGCAAAGCAGTAGGAGCAGTTGAGGTTGCAGGTGTGGGCAACCAGCAGGCACATGGCCTTGATGACATTGGACTGATTCTTGAGCTTCGGCGCAAGATCCGCAAAGGTGTCGCTGGTGAACAGTTTTCCCGCATCAATGAGCTCCTGAATGTCACTGAAAACATCGTCGATGTCGCTGTCTGAGATGCCTTTTGCGGCATAGTTCTTCTTCAGCCGGGCAGAGGCTTCTTCTTTCGTGCAGCCCTGATCAAGCAGAGTGATCGCATCATATGTCACATCGTCAGTGACGTGTACGCTGGCACTGTAGGTGTCCAGGACGATGTTGTATCCGTTCATTTTGTACTGATGAATCATAGGTTCCCCTTCCATGAAAGAACCGGAGAGCTGATGAATCAGCGCTCCGGTCATTCGTTCTGTGTTACTTATGAGCAGCGATGCTTACTTGGCCTGCTTGTTTTCGCAGCTCTGATTCGCAATACCGCAGCTCGTCTTGCAGGCGCTCTGGCAGGAAGTCTGGCACTCGCCGCATCCGCCGTTTGCTGCACTGTCCTTCATGCTGCGTGTATCCAATGTCACAATGTGCTTCATTCTGCTTTCCTCCTCGTCTATGACAGTATCTTTCTTTCGAAACCTTACTCGTATGGTATGCGTCGAAACGCGCCTTGTCAAGTTTGACAAGGATGACTCATGGCAATCAGATATCCGCTCAGCAGCTGCAGGCCGCGGCGCAGCGTTTCGGGTTCTGCCGTAAAGGTGAGACGCAGATGGTAATCGCAATCAAAGCAGCTTCCCGGCACAAAGAAGACACCTGTATCCCGCAATAGATCGCGGGCAAGATCTTCACTGTTGATCGGGGCATCGTACTTCAGAAAGCCGACGGTTCCGGAAACCGGCATTTGAATCGACATGCGGGGATCCGTTTTCAGCCACTGCTCAATGACGGCCTGGTCCTCTTTAATGCGGCTGCGGCTGCGGCAAAGCAGCTGATCCTTGTTTTCAAGCGCAATCAGAGCCAGCGTGTCCCGCAATGGTCCTGTTGATATCATGGAATAGTCGCGGCGTTCGTTGATCTTGTCGATCAGCTTCCTCGGCCCCTTGATCCATCCCAGGCGCAGGCCGGCCAGTGAGAATAATTTGGAAAGCGAAGAAGTAGAGATGCCGAGCGGATAGAGATCGGCAATACTGGGAAACTGTGGATCCCGGTACACCTCGTCACAGAGGATGTAGCTGCCGCAGCGTTCTGCATATTGCAGCAGGGCCTGCAGGATCGTTTCATTGAGCATTGAGCCGGTAGGATTGTTCGGCATGTTGAGGATTACGAGCCGGAAACGGTGACTGGCAAATGCTGCGGAAATATCTTCCAACTCCGGCTGCCAGCCGGTCTCTTCATGAAGCTTGATTTCCGTCACTTCACAGCCGAGGGATCTTGGAACATCAGAAAACTGCTGATAACCGGGTGAAAAAGTAAGCACCTGATCGCCTGACTCCAGCAGGGTGTTCATGATCAGTTCATTGGCATGCAGGCAGCCATCCGCGAGCGTAATGTCATCGATGGTACCGGTCTGATACAGGCTCAAAATACATTTGCGAAGAGCCTCGTTACCCGGGATGACGCCATAGTCGAGCTTCAGGTCATGGAGGCGATCGCCAGGATCCATGGCCGTCAGCTGCCGGAAGGTGAGAGGGCTGACGCAGGTGTCCGTCAGATTGTAGACGGCATCATTTTCGTAGATGTTCATCCACTGTTCGGTTTTGAATGGGGGCAGTTTCATAGTCTGTTTCCGTTTTTACTATACCTTATCTGTCATTTCACTGCTGATGGAACGGTGCGCAGTGCATCCGTGCATGAAAAGCGGCCGCAATTGCGGCCACCGGATTGCCTGTTTCAGTCGTAGAGAACCTTGGAGAGGAAATCCTTGGCCCGATCGGTACGGGGATTGGAGAAGAAGGCTTCCGAAGTGTTCTGCTCCACGATTTCGCCGTTATCAAGGAAGATGACCTTATTGCCGACCTTGCGCGCAAATCCCATTTCATGGGTGACGACGAGCATCGTCATCCCCTGATTGCCAAGGTCACGCATGACTTCCAGCACCTCTTTGATCATTTCCGGATCGAGGGCCGACGTCGGTTCATCAAACAGCATCACTTCGGGATTCATGCACAGGGCACGGGCAATTGCTGCACGCTGCTGCTGGCCGCCGGACAGCTTGGAAGGATAGGAATCAGCCTTGGCTTCCATGCCGACCTTCCTGAGATATTCCATGGCGATCTCTTTGGCTTCCTGTTCGCTCTTGCCAAGAACCGTCATCGGTGCAAGCACGCAGTTTTCCAGTACGGTCTTGTTTGCAAAGAGATTGAAGTGCTGAAAGACGAAGCCCATCTTCTTGCGCTGGGCGGCGTAGGCTGCCTTATTGCCCGGGTCCATCAGAACGTCATCGAGATAGATACTGCCGCTGTCCGGGGTCTCCAGGCCGTGGATGCACCGGCAGAGGGTGCTTTTTCCGGATCCCGAAGGACCGATGAGGCAGACAATGTCGCCGTCTTCAATTTCCAGGCTGACGTCCTTGAGTGCCTTCAGTGCTCCGAAGGTTTTGTTCAGGTGTTCAACTTTGATCTTAGTCACTTTGGGCCAGCTTCCTTTCCAGCTTCTTTGAAAAATACGAGGTAATGACCGTCATGATGAGATACAGAATACCGGCAAGAATCAGCGGATCCAGATAGTCATAATACCGGGCGCCGAGGATCTGCGAACGATACAGCAGTTCCAGTGCGCCGATGTTGGAAATCAGCGAACTGTCCTTGGTCAGCGTAATGAACTCAGAGACCATCGGCGGAATGATATGACGGAACGCCTGCGGAAGGATGATTTCCTTCATCATCGTCTTGTATCCGATGCCAAGGGTGGCGCACGCTTCCCACTGACCTTTGTCGACGCCCTGGATGCCGGAGCGGATCAGTTCCGTCTGGTAGGCGCCGGAGTTGAAGGAAAGGGAGAGGAGACCGACGATGTACGGGTTGGCAGTCATCCGGCTGCCGGTGATGCGCTGATAGAGAACCGGAATGCCGAGGAAGAAGAACAGGATCTGCAGCAGCATCGGGGTGCCGCGGAACAGCTCGACATAGATGTTGGCAATAACATGGAGAATTTTGGAATGCGACAGCTTGGCTGCTGCCAGCAGGATGCCGATGACGCATCCGATGGCTACAGCTCCCAAGGCTAAAAGCAGGCTTATGCCTGCTCCCTTGATTAGAAAGATGAGATTTTCAGAGGTAAAGATATCTGCCATCCGCTGCTCCTGTTTTATTCGATGCCGTACTGTTCTTTCAGACTATTGTAGTCGTCGCTGTCCAGGAATGCGGCAAGGGCCTTGTTGACGGCATCCATAAGTTCCGTGTTGCCTTCCTTGGCAATAATGTGGCACGATTCATCAAGCAGCTTACCGTCGAGCATTTTGAAGCCGCCGGCAGCGACATAGTTCTTGGCAACGGAGATATCGAGGATGACAGCGTCATAGCCGCCTGCCTTCAGTGTTTCGATGGCAACGCCCATATCTTTAACAGCCGTGGTATTGTCCGGCGAAACTTCCTCAGCAACCGTCTGGCCCGTGGAACCGAGCTGGCAGCCAAGCGTCTTTCCCGCAAGTTCATCGGTAGAAGTGAGGGGGCTGTCATCCGGAACCAAAGCAACCTGTGCCGATTCATAGTAGGGATCGGAGAAGAGTACCTTCCGGTCTTCGGCATAGGTGAAGCCCGAGATGCCCAGGTCAATCTGATCGGCCTGAATTGAGGAGATGATGGTGTCGAAGCTCATCTGTTTCCATTCATGTTTGTAGTTGTAGCCGTTTTCGTTGAGCCAGTTGAAGATCCATTCGCCCATGTCATAGTCGAAGCCGGTCAGCTGGCCGTCTGTGGTCAGATCATCAAACGGCGGATAATCCGGCGAGATGCCGATGAGAATCGTCTGTCCATCGCCTACAGCTGCGGCTGCCGTCGAAGCAGCTGCGGAAGAAGCGGCGTTTGATGTGGTAGATGCGGATGCGGCAGCGCTGCTGGATCCGCAGGCCGCCAGGCTCAGTGCCATGCCGGCTGTCATGATTGATTTCCAGATTTTCGTGTTCATTTTTTCTTTCCTCTCTTTGTTTGTGTGTTTGTGCTTTGAATGGATAATGCCAGTATCAGTTCGTCGGTCGTTTTCGCTTTCGTTCTGCATCGCATCACCTCCATTCGCCTCAATAACAGAAAAAGCCGTCTCTTTTGCAGAGACGACTTTGATCGCGGTACCACTCTGTTTGCCAGCCGTTGGCTGACCACCTCAATCCGTTAACGCCGGCAACGTTTCTTCTTACTTTTTTTCAGAAGAACTTCTCCCAGATGCGCTTCTCTGCCACCGGTGCCGCCGGACTTCCACTCTGTTCCGGCTCGCTGGTGGGCGATGGCAGATACTCTTCTGTTCGTTGAACTTGTCATTAAAGTATCCCATGGGAGGCGGGGTGTCAATCAAAATTACAATAGTTTTCTGAAAAAGTTGAAAAATAATATGAAAAGATCGAAGAAAATTTTCGGACTACAATGATGAATAAATGAGGATACAGAGATGACAGAAAACGGCGCCGCAGCAGTAAAAAAGAATAAAGGAAAGGGACGGAAACGGAAACGGCTTGTTCTATTCCTTGTGCTGGCCCTGTTTCTTTGGGGTTGTTTCTATTTCGGCTCGTACTATCACGCCGATGACACGGCACTTGCGGCACTTGAAAGCGATGATACGGTGCAGGTAACAGAGATTCCGGAAGGCGGCTGGCTTTTTGACGGACCTACGAAGGATACAGCGATCATCTTCTATCCCGGCGCGAAGGTGGAAACCTCAGCCTATGCACCCTTGATGCACAGGATTGCGGAAGAACGTGCGGATGTATTTCTTCTTGACATGCCGCTGCACATGGCGTTCTTCGGCATCAATAAAGCCGATCGCATCCGGTCGGCTTACGGTACGTATTCTTCATGGTTTATGGCCGGCCACTCGCTTGGTGCGGCGATGGCGGCACAGTATGTCTCAGAACATCTCGATGCGTATGATGGCCTGATCATGCTTGCCGGCTATCCGACAAAGGATCTGCATGCGGATGGTTTTTCGCTGCTTAACATCTATGGCTCCAATGATGGTCATACCGGTATGCTTGCGAAGAACCCGCAGTATCGTCCGCAGGATACAACCGAAGTTGTGATTGACGGCGGAAACCATGCGCAGTTTGGCAATTATGGTATTCAGAAGGGGGACGGGATAGCGGATATTTCTGCCGCCCGGCAGCAGGAAGAAACCGCGGAAGCCGTTGCAGCATTTCTTTCTTTGCACTGAAGCCGGCTAGAACAGCATCGTTTTGTCTTCGCCCATTCCCATCATTCCATCGAGGATGTACATGGTCCCGTCTTCGTCGCGGACATAGCCGCTTAACTCACCGAATGTTACGTAGTAGTCGATTGAGATGATTCCGGCATGCAGGACCATGGGGCTGATGCCCTGAACAAGGAAGCGGATACGAACCATATCGTGTTCATCGTTGATGAGCCAGACACTTTGGCCGCGAAAATCTTTGGACTGAGGCCGGCGCTGGAATGTGACGGGCGGCAGAAGGCTGGTTTCGCCCTCTTTCCAGATCAGGTTTTCATTGTATTTATCCTGATCCATGGACTGGTTGCGGGTCAGATTCAGGGCGAGGAACTGTTTTCTGCCATTGTGTACATTGGTGCCCATGGTCGTTACCCAGTCGTAGTGCATGCGGCGGGGATAATAGCCGCGATGATCGTCGACGACGGCGGTAGTATCTTCGTTCGAGAATATTGTTTCGCCATTCAGAACAAGTTTTCCTTCGGCATGGAAAAAATCTTTCTGGCTGTACAGCGGACGATTGGGGCCGAAGGGAATACTGACGACGCTTGGTCTGGAAATACGGGTGAGATGAAAATCGTAGGAGATTGTATCGCTGGATGATGAATTACTTCCGGTATGGTGTCCACTGAGGTGGCATGCTCCATTTTCGAAAGAATTCTCATAGCGTATATGGCTTGTCTTTGTTTCGGCTTCCGTGATACTGCCATGCAGAAGATTGGGGGCGATGTGCGTATCCCGGCTGGCAAGGTTTGTATCCCAGGTCGTTACTTTTTTCGTACGCCTGTCGAAGAAAATGTTCAGCGTTTTGCCGAAAAAACCCATGTCACAGACGACGGCCAGCAGGACGCCTTCCTTGAGACTGATTTCGGTCGCTTCCCAGAGGGTCAGCCTGTAACGGTTGAGAATCTGCGGGGCACGGGTCGGCTTTCTGGCACGGAGAAGGTCCATGGATTCGAATTCGCGATCGAAGGTTCCAAAGACGCAATTGCCGTCAGCGTCTACGAGCTCTTTTGAGACGGGTACACTGCGCCGGCAGGGGTCGATAAAACGGCTGTAGTTATTCATTATGATTTCCTTTCCTGATTCTTTCCTGCCTCAGTATAGGACGTTGAGATCGAAGGCGTCAAATGACGGGAAACGCATCGAATGTAAGAAATGTAAGAATAGGCAGGAAAAAGTGGAAACTGTTTCAGCCTGAGGGACAGAAAGTGAAAGAAGTCAGGCGGGGTTCAATATAATGGAAAAAGCAGGGAGAAACAGACATGGAAAAGAAGAATATTGACTGGAAAAATCTGAGCTTCAGTTATCAGCCGATTGATCAGCGCTATGTTGCGGATTATGTCAACGGCGCCTGGACGGAAGGCAGGCTCAGCAGCGATCCGATGATTACGATGAGTGAGTGTGCAGGGGTTCTGCAGTACTCGCAATCTGTATTCGAGGGACTGAAGGCTTATACAACCAGAGATGATCATATTGTGTGCTTCCGGCCGGACCTCAATGCCGAGCGGATGTACAACAGTGCACTGCGCATGGAGATGCCGCCGTATCCGAAGGACAGGTTCGTGGAAGGCGTCAGGGAAGTCGTCAGCGCCAATGCCGCCTGGGTACCTCCGTATGGAACAGGAGCGACCCTGTATCTGCGTCCGTATATGTTCGGCATCAGCCCGGTCATCGGCGTTGCGCCGGCAAAGGATTATCAGTTCCGCATCTTCGGGACTCCGGTCGGCCCTTACTTCAAGGGCGGCGTCAAGCCGATTGTCGTCAAAGTCAGTGATTTCGACCGCGCAGCTCCCCGTGGGACGGGCCATATCAAGGCCGGCCTGAACTACGCCATGAGCATGCATGCGATCGTGACGGCGCATCAGGAGGGATTTGCCGAAAACATCTACCTCGATGCGGCGACCCGTACCAAGGTTGAAGAAACCGGCGGCGCCAACATTCTTTTCGTCGATGGTGACAATACGCTTGTCGTCCCGAAGTCGGACACGATTCTTCCTTCCATCACGAGACGTTCACTGGTCTATGTTGCAGAACATTATCTGAACATGAAGGTCGATGAGCGGCCGGTGTACTGGGAAGAAGTCAAGGAACATAAGTTCAAGGAATGCGGCCTGTGCGGAACGGCAGCCGTCATCTCACCGATCGGAGAGATCAATGATCATGGTACGATCATCGATTTCCCTTCCGGGATGGAAGAAATCGGACCGGTGATGAAGAAGCTGAGAGAGACACTGCTTGGTATTCAGATGGGAGAGATCGAAGCTCCCAAGGGCTGGATTTTCCAGATTGCCTGAACAAAACAACATATATATTTTTTTGCACCTTCAGCGACCATTGATCATGCGTACAACGGCGGGGTCAAAGAGGTCGATGTTTTCCTCCTGGTCACTTTAGAAGGTTGAGCAAGTGCTGGTGATCGGGACTACAATAGCACCTGTGAAAAATAGACATGGAAAAACACAGATCGATATGCTGGAGGGCAGCCTTGGTGACAAGATCCTTTTCTTTGCGCTTCCGTTGGCTGCAGCCAGTATTCTGCAGCAGCTGTTTAACAGCGCGGATCTGGCGGTTGTGGGACGGTTTGATTCGGCGGCGGCGATGGCTGCGGTTGGCTCCAATGCGCCGGTCATCAATCTGATTGTGTCGTTGTTTACAGGACTTTCGGTAGGGGCAAATGTTGTGATTGCGTCGATGGTCGGAGCTGGGCGTCAGAAGGAGTGTCCCCGCGCCGTTTCGACGCTGTTTACGATGGCCCTGCTGTCGGGCGTTGCATTGATCTTCATCGGGCTTCTGCTGGCGCGGCCGATTCTTTCTCTGATGGGGGCGCCGGCTAATGTGATGAATCTGGCCAGCGAATATCTGGAAATCTACTTTCTCGGCATGCCGTTTGTCATGATCTATAACTTCGTCAGCGCTATTCTGAGGGCCCGGGGCGATGCGCGGCGGCCGTTGATTGCGTTGACGATTGCCGGTATTGCCAATGTGTTTCTGAATCTGTTTTTTGTGATCGTTATGGATTTGTCTGTGGCGGGCGTTGCGATTGCGACCGACATTTCCGGTGCGATCAGTGCAGCCATTGTTACCTGGGATCTGGCACATGAGGAGGAAGATTTCCACCTGAATCTTCGTCATCTTTGTCTGGATCACCGATACATTGTGAAAACGGTAAAAATCGGTCTTCCGGCAGGACTGCAGGGTGCGGTATTCGCTTTGAGCAACGTTGTCATTCAGACGGCAATCAACAGCTTCGGCGCCAATGCCATCGCCGGCGCAAGCGCCGGTTCCAATTTCGAGTTCATGTGCTATTTCATCATCAATGCGTTTGCCCAGACGGCGGTTACCTTTACGTCGCAGAACTTTGCGGCAAAGAAATTCGACCGGTGCAAGCGCGTGCTGCGCTGGTGCTGGGGACTGGGAACGGTGCTGACGCTGGCGCTAAGCCTGGTCTTCTGGTTCGGCCGCGGCTTCTTCATCCGGTTCTTTACGGAGGATCCGGAAGTCATTCAGTATGCCTATGTCCGTATGCTGTTTGTCAGTACGCTCGAAATCGGGACGGGACTCTATGAAATACCGGGCGGGTGTTTGCGCGGGATGGGCCGCAGTATGACACCAGCCTTGCTGACGATCCTGGGGTCGTGCGTCTTCCGTCTGATCTACATCAATACGATCTTTCTGCGCTTCCGCTCCTTTGAAACACTGTTTATGATCTATCCCGTTTCGTGGCTGTTAACCGGTGCGATGGTCATTTCGGCGTACTACAGCGCACGAAAGCATCTCTTTGTGATGTAAACGGGGAAGATCGCTGTGAATTCTTCTGTTTCCTATTGTTTCATCATGGAGTAAACTGCTAGAATATCAGCGCAAAAGAAAGAAATTGTTTGGAGGATAGTATGGCAATCGAAGCTGGAGATTTTAAAACAGGATTAACCGTCATGGTTGATGGCGATCCGTGGGTCGTCCTGGAGTTCATGCATGTGAAGCCGGGCAAGGGCGCCGCAATTCTGAAGACGAAGATGCGCAACCTTAAGACCGGATCGACACAGGAGCGCAACTTCAATGCAAACACGAAGTTCGAGCCGGCAATGATCGAGAAGAAGGCAGTCAACTATTCCTATGAAGCAGGTGGAACCTACAGCTTCATGGATATGGAGACCTATGAGACCTATGATCTTTCCGCAGAACAGATCGGGGACAACAAGTATTTCCTGAAGGAAGGCATGGAGTGCTACCTGATGATTTTCAACGGTGACATTCTCAACGTTCAGCTGCCGGATAAGGTTGAACTGACTGTCGCTGAGACGACACCGGGTGTCAAGGGTGCCAACTCTTCGCAGACCAAGGATGCGACGACTGATACAGGTTTGACGCTGCGTGTTCCGCAGTTCATCAATACCGGTGACGTCATCATCGTTACTACGGCTGATGGGAAGTATTCTTCGAGAGCTTGATCAAGCTCTCTTTTTTCTGTCTGTATGAAAAGAATTGTTCTGATTACCGGAGCTTCGAGAGGGATCGGTGCCGCCACGGCACTGAATCTTGCCGGGGCCGGGTATGATATTGTCATTAACTATCATCATTCCAAAGATGCGGCGGAAGAGCTGCAGAAGAAAATTCTTACTTCCTTTCCCGTCCGGTGCATGACGTTCTGCGCCGATGTATCAAAGGAAGGAGAAGTCGAGGCCATGGGCAGCGCCGTGGAAGATATGCTGGGCAGCGTATCGGTTCTGATCAACAATGCGGCAGTCGACCTTTCCAACCTCGTTCAGTTCAAGACGGCAGATGAATTTCGCCGCGTTCTCGATGTCAATGTCGTCGGCGCCTACAATTGCGCGAAACGCTTTGCGTCAGGCATGAAAGAAACAGGCTATGGCCGCATCATCAATGTATCCTCCACCAACGGCCTCAACACTTACTATCCAATGAGCTTTGACTACGATGCTTCAAAGGCGGCTTTGATTTCCCTGACCCATAACATGGCACTGCAGTATGCGCCGAATGTTCATGTCAATGCGATTGCGCCGGGCTTCATTGGAACGGAAAGTGAACTGGATGGCTATGATGAAGAATTTCTGAAGGAAGAGTGTCAGAAAATTCTGGTGGAACGCTATGGAAAACCGGAAGAGGTAGCGAGCCTCATCCGGTTTCTGATCAGCGATGACGCCGATTATATTAACAACACGGTGATCCGCATCGATGGCGGACAGAGGGGAAGCTGCTGAGTTTCCTCTTTTATTGTTCCTGTTCGATCCGGGTCAGTGCCAGAAGGATACTGAGCTTTCCGTACTCCGGCGTCAGGCCGCCCTGGATATACAGGGTATACGGTTCAATGACCGGAGCGTCGGCGGAAAGTTCAATCGTCGAGCCCTGGGTGAAGCAGCCGGCAGCCATCACTTCATCGAAGGGGTAGCCGGGCATCGGAGCCGGAAGAATATGGACAAAGGAATCAATCGGCGACGCATTCTGAATGCCCTGCGTGAAGCGGACAAGATTTTCCTTACTGCCCAGTTCCACCGTCTGGATGATATCGGTACGGTATTCATCCCAGCGCGGCGACACATTGTGGAAGTCGAGCTTTTCCAGCATCCAGGCACAGAAGGCCATCGACTTGAGAGCGCTGCGCACAGCACCCGGAGCCATGTAGATGCCCTTGAAAAAGGAAATGTTCTGATTGAAGTTGGCACCCTGTTCCTTGCCGATGCCGGGTGCCGTCAGACGGTCGGCGACCATTTCAATGACGTCCCTGCGTCCCGCAATGTAACCACCGGTCGAGGCGATGCCGCCGCCGAGGTTCTTCATCAGAGAGCCGACAACGACATCCGCGCCGGCGTGGCCCGGTTCCTCTTTTTCAACCAGTTCGCCATAGCAGTTATCGACCATGATGAGAACTTCATCATTCACTTCCCGGATCTTCTGAATCAGGTGACGGATTCTGGCGATCGTCAGTGATTTGCGCTGCGAATAGCCGCGGGAACGCTGAATCTCGACAAGCTTCACATCCTTTTTCGCGAGGCGGGAAAGGATGCGCTCTTCGTCAAACTCATTGTTCACAAGATCAATCTGTTCATACTTGACGCCGGCATTTTTCAGGGACTGGCTTGAATCGCCGCTCAGACCGATCATTTCCTGCAGAGAATCATACGGCGTGCCGGTCAGGGAAATCATCGTATCTCCATGTCTTAACAATGCAGAAAATGTGAGCCACAGTGCATTGGTTCCGCTCATGATCTGCGGACGTACCAGGGCATCTTCACATCCGAGAATTTCAGCAAAGATCCGCTCCAGCTTGTCGCGTCCCTCATCGTAATTGCCATAGCCGTTGATATCGGCAAAATCGGTATAGGAAACATTGTTCTTGATAAAGGCGGAAAGAACGCGGTCGGAATTGTACATGCAGGTTCTGTCGATTTCTGCATAGATATCCTTCAGGGCAGTATCCGCTTCTTCTGCCATCGTTAACAGTTTCGAATCAATCTGATCCTTGATCATAAAATTTCAGGCGAGGAAACCCACGGATTCATTCGTGGGAGGAATCGCCTTTCTCCTTTCCAGCAACGCCCCTGCGTTGCAATGCTGAACTGAAAACTTTCTGAAGCTCAGCGATCCACCGCTCACTTTGACACCGTCAAGTGTGCGAATATCCATCTGCCCAGATGCCCTGCGCCCGAATATGAAATACGTGTTTCTGGCGTACTTCACGGAGTCAAACAGCCGGCACCCTTTCACCACATGAGGGGCCTGATTGCGTTTGCGGATACCGCCTTTCAGGATCTTGTTTTTGTGAATCTGGCGGTTATGCCTCCGCACAGCTTTGGCAAAATACCAGACATCATCCGGCACGGCGGTGAAGTGCTTGCTGATGACGATGGCATCGTTGATGTGAGACTTTTCGATGCGATACAGATCACGGTACAGCTTCGTGATATAGCCGTATGTTCCATTCACCGGGATGCCTGGTTCTGCGCGCAGACGCTCCAGCATCGTTTTGCGCATAATGCCCATGAATGCCGCATCGCGCAGAGACTTTGTGCTGCGTTTAGCTTTACGAGCATGAAGCGTTTTTGCGCCGGCATGAATCGCTTTGTGGCAGTCTTCACACAGCGTGATCAGATTACCCGGCGCATTGCCACCGGTTTTGCGGCTTTCCAGATGGTGCACATGGAACTGCACACCATCACCGTGCTTCCCGCAGCACTGACAGGTGTAGTTATCACGTTTCAAAACATACTGACGAACGTTATAACTGTCGTACATCTCGCCAAGCTGATAATCAGTGCCGACCGGAAGGGGCCTGCCTTCTTCCACCGCCTTCATGCGCTGTGTGTCAAACTCTGCAGTCTCTACATGAACTTCCGTAATCGGAAGAATCTGCTGTACGTGTTTGATCGCAGTGATGTGCTCCTGGATCTTTACCTCAACAGACGGTGCCAGCCAGCCTTTGCGCTTGGCATGCACACGATTGTCGAAACGCACTTTGCGGTAACGCGTCTTACGATTCCGGCGGGATCTTCTATTCTGCCGCCTAACAGACATCAGATTTACGACGTCATTGCGAGGCGTCAGTTCTTCTGCAAACAGAACTTCTTTTTCAGTTGTGGCGGCAATGCCGATATGCTTACTTCCGGCATCAACGCCAAGTGATACAGGCTGCTTATATCCCGAACTTCCATACAGAAGCCGGATCGTGAAAGGCATCTGCTTCGCAACAACTGCTTTCTGCTGTTTCAGCAGCAGCCTTGCTTTTTTCGGATTACACGGCATCAGCGGATTGCCGTGTTTGTTAAGCACAAAGACTTTCATAATGCCGTCCTTTCATTAAGTGCCAGATCAATGACGGAGAACAGATCTCCGTCCGGCATCTGGCTGCCGTAGTGAAGCAGAATGCCGGTCTGCTTCGATGCCTTCGCCAATGTTGTCAGTGCTTTTTACACCTGCCGCACCGCTCCTTTCCCTCAGAGCTTTTAACGACAGGTCCAAGAGCCGCAGATTAGGCATTACGTCCACGGGTTTGATGACAGAGACAACGTAGTACTGTTAGCGCACATGGCTTGTGCAACAGTACTCAGGCTATTCAGTTAGTGCTTGCGCACTACGGCATGAGGCGATGGGATCTTTTACAATCCCACGTGCTTCANCGTCCACGGGTTTGATGACAGAGACAACGTAGTACTGTTAGCGCACATGGCTTGTGCAACAGTACTCAGGCTATTCAGTTAGTGCTTGCGCACTACGGCATGAGGCGATGGGATCTTTTACAATCCCACGTGCTTCAGCCGTGGGTTACTGAAGGTTATCTCCTTGCACAGCCTAACCATTATCGTCCAAAGGAATGGAAAATGCAGAGAAAATATAGCGGGATATCATAGATTAGGGTTAGCAAACTGAGACTGGACAGTACAGCAGGGGGGGTGACTATGAGCAATGCCTATACAGCCACCCGGGTGGCCTATGTCATCACATCGATTGTCGCAACGATCGGGATCTGGTATCTTTTCATCCGCATTTACCGCCATATTCACCATCAGAAGTGATGAATTAAATCCATCCCCGGTAATGGATCATCATGCTTGCGGGGAAACGGAAGGGATGGTAGGATATCCCCGTAAGTTAGGAATACCTAACTTATTGAGGATGCCATATCTGATGAATATCTGATCGATTTCTTTTCACCGACACTTGCGTCGCTGAAAACAGGGAGTCTGTTCAACAGCCCCTATGAATCCGAAGAGAAACTGCAGCAGTGGCTTGCCGCCAAGAACAGTAAGCTGAACCCGCGGAGGATTCACCTGATGCTGTTACGGCGCTGCAGCAAGCATTCGCTGATCTACGTCTATCGGCCCAGTGCACTGGTGAGCGCCCTCAAAGAGAAGGATGTTCAGGCGTTTCTCAGGGAATGCGGATATCCTGCGCCGGGAAACATGGCTTTGTGCCTTTCTCTTCTGAAACAGAGGACCGCAGACTGCGGCCAGCAGTTTCCGCACGAAATCGGCATCTTTCTCGGCTACCCGCTCTATGACGTTCAGTGCTTTATCCGCTACCATGGCCAGGGCTGCCGGAAACTCGGGCTGTGGCAGGTGTACGGCAACGTCGAAGAGTGCAATCGCTGTTTCATCCGCTATCAGAAATGTACATCGGTTTATCGCCGCTCATGGTCGCTGGGCAGAAGCGTGGTTCAGCTGACCGTGGCCGGTTGAAATAACAAAGAAAGGAAAAATATTATGAGCAAAGTAGCAGTCGTTTATTGGTCCGCAACAGGAAATACAGAAGCCATGGCAAATGCCGTCAAGGATGGCGCAGCCGCAGCCGGCGCAGATGTGACGCTGGTACCCGCCTCCTCGTTCAGCGCTGGTGATGCAGCATCGTATGATGCCTTCGCCTTCGGATGCCCGGCCATGGGTTCCGAGCAGCTGGAGGAATCGGAGTTCCAGCCGCTGTGGGATTCTGTCAAGGGAAGCCTCGGTGGAAAGAAGACCGGCCTCTTCGGTTCATGGGGCTGGGGCAATGGCCTGTGGATGGACAGCTGGAAGGATGATGCACTGTCCAGCGGCGTCAATGTCGTTGATACGGTGATTGCCGAAGGTTCCCCGGATCCGGCAGCCATTGCGGCATGCGAGGATCTCGGCAAGGCCCTTGCCTGAAAAAAGACAAAACAGATACAACAGACAAAACAGAAAAACAGTAATAAAAAATGCCTTCATCGGGATGATGAAGGCATTTTCTGTAGGTTTCAGAGTTCCAGAAGCTGTTCCACATCAGTTCTGTCGAAGATGACTGAAGAGACGTGCCGTGTCTCAATCTGGTACAGCGTGTTGGCTGCGATATGTTCGGCAGCCTGCTCGATGGCACGTACACCCGGCTCATTGGCGCAACGGTCGATCACTGCCTGCATACCGTCTTCGGTGAGGACGCATTCCTCTTTCTTCATGCCCATGCGCTTGAGGATCTTGGGCATGACGTAGTCGCGCAGAATGATGATTCTTTCTTCCGGCGTATAGTCCGAAATGTGGATGACGGCAAAGCGGCTCATCAGAGGTCCGCTGATGCGGCTGAGATCGTTGGCGGTCGCAATCGGATAGACGCCGTTGGTCGGAATCGTGCATTCCATATAGTTATCCGTAAAGCCGAGGCCGTCCAGCAGTGTCAGCAGGGTATCCGCAGGGTTGCCGCCGCCGGCACTGTTGGAATCTGCCTTGTCCAGCTCGTTGATAATGACGACCAGGCGGCTCGAGCGGGCATTGACGAAGGATTCCATGATCTTTCCCGGCTTGGCGTTGGAATAGATGCGGGGAGATCCGGTCAAAGCTTCCGGATCCTGAATCGTGCTCATACTGAAGGATGCGTAGGGAAGTTTCAGAATTCTGGCAACGGCATAGGCAATCTGCGACTTTCCTGTTCCCGCCGGACCGACCAGCAGAAGACCGTACGCAGGAAGTGTATGGGTGCGGTTGATCTGAACGATCGTTTCAATGATCCGCTGTTTGACGCTGTTCATGCCGTACAGCTCTTCATCGAGAATCCGGCGCGCTTCATACGGATCGATGGAAGGGAAGAAGGAACTCTGCCACTGCACCTGCAGCATCAGTGACAGGGCGCGTTTGGCATGGCGCTGTTCCTCGGGCGAGATGGTGCTGGACTTTGCCAGAGCGATGTTCTGATAGCACCAGCTGCGGATATTCTTCGGCAGCGTATCCCCGGCCGCGGAAAGAAAGTTGACGATGTTTCCAAGGTCTGACAGTACCATCGATTCATTGACCCTGGTTTTGACATCGGTGCCTTCCTCTTCTTCCTCGTCCCTGTTTTTGGGAGGCGTGGAGGTTTTCAGGCGGCGGATGACGAACTGCAGGAAGGCGTCGTTGACATCCATCCAGGCTTCGTTGCCGTTGGGATCCGTAGCTTCCATGTGGGTGATGGCAAAGCCTTCTTTGTTTTCTTCACCAAAGAGGCGGACATAGATATGGCTGGAGCCGAGCCATTCAATGAACTTGATGTAGCGCTTGTCGATGGCGGCAATGTCGAAGCGGAGAATCTCACCGTTATCCTTCTTGGATTCGAAGGCGTGGCTACGCTCCGGATTGGTGAAGGCACCGATCAGGGGAGCCTTGATCCGATGATCCTCATCAAAAAGAATGACGATCGGATTTTCCGTGGTGAAGTCGCTGGCATAGGAAGTCAGAGGGCGGAAAGGGGGATGGACGACTTTCGGACTCTCGGATTCCGATTCCCTGTTTTCGCCGGTGTTCTGCCCGCCGGCGGTGGCCACGGCGGAAGCGCTGCTGCCCAGCGGGGCAATGACACCCAGGCCGCGGTATGTTTCCAGAACGGTATCGATCTCGGCGTCACTGACGGTATGGTCCTTGTTCATGCTTGCCCAGAAATCACTCATCTGTTCCTTGGCATTGGGGGTCGCAAACGGGGTGTAACCCATGTGATTTGCGGCAAGCAGTTCATCAAACGTCATCATATTGTTGTCTCCTGCCTCTCTATCATACGGTCAACTGCACCTGTCTTGAATCAGAATAATATTTACAATCAGGCCTTTCTGTTTCAGTAGAAGAATCGGGCATTGATGCTAGAATAGAACCGCATTTTTAAAGAAATTGTCGGATTTGGAGCAGGGTTTGGAGTTATGAAAATTATTCTTGCGGGCTGTGGTAAAGTCGGCTCTACATTGGTGAAGGAACTGACGGCGGAAGGCCACGATCTCACCGTCATTGATCAGAACGGGGCGGTGATGGAAAGTCTGATGGAGAGCTATGACATCATCGGTGTGCAGGGCAATTCCGCTGCTATGTCGGTTCTCGAAGATGCGAATGTGCAGGAGACACAGCTGCTGATTGCGGTAACGGATGAAGACGAAGTCAATCTTCTGACATGTCTGACGGCGCATGCGATGAATCCGCAGATTCACACCATTGCCAGAATCCGCAGTTCCGATTACCGGGAACAGTCCTACCGGATGCGTTCGCAGTATGCCTTGAATATGATCATCAATCCGGAAGAGACGGCTGCCTATGAAATTGCGCGTCATCTGCAGATGCCGGGCTTCCTGAAGATCGAGAGCTTTAACCGCAGTGCGGCCATGATGGCGGAACTGCGCGTCAAGGGCGGCAGTAAGCTGGACGGGCTTCTTCTGAATCAGCTTGGCTCCGTGGTCAAGTCGCGGATTCTGATCTGCGCCGTGCAGCGCGGCGATGCGTGCATTATTCCGGATGGAAGCTTCCGCATGCAGCCGGATGATCTTCTGTACATCACCGGTGCCCAGGCATCTTTGGCTGATCTGCTCAATGAGCTTGGCGTCATTTCACGCAAAGCACGCAGCGCAATGATCGTCGGCGGCAGCCAGACGAGCTATTATCTTGCGCAGGAACTGCAGAAGAGCCGCATCGATACAACCATCATCGAGATTGATCCTGATAAGTGTTCGCTGCTGGCATCGGAACTGGACAAGGCAACAATTGTGCAGGGGGACGGCAGCTCGCAGGACTTCCTGGAACAGGAGGGCATTGCAAGCTTCGATTCCTTCATTACGCTCACGGGTCTCGATGAGCTGAACATCGTCATGTCCATGTATGCAAGTGAACGTAATGTTCCGACTGTTGTAACCAAGCTCAGTCATGCAGAAAACAACCGTATTCTGGACCGCCTTCCGATTGGAACAACCATTTCGCCCAAAACTCTGGTGTCCGACGGGATCATCCGTTATGTGCGGGCGATGCAGAATAAGAAGGGTGCTGCTTTGACCATTCATATGATTGCGCAGGGCAAGGGCGAGGCCATCGAATTTAATGTCGATGATGATACGCTCTATACCGATACGCCGCTGAAGGATGTGCCGACGCGGAAAAATGTCCTGATCGCGACCATCAGCCGCGGCTGGCACAGTGAACTGGCAACGGGATCTTCTGTCTACCACAAGGGTGATACGGTAGTCGTTATTGCCAACAGTGATCGCCGCATACTGAAGCTGAACGATGTTTTTGAGGATGCCGCATGAATTACCGGATGATTGCCAAGATCCTCGCTAAGATTCTTGTGATGGAAGTGGCTCTGATGGTTCCGGGAGCGGTTCTTGAGGCTGTGGATCATAATCCTGTCGGGGTTCGCTCCTATTTCCTTAGCTGGGCTATTATTCTTTTCGCTGCGCTGCTTTTGTATCTGATCGGCCGCAAGGCAAGACACGGTTTTTATGCCCGGGAAGGTCTGGTGACTACGGGATTGACATGGCTTTTGATGTCATTGCTCGGGTGTCTTCCTTTTTATATTTCCAGAGAGATTCCGCGCTACATCGACTGCGTCTTTGAAATGGTATCGGGTTTTACGACGACCGGTTCATCGATTCTGAATGACGTGGAGGCGATGAGCCGGGGCATGCTGTTCTGGCGCAGTTTCTCGCACTGGGTTGGCGGTATGGGCGTTCTTGTTTTCCTGATGGCGGTTGTTCCGCTGGCGAAGGAGAATGAGGGCTATACATTGCATATTCTGCGTGCGGAAAGTCCGGGACCGATTGTCGGCAAGCTGGTTCCGCGCATGAAGCAGACGGCTTCCATTCTTTATATTCTCTACATTGCGCTATCGATCATTAACTATGTGTGTCTGAGAATTGCGGGGATGCCGTGGTTTGATGCGATGTGCATCATGTTCGGTACAGCCGGTACCGGCGGCTTCGGGGTGCTGAACAGTTCGATGGCTTCCCATTCCCATGCGGCGCAGACGGTGACCACCGTGTTCATGTTCCTGTTCGGTGCAAACTTTTCCGTCTACTATCTGCTGCTTCTGCATCGCGTGAAGTCAGTCTGGGTGGATGAGGAGCTGCATCTGTATCTGGCTGTCATCGGCATTTCGATTGCCCTTGTTACCCTGAATATCTATGCGCTGTACGGTACGGTGCGGGAGTCTCTGCATCAGGCAGCCTTCCAGGTGGCAACGATCATGTCTACCTCAGGATTTGCGACAACGGACTTCGATCAGTGGCCGGTATTCTCGAAGACGATTCTTTTGATTCTGATGATCGGCGGTGCCTGCGCCGGGTCGACGGGCGGCGGTATGAAGATGAGCCGTCTGCTGATGCTGTTCAAGACGCTGCGGCGCAATATTCATGTCAATCTGCATCCGCATGAAGTGGAGCGTGTACGGGTCAATGAGCGTCCGGTGGAGGAGATCATTCTGCGCAACCTCAACGGATATCTGACGGCCTACGGTCTGATTGTTGTCCTGAGCATGCTGATTATTTCGCTGGACGGTTTTTCAATTGAAACCAATCTTTCCGCGGTTTTGGCAACCTTTAACAATATTGGTCCGGGTCTTGGTGCGGTGGGACCTGTGCATAACTTTTCGGGATACAGTGTACTTTCCAAGATCGTTCTGATTTTCAATATGCTTGCGGGACGTCTGGAAATCTACCCGATTCTGATTCTGTTTTCACGGACTACGTGGCGTCGTCATTGAGCGGTATTCATATTCTGAAACTTTCTAGTCTGCTCTGGTCATGTGCCCGTATCGGGATGCTTTGTTCAAGGCAGACCCGGATCTGTGACTATTCGAAACAGAAGTGACTTTTCAGCAAAAATCCCTTTTTGCACAGTGTTGGTAAATCTGCGTCTAGAACCGCTTAGTCATGCGGTTCTACGGAATAGTAATCTCGATATCTTAGCGTTTCTGGGATATATAGTGAGCTCACCAGCAGTACTTTGACTTTTTCCAGCGGCTCTGCAGGCGGATTCATCAGAAATGCAAACAGATCCAGATATCCCTGCAGTTCATCGCGTTCAAACCCGGAATGTGATCTCAGGAAAGCTTTCAGCAGAGCACATGCGTGGTTCACTTCTCTGAGAGGATTGTCCTTATCATCCAGTCTGATCAGATCTCGTGAATTATATTTCTTTTCGGTAAGGTTCAGATCCGATACCAGAATTGAATGTGAACGCTCACTGTCATGGATCAGTATGGAGCCTTCCTGAATATGCTGGCTGAAGGCATTCCAGGTACTCTCTTTCGTAGGCTTTCCTTGATGGTTTTCGTAGATTGCAATTGTCTGCGTGCCATCAGTTCCAATTGCGATACACATCTTGTTTCTGGATATGCCTCTGTATTGTTTGCCGTCAATCAGCTGCCTGTGCTTTTTTCCCAGATCCCAGTATGTTTCATCGATCTGAACATTTCCGAACAGCACAATGTTCTCCTGATAGTTATCTAAGATTTTGAACAGCTTCGCATCCCAATATTTCGTTGTTGTGAAGGAATTACGGCCATTCTTTGAGGCAAGACTCATACTTTCATAACCGATAATTCTCAGGAGCTGCTCAACCCATTCTGTGTACGGTATTTTATGATCTTCAAAAATGGTCCCGGTTGTGATGGTGAATGTCCTTCCGCAATCTTTGCAGAGATACCTGTTTACGCCATTTGAAGTATGACCGTACTTGATGAAGTTTTCTGATCCGCAATGTCTGCATTGAAAGACCTGAAATGCATTCAGAAACTCTGCTTCTCCGGATTCTATCAGGCTTTGATGCCTGCGATCAAAGACTTCCACATACTGATCCTTAATGAACTGCTCGTACGGCGAAAGACTCTCCTTATAATCCCAGGGCGTACGGCGCCTGGAAGAGGTAAGCGATTGATTATACATTTGTGGTAGACCTCAATACTTAAGTAAGCAGTCATGAGGAGGCCTACCACAGCTAACTCAGAACCACTTACCAAAGCGTTTTAGCTTTCTAGCCCCGTCGGGCTATCCAAATTATAGATTCTTCACCAACACTGTGCAAAAGCGGATTAT